>JAZLHO010000015.1:0-18420 GCA_045616865.1 Lachnospiraceae bacterium | reverse complement strand
TCAATTCTATGTACTGCGACCGCGAGGAAATAATTTTTCTCCGGGACACACGAGTCCGTATCTTGAACAAAGACCTTCCTCTTCAGGACACGCCAGGGCGAATCGTCCTTCAGAGGAAGTCTTTGTTCAAGATACTGGATTCCGTAAAACAGCCACCTCTGTACAGAGGTGACCGTCATTATCAAATATGTAAAAATCAATCCTTAACTGCAACAACCTCAATTTCTACAAGCCCATTTTTCGGAAGTGCCGCAACCTGAAAAGCAGCCCTTGCAGGATAAGGTTCAGAGAAAAACTCAGCATATACATTATTCATAGTATTAAAATCGCCGATATCCTTCATGAGAACAGTTGCCTTTACGACATCTGTCATCTCATATCCCTCAGCTGCAAGTATGTTTTTAACATTCATGAGAGCCTGTCTTGTCTGGGATTCGGTATCATTTCCCGCAAACTCTCCTGTCTCAGGAATAAGTCCGATGCTTCCCGAAACGTACACCGTATTTCCGGCCCTGACTGCCTGTGAATATGGTCCGATAGCGCCCGGTGCCTTGTTAGTACTGATTGCTTTATTTGCCATGACTACCTCCTTCAAATATATTTCAATTATAACTGATTTCTGTGCTTTATCAAGTGCGGAGCCGTCAATTTTCAGACGCAGGCGCTGCTACCGTCATATACTGCGAGCTGCTTCTGGTCTTGAGAGCATTATAGACATCTTCTACCATGACTCTGTTTCGGTTGAATAGTCCGCTTGGATCAGTCACGAATACGGTATCATTTTCAGGATCATATTCCCAGAGATTTACATAGTGCCCCTTGGTATAAAACCAAAGCGCGTCATCATTCTCCCTGCATACCAGTACAAGTGTCGTTACTGAGTCAGCGACATCTTTTCTGAATTCGTCTAAAGTATTCGGTTTTACTTTAAGTGCTGTCTTAAGCCCGGCGTTTGCACATACGGTCTGCAGCTGTCCCCAGCTGACGGCGCCAACTCCTGAATCCGGATTGTAATCTGTCTGAGCCTTCACAAGCCTGAACATATCATCAGGCTCTATCACTTTATCGCCCAGAGTGCTCAATATATTTGAAAGGCAGCACACTCCGCAGCCGAAGGTAAAAAATGTCTGACCGCCCGATTCTATATCAGCCCAGTCGCCGGCCCACTTGTCTCCCGGACGGTAATCCTTCGGGAGCTGTATGTAGCTGCTTATCTTTTTCTCTGCCTCAGATTCCACGAAGTTCTCAAAATACTTTGCAGTCACGTTTTCACGCAGCATCTTTTTGCGATTATATTTAACTGAGTTCTGCGCTGTGTTCTGCGTTTGCGTCTTCTGCGCTGTGTTCTGCGCTGGCGTCTTCACCGCAGCCAGCGACCGGATAGCTGGCTGTGATAATGCAAATGTAAATATAGTCAAAATGATAATTAGTTTTTTCATGGAAATAATTGTATTATGCTATCAAACCGGTTGTCAATAAAAGTGCTCTTACTGTTGTCGGGGACGAAGAGTGATAGCCGCCAAACTTGGCAGAGTGATGGTTGCAGCTGGAAATCTCCTCCGGGGACGCGGCGGCGCAGGGGATAGCCGCCACCTGCAAAAAGCTCTCCCAGCCCGATAGGGGCTGGGAGAGCTCATCTCATCATATCTTATTTATCTCGTCTCAGATTGACTTGTTCTATCTCGTCTATGATTGACTTATTCTGTCTTCTCCTGCCGCATGATCAATTATTATTGATAGCTGCCTGTGCTGCTGCAAGTCTTGCAATCGGAACACGGAATGGTGAACATGATACATAGTTAAGTCCGATCTTGTGGCAGAACTCTACAGATGAAGGATCTCCACCGTGCTCACCGCAGATACCGCAGTGAATCTCAGGACGAACATTCTTGCCAAGTGTAACAGCTGTCTTCATGAGAGAGCCTACACCAATCTGATCAAGCTTAGCAAACGGATCGTTCTCAAGGATCTTAGCATCATAGTAAGCACCGAGGAACTTGCCTGCATCATCACGTGAGAAACCATATGTCATCTGTGTAAGATCATTTGTACCGAAGCAGAAGAACTGCGCATCCTGTGCAATCTCATCAGCTGTAAGTGCTGCGCGCGGGATCTCGATCATAGTACCAACCTCATACTCCATCTTTACCCCGGCCTCTTCAATAAGCTTATCAGCTGTTTCCTTAACGATCTTCTTGCAGAACTTGAATTCCTTGGAATCAACTGTAAGAGGAATCATAATCTCAGGTGCTACTGACCAGCCCGGATGAGCCAACTGAACATTGATAGCAGCCTTGATTACAGCTCTGGTCTGCATAGCTGCGATCTCAGGGAATGTAACTGCCAGACGGCATCCACGATGACCCATCATCGGGTTAACCTCGTGAAGTGCTGCGCAGATAGCCTTAACCTGCTCAACTGTCTTGCCCTGTGCCTTAGCAACCTTAGCGATATCCTCTTCCTCTACAGGAGCGAACTCATGCAGCGGCGGATCAAGGAATCTGATAGTTACAGGATTACCTTCCATAGCCTCGAATAACTTCTCGAAATCTCCCTGCTGAAGCGGCTCGATCTTAGCAAGAGCTGCCTCTCTCTCTTCCTTGGTATCAGAAACGATCATCTCACGGATAGCATCAATTCTGTCACCCTCGAAGAACATATGCTCTGTACGGCAAAGTCCGATACCCTCTGCACCAAGCTCACGAGCCTTCTTTGCATCACGAGGTGTATCTGCGTTTGTACGAACCTTAAGTGTTCTGTACTTGTCAGCCCATGCCATGATACGTCCGAACTCGCCTGAGATAGAAGCCTCTTCTGTAGGAAGCTGTCCATCATAGATATTACCTGTAGAACCGTCAAATGAAATGATGTCGCCCTCGTGATACTCATGAACACCGAGCTTAAACATCTTAGCATCTTCATTAATGTCGATTTCTGTGCAACCTGATACACAGCAGGTACCCATACCACGTGCAACAACTGCTGCGTGAGATGTCATACCGCCACGAACTGTCAGGATACCCTGAGCTGCCTTCATACCCTCGATATCCTCTGGTGAAGTCTCAAGACGAACCAGAACAACCTTCTTGCCTGCCTCTGCCCATTCCTTAGCATCCTGAGCAGTGAATACGATCTGACCTGTAGCTGCACCCGGAGATGCTGCAAGGCCCTTGCCGATAACCTCTGCCTGCTTTAAAGCTGCTGCTGAGAAAGTAGGATGAAGAAGTGAATCAAGGTTACGCGGATCTATCATGGTAACAGCCTTCTCCTCTGAAATCATACCCTCATCAACGAGGTCACATGCGATCTTAAGAGCTGCCTTGGCTGTTCTCTTACCGTTACGTGTCTGAAGCATGTAGAGCTTACCGTGCTCAACTGTGAATTCCATATCCTGCATATCGCGGTAATGGTCCTCAAGAATCTTACATACATCAACAAACTGCCCAAAAGCCTCAGGGAACTTCTCTTCCATCTCTGTGATGTGCATAGGTGTACGAACACCGGCAACAACATGCTCGCCCTGTGCATTTGTCAGGAACTCACCGAAGAGACCCTTGGCACCGGTTGCAGGATCACGTGTGAAAGCAACACCTGTACCGCAGTCATCGCCCATGTTGCCAAATGCCATAGACTGAACATTAACTGCTGTTCCCCATGAATAAGGGATATCATTATCACGACGATATACATTAGCACGCGGGTTATCCCATGAACGGAATACAGCCTTGATAGCCTCTACCAGCTGTACCTTCGGGTCAGACGGGAAGTCAGAACCAATCTTAGCCTTGTACTCAGCCTTGAACTGATCAGCAAGCTCCTTAAGGTCATCAGCTGTAAGCTCGACATCCTGTGTAACACCCTTCTTAGTTTTCATCTCATCGATAAGAGCCTCGAAATACTTCTTACCAACTTCCATAACTACATCAGAGAACATCTGGATGAATCTTCTGTAGCAGTCCCATGCCCAACGAGGATTACCTGACTTCTTAGCCAGAGTCTCAACAACCTCCTCATTAAGTCCAAGGTTCAAAATTGTATCCATCATTCCGGGCATTGAAGCACGAGCGCCGGAACGAACTGAAACAAGAAGCGGATTCTCTGCATCACCGAACTTCTTGCCTGTTATCTCTTCCATCTTAGCGACATAGTCCATGATCTGACCCATGATCTCGTCGTTGATATTTCTGCCGTCCTCATAATACTGAGTACAAGCCTCTGTTGTGATAGTGAAACCCTGTGGAACAGGAAGACCGATATTGGTCATCTCTGCAAGGTTGGCACCCTTACCACCAAGAAGGTTTCTCATGTCTGCGTTACCTTCCGTAAACAAATACACCCATTTGTTTGCCATGATTTTTCCCCCAAAAAATATATTTTTTAAATATTTTTCAACCTCTATCTACAAATTAGTATCTTATCACAAAAAACCTGCTAAAATCAATAGCTTAACTGCTTAATTTACCGAAGATTTCCAGATACTCATTTTCCACCTCCTCGAAGCTTCTCGGGGCATATGAGAGGAAAATGTTTACCTGAGGCTCGGGTTCATCATCCATCTTCAAAAGCGTATGCAGATCAAAATACAGCATCACATCATCTATCTCCCTGACAAGCCTGTTTTCCTCCTCAGTCACATCCGATCCCAGGAACTTCGTATATATAAGGCTGAGCATACGATCCTCGTAAATGTGATACTCCGGCAGATACTGCTTCAGCGGCCGCGGAACATCCGACAGATAACACTCAGCCGCATCATGCAGAAGACACGCCAGCCGGACACGGCGGGAATACCCCCTGGCTCCGGCCTCATTGGCACAGTTTATACAATGCTGCGCCACTGAAAAAAATGTCTTCACCTGCCCGTTGCCCCGGCAGATCATAGGCAGCGAATGCGCTATATCCTCGATTCTGATATCATCCTCCGTCGCCTCAAGCGGATTGAATCTAAGTCCCGTATATGTAGTTATCTTACAGCTCTCGTCCATCCTGCTCCTCCAATATCCCTACTCCCGGTCACTCCGCCTGAACCGCTCGCATGCTTTATCTCCGGCCACTCCGCCCTGGCTTCCTCCGCGAAACTACTCCCGGTCATCCTGCCTGAGCCTCGCGAAAAGTCTGCCCGTATCATCAGCATCCCCGATATCGCGCCTTAATTCATCGAGCGAATACCCGTGCCTGATAAACAGCATGCCCACCCGGCCCAGCTGGTACATCCACGCAAACGGCCTGAGCACCGCATGATTCCGGGCAGCCTTCCAACGGCATATGCCGCCCTTCTGTATCCTCTTAAATGTAGTCGGTATATCCTTATAGAAAAGCACCTTCCGGTTTATTCCCTGCCGCTTCTCTTTATTGCCGAAATTGCCCATCGAAAGTATAAAGCCCATCAGCTCCCCGCAGGTCTCATCATCTGCAGACAGACACCAGTCGAGGTCATCACGATGCGGCAGCCCGAGGTATCGTTCGCACATCCTTGTTACGATCTTCTGAAACTCATACACCCCGACGCGCCCTGCAAAATCATTGAACTCAGTCCAGTCATTAAGCCCCGACGCATGCACAAACATCATCCAGTCCATCACCTGCCGAAGCCCTGCGCCCTCACCGGTCAGATGACCGTACAGATGCTGAAGAATTACTATTCCCGTCTCCATGACAGGGAACATGTAAAATGCTGCCGACCCCGCAGTCTTCTTAACTCCATGATCTATCCCGGCCAGCATATGCTCATCAAATATCCTGTCCCACCTCGCATTTTTAAGCTTCGTGACATGATAATGAAGCTCTACATCTATGTCCCCGCGGCAGAACCTCTTATGCTTTCCTGCCGGAAGCTTATCACCCTCATACGACAGCCCGGTCAGCACCTCAGTAGCCCTGTCGTCATCACATTCATGAATCAGTATATCTATATCTCCCATCGACCTGTGTGACGGGACCGGATAATTCATCGCCGCAGTCATACCCTTTAAGATCACATACGGTATACCCTGCTTTTCAAAAGCATCACATATCTCATTCTCAGCAGCTGTCAGTTTGTCAAAGAAAAACTGCTGCGCCACACAATGCCTGCGCCACACAGAACGCAGCTTATCATCAAGCGGAAGGTCCGCGATATAATCACAGGGCACCGATGCGACCCTGTGTTCATAAAGCTCCCTGTATACTCTGCTCCAGTCAGTATCCCCGTCAGGATCAAAAGCATATCCGAACGAAGCCGCTCCGAGCAGCTCCAGCATGACCTGTTCTTCTCTTGTGATTGTATATTTCATCCGTATAATCAGACCAGATCCCCTCGCTGATCTCCGCCGTATAATCAGACCAGATCCACCTCACTGATCTCCGCCGTATAATCAGATCAGATCTGCCTCACTGATCTCTGCCTTAAGTCCCAGATCCCTGTAGATATCCCTCAGTATCTGCTTGATCTGCGGAAGCTTACGCTGCATATCCTCAACCAGCTTTAGCTGAGTCCTGCACCGATCCAGGTTCTGACCCGGATACTCGATCGTATAGTAAGTATCTCCGTTGATATGATCCATCAGAAACCTGATGCCATCCTCGCTGGTGATGATGATAGAAGCATACGGCATCAGCTCCAGCTCTTCCCTCGTCAGTATATCACCGCACGCCTCCAGATATCCCCTCGCATAAGCCTCATAAAGCCTGAGGTCACAGGAAACCTTGCTCAGATCTTTCTCATCATCCCTGGCAGTATTGGTTCCGATTCTCATAGAATCACCATAGTCATAAAGCGGAGAACCTGCCATGACAGTATCCAGATCGATGACCGCTACAGGATCATGCGTATCACGGTTAAAAAGTATATTATTGAGATTACAGTCATTGTGCGTGATACGATACGGAATCCTGCCCGACTCCAACGCATCAGCTATTAGTCCGTACATCTTCGCCCTGTCCATGATGAACTTGATCTCGTCAACCACATCCTTGACCCTGTGCACAGGATCCTCATCGATAGCCGCAAGCAAGTCACGGTAACGCAGCTTGGTATTGTGGAAATTCGGTATAGTATCCTTCAGTTCCGAGATATCCATATCACTCATAGCCTTAAGGAACAGTCCGAAGCTCTTACCAGCTTCATAAAATGTATCCGGACTGTCCGGAATATCCATAGAATAGATATTGCTGAAATAATTCATCAGCCTCCAGCATCCCGAATCAGTCCGGAGGAATGCCTTGCCGTTCTTAATCACCGGCTTGAGCTGAGGATTGGACCCCTTGGATGTATGTCCCTTTAAAATGAAATTCTCATGCAGATGTTCCGTAACCTTGATATAATTATCCATCAGGACATCAGGATCCTTGAAAACATCCGTATTGATCCTCTGAAGCGTATACTTATGTATCTTATTGTACTCATCACTGGTCTCTATACGATAGGTCTTATTGATATAACCCTTGTTGATCTGCGTGATACCTATGACATCACCGTGGACATCGAACTTTCTGACAACCCTGATGATATCATTGACCGGCAGATTCTGCGCCTTGGATGTCTCATCTATACCAAGTATCTCAGCAAAGCTCCGCACTGCGCCGATCTGATGTGACTCAACATCCACACCGCCCACACGCTCAAGAAAAGTCCTGCATATCCTTCCGAGTTCGGTATCCCTGGTAGCCCTGGTATAGATATAGAAATACACTACTCTCACTGACATAACCACGGCATAGTCAAGCAGCAGTAAAAGCATATATCTCAAAACCATGAAATGCCTGATCGGCAGCAGCATCGCCAGAATGATATACACCATGCCGCCCAGTATCTCGGCAGCCATCATTCTGGAAAATGCTCGCATGTTGCCATATCTGTATATCTGCCTGTAGCAATTAAACAAAAGTCTCGCTCCGAGCAGACATCCGTATGCCAGCACAAAATGCGGCACAAGATCCAGGAACACGACACCACTCTGCATGTCCACGCCGGATATGCGAAGTCCGAATGATACCAAAAAAGAGAATGCAAAAAATATCAGATCATAAACTATCAGCAGACCTCTGTTCTTCTCTCTCTCAACATACTTTTTGTCAATACTTGGATTAATCATAACTCTCTAATACCCTTAAAACCTTCTATCTGTCCTGTCACCGCCATGTATGATATCCATCACCGCACCGGACCTGGAAACCAGACAGATGACGATAAATATGATACCCATATCCAGTATCTTGGTAAGCAGCGTCGGAAGCAGCATCGCACCAAACTCACCCAGTCCCAGCTGCAAAAACATCTGATATAACCGCTCCTCACAGTAATTACCCTGATATCCCCTTCCGAGGATAACTGTCAGAACAGTCGCCACCAGAGCCGAGGCCGATATCGTAAGCGCCATAACCGGAATAAGCTTATTTCTCCTGATCCCGCCATTCCTTGTTCTCAGAAGCAGACCCGGAATTATAGCGATCACTGCACTCGTCAGAAAATACATGATCGCACCCTCATAAAATGTATAAGTCTCCAGACAGTTAGTCAGAAATCCGACGATGATCCCCGCGCACGGCTCCAGCATCACTGATGCAAAAACCGTTCCCATAGTATCAAGCCACATAGGCAGTTTGAATATCCTGCATACAGTAAGCAGCACACAGTTCACCGCCACGCATACCGTCATGATAATCATATATCTGGGAAATGCTGCCTTCTGCTCAGGGTTCATAAAATGCACCCGTGCCGTCGCAAAAGACCTCTCACCCTCAGCTTCAGCCTCGGCATACGTCCCCATTTCCCTTCGTTTCTTCTCGTCATCGAGCTCAGACATAAAGCCCGAGGTGATGATGCCGGCCGGAAGCGCGATAACCGCGATACCGACAATCGAAGAAAGCATACTTATCGTCCTGCCCAGATATGATACAGGAGCTATATCACCGTAACCTACCGTAGTCAGCATAGTGGTCGACCAGTAGATAGCCTGGAAGAAATCCTTAAAGGTCTCCGGCTCACTGACGAATACAAGCAGCGCAGTCGCAAAGATATATAAAACTGCGATGGCAAAAACCAGACCCAGCTGATCCTTCTGCCTGCGGAATACATTGATGATCTTATTGCAGTGCTTTGAATAACCGAATAAAGTCATGATTCTCAGGATACGCAGCACACGCCACGACTCGCCGAGTATACCGAAAGACGGAAGCAGACTTATGAATGTAACAAGCGCCACGGGATTGATGAGATACAGAAGGAAAGGCCTGACATTTCCCTCCTCGCCGCGGCGGATATCATAGGTCATCCACTTTAATACATAATCAAAAAACAGGATGTCAGCAGTGATGATATCAAGCGATTTCTCCCATCCGGCATCTCTCCTGGACATCATAGGAATCAGGGACAGAATCACCACAACCACGATGGCTATATCATATATACGGCCAATCCTGTGATCCTTATCCCCCGGTCTTACCAGTTCATAAATCAAATGCCTCATAGGTATATTATACAAAAAAACATTACTGTTTCAACTTATCATTCCAAAAACTTATCCCGCAGACATCTCACATAATCACCGTCCACCTTCAGAACATCACGGAAATACGCGCCGTCATCTCCGTACTTATCGATCATCCAGTCCGAAATCGCCATGGCCAGATTATAATCGACACTCTTTTCCCGTCTTGAATTAGTTACGATATCCTCGTCATACGAATAAAATTCAAAGAAATCATTGGATATCTCAGTCAAAGCAAATGTAGATACAGCTGATGCCATATAGTCACATGCGCAATCGTAATCGCTCACACCCAGAAGTATCAGGATGATCACTGAAGCAACACCCGTACGATCCTTTCCATCCCGGCAATGTATCAGAACTCCCGTAGTCTCATCATCCAGCATGATATCCAGCATCTGCCTGAGTCCCTCTGCCGATTTCTCAGAAGTAAAATTCGCACGATACATCTGCTCTACATCAAACTCCTTCAGGAACTCACCGTTCAGGAACATATCTCCGGCAAGGCGTGAACCGTCAGATTCCGATGCCATGCCGGCAAGCTCATTCTGATAATCGGACTTGACGAAATTAGCCATCTCGCAGGGGATGCATCTGAACCTTTCAGTATGGATATCCGGCAGCTTCTTTCTTCCGCTCTCAGCCCTGAAATCAATGATCGTATTGATGCCCATATCATACAGACGGTCTGCATCCTCTTGGGTCATCCTGCTCAGAGCCGCTGAACGTATGATCTTATGCCTTGCCACGGTCCTGCCATCCGCAGTACGGTATCCTCCCAGATCTCTCGCATTGTTCAGACTGGAAAGCCCGGTCGAATGCTCCATACATACCTTCAGCAGTATGTCGAAGGATTCATCGTCATATACTGACCTTCGCTCCAGTATCCACTTGACAGCATCCCTGTCCCAGGCAGATGTTTTCGACCTTCTGGTGATAATGAAATCATATATTACAGCGATATCCGCAGACATTTTCTCATCATCATTCACTAATCCGGTGATCGCAAACTGAAGGACGTACATGACAGCCTCATCAAGAGTGCTGCTCTCCAGCATCCTGTCCATAGACACATCATAATCACAGCAGCTTAACCTGTCATACAAATCCGCCAGAAATATGACCTCCTCAAACGGTGTCATATCGACTACCCCGTAATGACTGGCTATGCCCGAAAGTATCTCAGGGTCTGTGATTCCCAGCTCTCTCTCAACCAGAAGCGCACCGACCTTGCCGTGAAGTCTGTGAGGACACTCCCGTTCATGCTTTGTTATCTTCACAGCGCCGTCTGCCGCAAGCTGAAGCAATGTATCAGGATCCATCTCCAAGGCATAATCATGCAGTATTCCGGCGACACGCAGCTTTTCCGCATCCACATCAAAACGCTCACCGAGCCTTGCCGCACAGTCCGATACACGGACACTGTGCTCGAAGCTATCCTGTGAAAGACGATTCCGAGTTATGGTCTTATATCTATCATAATCATACATCATCACTCAATCTCCAGATATTCATTCATCCTTACCGTATTCCAGATCCTCCTGACAGAATCACTCGCATTTCTGATTGAAAGTGACCTGCCCTGATAATACATGATCTGCAATACACTTAATAAAAGCCTCAGACCGGACGCGGAAATATAAGTCAGTTCCTTAAAATCCAGTATGAGGCTCTGTGCTTCATCAAGTATACCCTCGAACACCCTGACAAGCTCAGGAACGGTATTCTCATCCAACCTTCCTGAAACTGCGACCGTGATCTCACCACCGTCTTTTATCACATTTGTCTCCATAGCAGTTCATCCTCCAATCAAGTCTAAAAAACGAATCCATGATATATACAAACAGCATATGTATCAGAAACCCTATCACAATCCCAAGCCCGTTATGAAACATATCATCTAACTCAAAAAGCCCGATCCTGAATATATACTGCATAAATTCTGTGGAAAATGAAATCGCCAGGCCTTATCAAATAAAAGCATTATAATACCTAAGCAGCATATCGTCTGTGGTATTGTAATAATTTTCTCCTTCAAAGTAATCCCTGAGTTCTTCTTCACAGAAACTCAGTTCACCAAGTCGATGAGTGTTCTTGGGATCTTTTTTAGAAAGTGACAGCAGCTCCAAGGCCTTGTTGTAAAACTCTGCCATCTTCGTTCTATCATTTCTATTCTTCCAACGAATGGCTCTCTCGACCTCTCCGCCTATATTTGAAATCTGTATGCCTACCGGCATTGCAAACCATCTTACATCTCTATCCATTTGTTCACAATCTCCTCTATTCTTTGCCTTGCTACCGGATCTGCAACGATTCTTCCAGCCCTTGGAAATCCAGCCTCACGATTGCGCGGTGGATTGATTAATGAATCAAACTCTATCTCTTTTTCATCAAAAAGAATATTGATACCATATAAGTTTTTCTGAGATGAACCGTCTTCCAATAGCATTTGCTCAAGATCTGAATGCAGCTCAGCATTAACAGCAATGATCCCTTGCTCAATGTCAACTACTGCCTTTATCATATCTTCAAAGAAAGTCTCTGCCTCAATGGTTTTCAGCTTATCTATATCAACTTTTTCTTTTATGATTACCACAAACTAACCTCCTTTAAATATTCCCAACAGTACCTATGCATCCTCAATTTTCTGGTAATATACTATATTCCAAAAATGGAAACCTCAAGGTCTCCATTTAACAATTAATCTTTATTTATCCTTTTCCATTAATTCCGCTAATATAATATTCAGCTGCTCTTCATATGCCGGAAAATCACTTTGGACTGTATTGTAAACATCTTCCATACGAAGAGTCTGATATTTGTGTGCAGCTATATCTCTCATTCCGGAAATTGCCTTCCAAGGTGTAGTTGGATATGCGAGACGGGTTTCGTCAGAAATAACCTTGGTAAGCTCGCCCACATTGATTACAGTCATGGAAACTGCTCGCTTTAATATTTCATTTGAGTTAAAATCATCAAAAGAAATGTCTTTCAACATTTCCTGCCCAATCCTCAGTTCCCGCAATATCTTTTGTATTGCTATTTTATCCCTACGCAACATACAACTCCACCGTCTTATCTATATCCAGCATGTCTTCTTCCCGGATCGGACCATGAATAATATCCACATCCAAGTTTAAAACCTCTGCAAGTTTTATCCTCATTTCAGAAAGAACAAGTAAAGAAACCGGCTCGGTGAACTCTACTATTAAATCCACATCGCTGTCATCACTGTTTGTCCCTGTAGCACGCGAACCAAAAAGGACCACTTTCTTCACCGGATAATCCCTTAACACTGTCAATATCTTGCTTTTAATATCATCAATAGTCATATTCTACGCTACATCAATACCTAAACACACTTTCTGCATAGGTGTATTATTACTAACTACTTGTATTTTACACTGAATTAATACAATTAGCAAACCGAATCTATTTTTTGCAATAGTACATAGAGAACCGTCCCAATGCCATGCATTGATACCAGCTCTTCACGGAAATGCGGGCTCACAATACCTGAAAAAGTTGCTTCACTCCATGTTCCGGAAACTTCATCATTTCTAATTAAATCGGAGATATGAAGAACCGTTTCGTATTCCCTATTACTTATCCCTCCATTAAGTTTTAATTCAACTCCAAAATAATCCTCAATAACGCATACTCGTTCAAGGAAATCGACCTCTTCATCAACTGATGCAAAATCGGTCTTATAATTCATATCATTAATGTACCCGGCAAAAATATCTTCACTAACCGTCAATACATATACATGTAAATCCTTCACCTTTGAAAGCATACTCATGAACTGCACATAGTTTAGCAGTTCTTTATTCGTCGGATTGGTTATGTTTATCTTGAAATCAGGCCTACCTGAATTATTGGGATTAATCCTAATTTCAAAATAAAAGCTACCGCCCTGCTCCTTATTACTGATAACAAATGTACCGTCATCCAGTATTTCCTGTGTGCGCAAAAGAACATACTCAAAGAAGGTTGTATCGCTAACTTAAATTGCACAGGGAAATGCCGGTGGGAACTCAGGCGGAGTGGCAATCACAGTGTTCCCCTCGAGCGCAGCCACTTCACCTTGCTGAGGATCCGGCTTTTCCCCAAGCAGCTTTATGGCCTTTGACACCTCCATTGTGAA
Source organism: Lachnospiraceae bacterium (assembly GCA_045616865.1). GTDB lineage: Bacteria > Bacillota > Clostridia > Lachnospirales > Lachnospiraceae > Darwinimomas. The sequence goes on along the minus strand of JAZLHO010000015.1, from coordinate 4,806 downwards.
GGGGAGTTGATGTCGGTATGAATAATCTAACGGATTTCCATTAGGATCATTGTAATACTGATTATCGAATCGCTCTGTCCCTGTGAGAATGATTTTGGGCGGATAGAATTTCTTTGCCTCAGCCGATAAAGGTTTGCTTAAAACCATTCCATTCCTGTATTCATAGCCAAAATGAGAATAAAGCGGATGATCCAGAGATATGTGACTGAGCATTCTCTTAATGTCCGAACCTATAGTGCTAATATCCCCCGTTTCAGCAAGAGCTGTTGCTTTGTCGATGGAAAACAAAGAGCCTGTATTTTCAATCTTTGCGAGGATCTCCTCCTTTGCTTTATCAACAGCCACAACTGTAGCTGTCTTTGCTTCATGTACTTCTTCTGCTACGGCATCTACAATCATATCAGCAAGCAAATAGTCATTCACAGAAAGATGATGTTCTTCATAAAAGTCACGAATAATATCCAGGCAGATTGCCATGCATTTAGACACGCGATACTTTGCTTTATCTGTATTCGCCTGGGAAAAGGATATTGCCGAGTCAACAATCTCCTGTCTTGCTTGCCCTCTCTTTTTACTGTTAGGATCAAAAATTCTAACTTCAACCTGATCAAGGAGACTGACCTGTATGTAATCCACAAGTCCCTGAAAATCAATCTCTTCTGCCAAAGAACACATCTCGTTATATTTCCGCTGCCGTTCAATATAAGAAGTCAATTCCGTGCGTAGCTTTTTTTCATCCAATTTATTGTGAACATGCTTCCTCACTGCATTGAGTCCAAAGGTGGCCACATATTCTGCTACTATTGTGATTGTTTCTGTAATCATATGATTCAGCCTTCTTTTTCTGATGTTTTTCTTAATGTGATTCTTTTCAACCTTTCAAGGCAAAAACAAAATTAAAAGAACGAACATTTTTTCAAACATTCTCAAGTCCTCTCGGAATTTTCGTGGAGGAAAGTCCTGTTTCCCAGCCCTGCAATAACCATAACCGCAAACAACCTCCACCCGGATAACTTCCCCTCCGGCAGCAGCGGAAACAAAAATCCGAACGGCATATACATAATCACATTCCCGATGATCTGACGCACAAACCACGCCTCTTTCATCTGCACAGATCTGTATGACCAGAAAAGCTCCGGCTGGAAATGATTACCATCAAAGGGCTTCCTTCCAAATACGGTTTGCGACAGAACGATAAAAAACCATACAAGCAGCAGTACAACAACCGCCAGCCTGACATATCTTCTCCAAGTTACTTTAGTGCTATTACTCATAAAACCAATTTCCAATACTCTTTAAATATTCCCAAAAGCGGTATAGTTTACTTTCTCTGATTCTCAATTAACATCAAAAACTGTTTTGGCGTGACTGAAGGTACTTCCGCCGCTTTATAATCTGACAAATTACATGTTATGATATAATTTGCTCTAACTTCCCTTGCACATTTATCTTGAAGACAATCCTCAAAATCTGTAAATCTATCATTTTCAATAGCTTCCCTGATTGCATCTTGCGAAGCTGCAGCAACATAAAATATGTCACATATTGCCTTCAGGCTTTGTCTACGCTCCTCATCATCCCATCTTCTTAAAACATACCATAAGATAGAAAGTGTATGAAAAGCAATGTAGCCTATACATTTTCCAGTCGCACACATCTTCACAATCTCAATTGACTGCTCAAGATATGGATCATCCCGGTTTGTTAGATAATTCAGCAAAACATTAGTATCAATCAATATGACCATATTTTTCATCTATTGCTGCCTCCAGCTCCTGTTCATAACTATACAGATCGTGTTTTTTCATTCTTACAGATTCCAATTTCTCGAATGCATTCACCTTGTTGTCATCACTATTCAATGTTCTAGATGATTTTATCAAAAACGGAATACATCCCTCTCTAATTACTGTTCTTGTATATGTCTCATAAAATGTCTGCTTTGTCTGTCCCATTGAATCCAGCACATCCCCCAATGCTTCATAAACAGAATCATCTAATCTAATACTTACTGTTTTCATATTCAAATACCTCCCCTACTATGACTATATTTTATAGCTTTTTCAATCAAATAGCAAGCAATAGCATTCTTTTGATGAAGTAAAGGAATTGTCAGTTAAAGAAAAACAGTAAGCATCTAACCACACGTACCTTACTTCTTAACTTCCAGTAAAATAAATACTCAATGATGATTATCGGCAGGCCAGTGGCCTGCCGTATGTGTTTATCCCCTCTTTTTTCTGCATCTTTTCTTGCCGGATCCAAGGAACTCCATCACTTCCTCAAACGACTTATCGCTCCTTGATATCGCCGCAATCAGTTCATCAGACTGTATAGCATCACGCCTCTCCATAAGTAATTCAAGTTTCTCAAGTTCTGCTTCATACTTAAGCCGCATGTTCTCTACTCTTGCCTTTTCTTTTTCAATCTTTATCTCTATAGCGCTGAGCTTTTCTTTGTTCGTTCTTGCCATTGCTGCTGCCTCCCTATGCTTCTACTATCAGGGTGCTCGGATTGAGTTCTTCTGATATCATCCTTGCTTTCTGAAGTACATAATTCTTATCCATTCCGAACGCCTTAAGTATCGTCTTCTGATTCGCTGTTATCGCATGATCGATAAGGTATACTTCTCCGGACTGCCTTATCATCTCTATCTTTTCCAACTCTCTTATGGCTGCCGGCACGTTCATGAAGTTATAATCATGTCCGATCCTTCTTCCTTCATCCTTAAGCAGGGTATATATCCGGTTTTTGATTATCAGTGCTACGAATGCTATGAATATCTTCGCATCTGCTGATTCTAGTGTGTGCACTCTAAGGCTCTTATTTCCAAAACTGATACTATACAGCTGGGTGCCGTACACCCTGCTGTAATCTTCATCGCTTATTATACGAATCCTCCGGTCCGACTGTCGTTTCCCTATCTGGAACTTTTAATGTCTTCACGTCAACCATAGTCTCCTTATAATCGACAACCTTCCAATTATCCGTCTTAGTCTCCTGAAGCTTATGCCCCTCAGCCGCCAACCTATCCTTATAATACAAACCAATCAGCCCTCTGGCAGTAATAAACCTATGGAACGGAACACCCTCATCCCGCAGATTCGGATAAGGAAACTCCTTCCAGTTGATATGAAGATCCTCAATGCCATATTCTCGTGAAAGCCACTTCTCAATCACACTGTCAGAGATAACCTTACCCGATTCAACCTGCTTTAAGATATCTGCCACAGCAGAATACTTTATCCCCACACATTCAGCCGCCTTTGTAACAAAAGCACCATCATTCACACCGGAAAACATAATTTCAAACATCCGGTCATACCACTCCTTCTTACAGCAGCCGGCAGCCATAAGCATCTTCACAAAAGCCTCATATGAAGCCCTCTTCTTTGCCTCAGCCTTATCCCTTCCCCTACAGTCAGCGATAACCCCGTTTGCATTACAGTTACAATACCAGTTCCTACCCTCACGCCTAAATTCATACTCCGGTTTTTCTATGTACTTCTTCTGCCAAAGCTCCTGAAGCTGATTAATCGCAGAATCAAAATCCGGAACAATCTCAGCATTTTTCAGATTAAGCCACAATCCCTTACCATATATAAAACTGTAAGCCTGCCTTGCCGCATTCTCCCTGGCAATACTCCTGGTATCCCCATCGCCCTGCACAACCTGTTTCTCAGGAATATTATCATCATTTTCCGGTATCCGGAACTTAAGAATACAACTATAATGCTCCCTGCCACTCTTATAATAATCCCTGTAAACAGAATACTCCGGAATATCATGAAAGAAATGACGATGCCACCCATTAAGAAGCTCATAATAACTCTTACGAAGATACCTGTCAGGCTGATCAATCTGTATATCAACCAGACGATCCGTTACATCCTCGACTATCGACTTATCCCATCCGCTGTCAATCGCTACGGCTGCAATAAGCGCCTCCATAGCATCCTCCCTCGCCGATAAGTCACATTCATCCCCGGAACCACACAGGATATACTTATCAAGTCCCAGCGCCGCACACCTCATCCCAAGATGCTCCTTGCAGACAAAATGACTCCTTAACCTGCTCAAATCACCCTCATCATAATCCGACTTAAACGGTGCCGCTGTATCCCCTGAATCAACACGGGTAAAATGCTTAACAAGCTCACCGGTAACCACCGAAGAAAGAATAGAATCCCCTATAAACTCCAGTTCCTCACTGCACCCGGAAAGCTTATACTCTGTCTGATATGTCCTCCTTGTAAATGCCTGACGCAGAAGATTTTCATTCACAAAACGATATCCGATGATATTGGAGATATCACTGACCGGATCACCATCCACCAGATCTATCTTGATGCGATTAAGAACATCCGGTATGATATCCTCATCCCAGAAAATCCCGCCATCCTTATCAAGCGGAGCAGGCCATACACAACCCTTCGCCCAACGCTTTCCCTCAACAGCTTTAAAAGTATTTGCAGAAACCTCATTTTTAGACATAAAAAAACCTCCTTCAATCTTTACAAGGAGGTGTGAATAGCAAATACAAAATCAGAGCAAAATGCTCCAACTTTCCAATCAGCTTTTGAAACAGCATCTCTCTGCCCGCCACCATATAGGTGTACAACCAGGAAATATCTAATTTCCACACCATCCACGTATCTGTATATGTAATGAATGCTCATCAACTCACTGATTTTCAATCAGTAGCTGATTTGTATGTATAAATATCGGCAGTTTTATCTGCCTTTTGTACCTTGAAAATACTGAATAAAAAATTCGGCGCAATAAAACAGCGACCAGTTTGTCGAT
>JAZLHO010000014.1:0-15010 GCA_045616865.1 Lachnospiraceae bacterium | reverse complement strand
TTTTTATATGGAGGTATTTTGTTATGGCAGGTGGTCCAGGTAGATACGCGTGGGGCGAAGAGGAGAAGGCTGAACTTCTCGACTTAATGGAGACAGGTAACTTATTCCGTTACGGTGAGATCGGAAAAGACGGTTTCAAGGGCAAGGTTGTTACATTTGAAAATGAAATGGCTGAAAGACTCGGACATAAGCATGTGGTAGCAACATCATCAGGAACAAGTTCACTCCTTTGCTGTCTTGCAGCACTGGGAATCGGAGCCGGTGATGAAGTAATCGTTCCGGGTTACACATTCAGCGCAGCTATTTCATCAATCGTTCTTTCAAATGCAATTCCTGTACTTGCAGAGATCGATGAGTCACTTACAATGGATCCGACAAAGATCGAAGCACTTATTACACCAAGAACAAAGGCTATCATGCCTGTTCATATGCTCGGAAACCCGGCAAACATGGATGCAATCATGGAAATCGCAAATAAGCACAACCTCTTCGTAATCGAGGATTGCTGCCAGGCAGTAGGTGCTTCTTACAAGGGCAAGAGAGTAGGTACATACGGATCTCTCGGTGCATACTCACTTAACACATTCAAGACTATCACATCAGGTGATGGCGGATTTGTAGGAACATCAGATGATGATCTCTATGAGAGAGCATTCGGATTCCATGATCAGGGACATAAGCCATGCCGTCAGGGTGTTGAGGTTGGTAACCGTTCAATGGTAGGTATGAACTTCAGAATGAACGAGCTTTCAGGAGCTGTTGCACTTGCACAGGGAAGAAAGCTTGATACTATCCTCGGAATGCTTCGTGAGAAGAAAGCAAGACTTAAATCACAGCTTCAGGGAATAGAAGGCCTTGGATTCAGAAAGATCAATGATGAAGGCGAGTGCGGTACACTCCTTACTCTTCTCTTCGATACAAAAGAGCTTGCTGACAAGTTCTGCGAGAAGGCTGGTACAGCTCCGATCGCTAAGTCAGGATGGCATGTATACAACAACATGGAGCAGATCCTCAACAGAGTAACTGCTGCACCGGCTAACTGCCCATATTCATGCCCGAAGTATGAGGAGCCGAGAAAGTACTGGGCTCATATGCTTCCACAGACAGATGATATCCTTGACAGAGCAGTTAACATTTCTGTAGGTGTTGTTGATAAGGGACTTGGCGCAGGTACAGGTATCAATCTTAACTCAACAGATGAAGAAATCGATCAGGTAGCAGCAAACATTAAGGCAATAATCGAGAGCTGCAGATAATCAACTATCGGAGGATGATATGAAGAAAGTTAAAGTTGCTGTTATCGGTTGCGGTAGCATCAGTGATATTTATCTTACCAATATAACATCAGGTAAATTTCAGATACTTGAAGCAGTAGCATGTTCAGATATCAATGATGCACGTGCACAGGCAAGTGCCGAAAAGTTCGGAATCAAGGCTATGACAGTTGATGAGATTTGCGCAGATCCTTCAATCGAGATGGTAATCAATCTTACTATCCCGGCTGCTCATTATCCGATCATCAAGCAGTGCCTTAACGCAGGTAAGCATGTATGGTCAGAGAAGATGATCGCAGTTGAACTCAAGGAAGGACAGGAGCTTGTAAAGCTTGCAAACAAGAAGGGCTTATGGCTTGGTGTTGCACCTGACACATTCCTCGGAGCAAGTGTACAGACAGCAAAGTATATCGTAGACCATGGCCTTATCGGAAAGCCTGTTTCAGCTCATGCTGCAATCAGCCGAAACTATGGTATCTATGGAGAGTTCCTTACACATCTTTGGAAGAAGGGTGCAGGTATCGGATTTGATATGGGAGGATATTACCTTACAGCTCTTGCATCAATACTCGGACCTGTAAAGAGACTTGCGTCATTTACAAAGATTAATGATCAGAAACGTGTAAATACACGTGTTGGAGCTCCTGATTTCGAGAAGAAGTATTCACTTGAGGTTCCAAATGTACTCACAGCTTCTCTTGAGTATGCAAACGGTGTACTTGGAACACTTCATATGAATTCAGACTGTATCCTTGATGAGACCTACAGTCTCATTATCTACGGAACAGAAGGAATCGTATACATGGGCAACCCGAATGAATTCGGAAATCCGGTATATATCCAGAAGACCAATTCTGAAAAGGTTCTCTTCCCGCTTACACACGGATATGATCAGAACTCAAGAGGTCTTGGAGCAGCAGAGATGGCATGGTCTATCCGCGCAAAGAGAAACAACAGAGCATCCAAAGAGATGGCATATCATGTATTTGAGATGATGCATGGTATCATGATCAGTGCAGAAGAAGGCAAGGTTTATAATATGAAGTCTACCTTCGAAACACCAAAGGCTCTTCCGGAAGGCTATATCGGTGACGGTGGCTGGACAAGAAAAGAAGAGAGTGCTCTCATCTAAGCGTTAAGCACAGGCAGCACTCTTCAAACCAAGACAGATGCCAATGCATCAAGCATTATGGCATCTGTCTTTGGATGAAGAAGGGCGGCATTAATTAAAAATAAGGAGAATACTTATGGGTAAGGGAATTTGCTGCGCAGGAAACATGATTGTTGATACCATGTACCACTGCGAAACATATCCGAAGGAAAACGAACTCACTCATGTATTTGAGGGAATAGACTATTCAACAGGCGGATCTGTATGCAATACAGGCGTTGATATCGCAAAGCTTGATCCATCGATGAAGGTTATGCTTGCAGGAGTTGCAGGTCACGACAAGCAGGGTGACTTCATGATCGAGCAGCTTTCACAATATCCGAATGTTGATCTTTCACAGGTTAACAGAAACGGAGAAACATCATACACACTCGTTATGAACAACGAGCAGACAAAGGGAAGAACATTCTTCGTATATGGCGGTGCCAATAACCATTACGGTGAAGAGAACATCGACTGGAACAATCTTGATGTTGATATCTTCCATATCGGATACATACTTCTTCTCCCTCATCTTGATGAAGCAAACGAAGAGTACGGCACAAATATGGCTGCACTTCTCCACAGAGTTCAGCAGATGGGAATCAAGACATCTATCGATGTAGTATCAGAAACCGGTGACAGATTCAAGAGACTTGTTACACCGGCGCTTAAGTATACAGACTACTGTGTAATCAATGAGCTTGAAGCACAGCAGACAACGGGAGTGCTTCTCAGAGATGAGAATGATGTGCTCCATACAGAGAACTTCAGGGAAGCCCTTATGAAGCTGAAAGAACTCGGTGTATCAACATGGACAGTTATACATTGTCCGGAGATAGGCGCAGGCCTTGATGAGAACAACGAGTATTTCGAGATGCCAAGTCTCGTACTTCCAAAGGGATATATTGCAGGAAGTACAGGTGCTGGTGATGCATTCTGTGCAGGCGTACTTTACGCAGCAGAGGCTCAGCTTGGAATGAAGCAGGCTCTTAAGCTTGGTGCATGTGCAGCTGCAGCATCACTCTCTGATGTAAGCGCGACTGCAGGTGTAAGCACGGCAGAAGAAGTTCTCAAACTTTATGATTTATACGGAAAGAAGGAAGCATAATAAATGAAAAAAGCAGTAATGTATGGCGGCGGAAATATCGGCCGTGGTTTTATCGGAGCTTTGCTCAGCAAATCCGGATATGAAGTTACATTCATCGATGTTGCTGAGCCGGTTGTAAAGACTCTTCAGGATAACAGATGCTATCCTCTTCGTTATGTTTCAAGTGAAGGACATAAGGATGTTCTGGTAGAGAATGTAACAGCAGTTAACGGAAATGATCTTGAAGCAGCTTCGGATGTAATCGCAAACTGCGACATCATGGCGACAGCAGTCGGAGCAAGAATCCTTAAATTCATCGTTCCGAATGTTGTGGCAGGTATCAGAAAACGCTGGGCTAATAATGGCGGTCCGCTCAACATCATCATCTGTGAAAATCTGAATGATGCAAACAAGATCTTCGAGGGAATGCTCAAGGAGCAGATGACACCGGAAGAGCAGAAGAAGTTCGATGAGACAGTAGGTCTTGTAGAAGCTTCTATCGGACGTATGGTTCCTGTGCAGACAGATGAGATGAAGGACGGAGATCCGATGCGTGTATGTGTAGAAAGCTACGGATTCCTGCCGGTTGACAAGGCGGCATTTAAGGGAGAGATTCCTGAGATCACAAATATGGTTCCGTTTGAGCCGTTTGATTTCTTTATTAAGAGAAAACTCTTCATCCATAACATGGGCCATGCAACATGTGCATACCTCGGAGGATATCTCGGACCTGATTATATCTTTGAGTCTATCGATGTTGCCGATGTGCGCATCATCGTTCAGAATGCTATGCTTGAGAGTGCGATGGCTATCTCTAAGAAGTATGGCGTAGAGCTTGAGAAGCTCATGCTTCATATCACAGATCTGCTTCACAGATTTACAAATGCTGCTCTTAAGGATACATGCCAGAGAGTAGGCGGAGATCCGGCAAGAAAGCTTGCTCCTTCAGACCGTATGATCGGTTCATCGACACTTGCTCTTGAGAACGGTGTGACACCTGCATATATCACACTCGGCGCAGCTGCAGCTGTTCGCAGATATATCGATGAGACAGAAGGAATGGAGCAGGGTATCGAATCAGCAGAGAAGGTTCTTGCAGAGGTTTCTCAGCTTGATGTAAACAGTGAACTTGCTACATTGATTCTCAACTATTACAAGATGCTTCTTGACGGTGCATCACTTGCTGACCTCAGAAGAGCTGCTGATGAAGTAAAGAGCGCATCACTTAAGGATGTCATCTGATGAAAACTGAGATAAGAAATACAAATCGCGGAAAAATGCTTTTTCTTACCGACGGTAAGACAGAGATAGGGTGTGCTCTGGATTTCGGAATCAGGGTCTCGCACCTGTCAGTTCTCGGTATGGATAATATCTGTTATGAGCAGCCGGAGGACTGTTCCGACGGACTGATAACCGAAGACGGATGGAAGCTTTATGGCGGGCACCGTATCTGGAATACACCGGAAGACAGTACCTGCAACTGTCCTGACAATGATCCGGTTGAATACGAACTTCTTGAAGATGGAGTGATCCTGAAACAGAAAGAAGAACCGTGGCGACATATCGTGAAGGAACTTAAAATCAGATTCCTGACGGACGGCCGCATCGAGGTAACCAACCTGATCAGAAACATGGCGGACGAAGTCATAGACTCTGCCGCATGGGGAGTAAATACTCTTTCAGGCGGTGACGTGGAGGTCGACTATATACCTGCAGAAGTGGTAGCCGGAACACCGGGAAGGTTCGTATCCTTATGGGGGAATACAAACATTGCCGATGAGAGACTTCAGTGGTCACGGGAACATTTATCCGCAAAATACAAACCGATATCAGATTACTTCAAGCTTGGTATGTATACCAAAGCAGGAATAGCATCATATACTAACAAAGGACAGAGATTTGATCTGATGTTCGGTACAGAGAATTTCGGTAATTATCCGGATAACGGATGTAATTTTGAATTATTCATGCATAGATATTTTATCGAAATGGAATCTCTGGGAGAAGTAAAACATTTATCCAAAGGTGAGTGTGCGACACATACTGAATACTGGCGGATATCAAAGAATTAATCACACAATTTTAGGAGGAAATATATTTATGAATGCATATGTTGAAAGCGTTATCGCTAACGTCAAGGCAAAGCATGCTAATGAGCCTGAGTTCGTACAGACTGTTGAAGAAGTTCTTTCTTCACTCAGCCCTGTAGTTGATCAGCATCCTGAGTATGAGAAGGCAGACCTTCTTAACCGTATGACAGAGCCTGAGAGAATGTTCACATTCAGAGTAGTATGGACAGATGATGAGGGCAAGGTACATACAAACCGTGGATGGAGATGTCAGTTCAACGGAGCTATCGGACCTTACAAGGGCGGTATCCGTTTCCAGAAGAATGTGTACGAAGGAATCATCAAGTTCCTTGGATTCGAGCAGACATTCAAGAACTCTCTTACAGGTCTTCCTATGGGCGGCGGTAAGGGCGGCTCTGACTTTGATCCGGCAGGCAAGAGTGATGCAGAGGTTATGAGATTCTGCCAGAGCTTCATGACAGCACTTTACAGATATATCGGTCCGGACGTAGACGTTCCGGCAGGCGATATGGGCGTAGGCGGCCCGGAAGTTATGTATATGTACGGACAGTAGAGAACACTTAAAGGCTGCTGGGAGAACGGCGTTCTCACAGGTAAGGGCCTTGCATCCGGCGGTTCTCTGATCAGACCGGAAGCAACAGGCTATGGCGCTGTATATTATCTTCTTGAAGTTCTCAAGCATGAAGGCGAGTCAATCGAAGGCAAGAAAATCGCTATCTCAGGTTACGGCAATGTAGGCTGGGGTATCATGAAGAAGGCTAAAGAGCTCGGAGCAAAGGTTACATACTTTGCAGGTCCTGACGGATATATTCATGATCCGGAGGGTGTAAATACAGACGAAAAGCTCAACTATATACTTGAAATGAGAGCCAAGGATCCGATGCACTGCAAGCCATACGCAGAAAAGTTCGGATGCGAGTTCGTAGAGGGAGAAAAGTGCTGGGGCGTTAAGGATGTTGATATCTATATGCCGGCAGCTACACAGAACGATGTCAAGATGGAGTCAGCTGAAAAGATCGCAGCATCAGGCGTTAAGTACTATATCGAAGTTGCCAATATGCCTACAACAAACGATGCTCTTAACTTCCTTCGCGCACAGAAGCATATGATAGTTGCTCCTTCAAAGGCAGTTAATGCAGGTGGCGTTGGTGTATCAGGACTTGAGATGGCACAGAACTCAGAGCGTCTTGTATGGACAGCAGAAGAGGTTGATGCTCAGCTTAAGAAAATGATGAAGAACATCCATGACGTATCAGCTGCAGCAGCAGAGAGATACGGACTCGGATATGATCTTGTAGCAGGCGCTAACATTGCCGGATTCCAGAAGGTAGCAGATGCTATGATGGAGCAGGGTATATTCTGATAAAAAAGGAACGGACATTCAGGAAAGACTGAAGACAAAATACCATATAAATAAAGCAGAATCACCGGAGTCAGCCCTCCGGTGGTTTTTATTGCAGAAATATCAGAAAAATGATATAATACTAAAAATGTTTTTTTACAAAAGGGGGAAATATTATGGAAGAGAAAAGAGGATCTTGGGGCAGTAATATAGGATTTATCCTCGCTGCTATCGGATCAGCAGTTGGTCTTGGAAACATCTGGGGCTTTCCATACAAGATGGGCAAGTCCGGTGGCTTCACATTCCTTATCGTATATCTAGCACTTGCTGTATTCGTAGGACTTGTTATTATGACTGCTGAGCTTGCATTGGGACGTAAGACAAAGCTTAATGTTGTTGATGCTTACAAGACCGTTTCCAAGAAGTTCAAATGGATCGGCTGGCTGGCAATGCTCGCACCATTCTTTATCATGAGTTTTTATTCGGTACTGGGCGGATACTGCATCCAGTACATGTCCCTTAACCTTGCAGAGCTTTCATTCGGTGTAGGAAACGGAATGTTCGCTGATGTAAGCGGCGGCGCAAGCTTTGGCTCAATGCTTTCATCACCATGGGGATGCGTAATCTTCACAGCAGTATTCATGGTAATCTGCATGCTCATCGTTAAGGGCGGTGTTTCAGGCGGTATTGAGAAATTCAATAAGATAGGTATGCCTGCACTTTTCGTAATGCTTGTTATCATCATCATCCGTGCACTTTCACTTCCGGGAGCAGTTGAAGGACTTAAGTTCATGTTCGTTCCGGGATATGCTGTATCAGCAGGATTCATTGATGAACAGCCAGGATTTATCTCTGTTCTTGCTACAGCAGGCGGGCAGATGTTCTTCTCACTTTCACTTGCTATGGGTGCTATGGTAACATACGGATCATATCTCAGAAAGCAGGAGAATCTTGTAAAGAACTCAGGTGTTATCGTATTTGCAGATACTCTTGTAGCTACGATGGCCGGTATCGCTGTTATTCCTGCAGCTGTTGCTAACGGAATCGCAAATGGTATCCCATACTCAGAGATTTCACTTAGTGGACCGAAGCTTCTCTTTGTTACCCTTCAGGATGTATTCTCACAGATGGGTACATTCGGACCTCTTTTCGGAGTTATCTTCTATGCACTTGTACTTATCGCAGCTATCTCTTCAGCTATTTCACTTATGGAGGTTCTTGCAACATTCTTCATCGATCGTGCGGCAGCTAAGGGAAAAACACCTAACAGAACAAATGTTACTCTTTGGGTCTCATTAGCAATCATGGCAGAGGCTTTCCTCGTTGCAGTTTGCTGTCTCGGTGAGACAGGTATCGCTCCGGCACAGCTTTGTGGTCTTGAAGTTGCAGGCTGGAATGACTGCTGGCTTGACTTTATGGATTGCTGGTCAGAGGGTGTTGCGATGCCTCTTGGCGCTATGCTTATGTCACTCATGATTGGATGGGAGCTTAAGCCTAAGTTCACATTAGATGAGGTTCACAACGGAGAAGACTCAAAGTTCTTTGACAAGTTCTTCTCATTCTGCATTAAGTTCGTATGTCCTATCGTTATGGCATTTATTCTTAAGGGACAGATTTGTGACGCATTCGGTCTTGTAGGAGAGGTACCGGGATACATCATCTCACTTTTACTTCTTGTACTGTTCTGGATCATTGCCGCAGTAGGAAACAAGAAAGAAGCTAAATAATTTGAATTAATGAAATAATAAGTGCGGGTTCGCTGAAGTATGAAGCGAGCCCGCCTTTTGAGTAAAAAAGCAGGAGACGTGAGATGTCTTCTGCTTTTAATAATTTGTATCTTTACCTATATGGCTGAAATGATTATTTCAAAAAACCGTTGATTATCTGCTCCTCGGCTTCGGACTCGGTTAGACCGAGAGTCATGAGCTTGGTAAGCTGCTCACCGGCTATTTTTCCGATAGCAGCCTCATGAATCAGCTGCGCATCGATATTATTGGCATCAAGTTCAGGTGTAGCATATACATGTGCATGATCCATGATGATAGCATCACATTCGGTATGACCTGAACAGGCAGCATTTCCAATCACCTTGGAGCGGTAATCCTGAGTGGAACCGTCACGGGCAACGGAACGGGATACAACATCTGCAGACGATCCCTCACCGTTCATCTCTACAGTATATTCACTGAGTGCATACTGCTCACCATGAGTCATAAGTCTCTCACGAACGACCAGCTTTGCATCAGCATCAAGCTTTGCGAGAGTAGTACGCTTTGTAGAATCTACTCCTTTGATCTGAACCATCTCAAGTTCCGCAACAGAACCTGCATTCATATAAATCTCAGTTACCGGATTCAAAATGCGTTTTCCGTTACCATCTCCCTCACCATAATGCTTTTCGATGTATTTCATCTTCGCATTCCTGCCTATGAAGAAACGGTGTATGCCGTCATGCTCGGAATCCTGATTACCGCAGTTATGAATGCCGCATCCGGCTACGATGACTACATCAGAATCCTCTCCGATATAAAAATCATTATATACAGTTTCCTTGATACCGCTTTCAGACAGCACCACAGGGATATGGACACTTTCGTGCTTAGTACCGGGCATAATCCTGACATCGATTCCTGGTTTGTCCGTCTTGCTGATGATATCAATGTTAGCTGTCGTATTGCGTCCTGCAGATTCACTGTTTACGCGGAAATTGTATGCACCGACAGGTGTCTCATGGATGTCTGCAACTTCCTCAAGAATGTGCTGAGATATTTTATCGATCATCTGGCACCTCCCTTCGCACCATCACACATGATCATGGCGGCAGTAGTTCCGAGAATACCCGGAAGGATATCTTCCTTAGGTCCGCGCTTTGTGATATGTCCGCCGTCGATGACGACAATCTCATCCGCTATATTGAGGATACGCTCCTGATGGGAGATGATAAGTATAGAACCATGTATGTCATTTCTCATTTCCTCGAATACATTGATAAGATTCGAGAAGCTCCAGAGATCAATTCCGGCTTCCGGTTCATCAAATATTGATAAAATGGTCCCGCGTGCCAGTATCATGGCTATCTCGATTCTCTTCAGCTCACCACCCGAGAGAGAAGCATTGACCTCACGGTTAATATAGTCTTTTGCACAGAGGCCGACCTGTGAAAGATATGAGCAGGCCTCAGAAACACTCAGTTCCTTCTTGGATGCAATTCGCAGAAGGTCAAGCACATTTAATCCCTTGAAACGTACAGGCTGCTGAAAAGCGAAGCTTATTCCTGCATTGGCACGTTCAGAGATAGATGCGTGAGTTATGTCCTTTCCGTTCAGAAGTATCTGGCCTGCAGTAGGCTGCTCTATACCCATGATAAGACGGGCAAGAGTAGATTTTCCGCTTCCGTTGGGACCCGTTATTACGACAAATTTATTATCACCGACCTCAAGAGAGATATTGTCGGCAATGGTTTTTTTATTACCGTTTTCGTCGGTTACTTTAAAGGATACATTTTTTAATTCAAGCATAGTTTTCCTCCCGAAATAATTGTCCGTTACTTGTGAATATTTGTCAAGGGAGTTCATATGTGATAAAATTACTAAATATGAAGAGAAGTACAAAATGGGTCTTTGCAGCGCTTTGGATGGCACTTTTTCTCTGTGCATGCACTCAAAAGGCCAAGTATGAACCTCTCGACATTTCAGAGATAATTGAAGCTGAAAGTGAGACGGAAGATGAGACCGAAGAGGTAATCAGTCTGAGACCATTACCACCGGAGGTCTATGTTCGTGTACCTGTAAATCTTCTGACAGAACCTGGCGGGACGGAGCTGGGAGCATACGAGGAGCGCGGAACTGTGCTTAAGGTCAGTGATTATGAGGGCGAAGATAAATACGGCAATATCCTGTACTATGAGGTTTCAGACGGCACTAATAAGGGCTGGATCAAAAGCTGGTATGTGACTGAGTCTGCAGAGGAAGCAGAGCGGCCGGAGATACCGGTGCCGGATGAGGAAGGCAATATTCCGGAAGAGGAGATGCCTGAGGAGGGTACAGATGCCTACTATCTTACGATTAATTCTCTGAGAGGCGACAAATACGGAGGAGGAACCGGGGCCGATCCTGATTACTATGCCAGAGACAAGTCGTTTGATCCTGTAAAGGAAATGCCGGACAGAGTCAAGTCACTGTACCTTACAGGTAAGGTCGGAGGAGATAATCTGGATGAGTTTATAGATATCGCAAAGTCATCAGGCATCAATGCATTTGTAGTAAACATTCAGGATAACAAAGATGTAGGCTACGAATCGGAAGTGATGCATGCGTTCTGCCCGGAAGCTTATAAATCCGCGCATTACAGCCGCGAGGAATACGGCATGCGTGTGAAGAAGCTGAAGGACGCGGGATTCTATGTAATCGGAAGGATGACAACATTTCAGGATGATTTTCTGGCAGAAGCTCACCCCGAACTCACTATATGCGACCTTGAAGGAAATCCCAGACCACTTGCAAACGGTTTCTGGCCGACACCTTATTCACGCAGAGTATGGCAGTATAAGCTGGATATAGCTGGCGAAGCTGTAGACTGGTTCGGATTTGATGAGATACAGTTTGATTATATACGCTTCCCTGACAGGACACAGTCTGCAGAGAAGGAAGGCAATATAGATTACAGAAACGAAAACGGAGAGACCAAGGTACAGGCTATACAGAGATTCCTGATGTATGCGACAGATCATCTGCATGAAAAGCATGTATATGTAGGGGCAGATGTATTCGGAGAAGTATCCGGGGATTTCGTAGGAGGCTACGGACAGTACTGGCCGGCTATGTCCAATGTGGCAGATGTCATAAGCGGAATGCCTTATCCTGATCACTATGAAAGCACCGAAGAATGGATCCCATGGGAGCATCCGTATGATACTGTAAAAATGTTTGCCGATATGGCAGCAAAAAGGCAGACGGAGTGCCCTTCACCAGCGAAGGTCAGAACATGGATACAGGGATACAATGCATACAAGGAACCGCATATAGAATACTATGCAGAAAATGTAGGCAAGGAAATACAGGCGCTGTATGATACGGGTCTTCATGACGGATGGATGATCTGGAACGGAGCTGCAAGCCTTGAAAGTTACACGAAACAAAGTGAGATATATGATATGGAGCCTGATGCTTCATAGACGATATAGAAAAAAGGTTTTACATAAAGGATTAGGGAGGAATAACTATGGACACAAACAAAAGACCTGATGATATGAAAAGAATCAGTTCACCCGAACTTGCGAAAGCATTTATTGACGAACAGGTAAAAGCCATACAGGCGCAGGTCGGAGACGGAAAAGTTCTTCTTGCATTATCAGGAGGAGTAGACTCATCAGTATGTGCGGCACTTATTATGAAAGCCATCGGACAGCAGCTTGTATGTGTCCATGTCAATCACGGACTTTTGAGAAAAGGAGAGCCGGAACAGGTTATAGAGGTTTTCAGAAACCAGCTTAAGGGAAATCTTATATATGTTGATGCAACTGACAGATTTCTCGGCAAACTTGCAGGAGTAAGCGATCCTGAGACTAAGAGAAAAATCATCGGAAAAGAATTCATCGATGTATTTGTGGAAGAAGCTAAAAAACTTGACGGAATCAGATTCCTCGGACAGGGTACCATCTATCCAGACATTCTGGAATCGGCAGGAGGAATCAAAGCACATCATAACGTAGGAGGCCTTCCGGAAGAGCTGAATTTCGAACTCGTTGAACCGGTAAAGCTTCTTTATAAGGATGAAGTACGAATCGTAGGCAAGGAACTCGGACTTCCGGACAACATGGTCAATCGTCAGCCATTCCCGGGACCGGGACTCGGAGTCAGATGCGTAAGCGCGATTACACGAGACAGACTTGAGGCAGTCAGAGAGTCTGATGCCATACTTCGTGAAGAATTTGCAAATGCCGGGCTGGAGGGTCAGGTATGGCAGTACTTTACGGTTGTTCCGGATTTCACATCAACAGGAATTAAGGATGGAAAGAGAACTGATGACTGGATGGTCATCATTCGTGCGGTTAATTCCGTAGATGCAACATCTGCAACAGTACCTGAGATTCCATATGAGATTTTATTTAAGATTCGTGACAGAATATTCAAAGAAGTAAAAGGAGTGAACAGAGTGTTGTTCGATCTTTCAACGAAGCCGCTGGCTACGATTGAGTACGAATGATTTCACTTAAAAGGGACGTTTTAGATAATCTATCTAGGGACAAAATTTTTTATCAATTTTTCCCTATCAGATAATTTCCCAAAAACATATGCAAGACCTTGTGATTAACCCCACACGGTCTTGTATTTTTTATGAGCAAAAGTATCCATAGAGGCTGTTTGAAACCATCGAACCGTCCGTCAGAAAGCCAATAAAAGCATTGATTTATAATGGTTTGCTGATAATTGGGCGCGAACAATGGGGCTAATAATTGGGTCGGAACGGATTAAATCGGACAATGATATACGGCAATGGTTGAACGAGGATAAACGGCTAATTGGGCACGGATTGGTGGTGTGAAAAAGATGATACAACTTTTTGTCCCTTGAATGATTTTTGATTTGTCCCTGGACATAACAAGGTTTGCCAAAAGTGATTTTTGGGCGGTTTTTGGGGAAATGGCAGAATTGATTAAAATAAAGAAAAAGCTTGATTTTACAAGGAAAAACGGAAACTTAAGATTTTCCCAAAAATGAAAGTTTTGGGAAGAGAAATCTCCCAAAAATGATTTTTGGGCGGTTTTTGGGGAACTTTTGGGGAAATTCAGAAGTTTGGAATTAAAAGGAGTATTCGAATGAAATCGAAGAGTTTTAAAGGACGCAAAACAAAAAGACAGCTTTTTGGTTTTCCGATAAAAATATCGGAACTGTGTGTAGGAAGGGTATTAAGCATTATCAAGGTTGTCTTGAGAAGATAATCTTGTTTTGTAACAAGGACATTACAGCAATCTTCTAGAAAGACTTAATTGCGAGGAACCGTATATGAGAGAAAATATTGTATACGCAACTCATTCCGATATCAGGAAAGGACAGCCGGGAAGAAAGGCATTAAATAAAAACAGAGATGAGGAGCGTAAAGTAAGAAAAGAAACCGGATGAAATCCTGGTATTGTTTGCAGATCTGAACTATATATTCCGTCAGCAGTGGCACATATTATTACCATTGTAGAGATCGACGGGCGAGGGAAAGGACCAAAATCTCCAAAGAATAATAAGAACAGATCAGAATCTATTCGCCTGAATAGAGTATTGGAATGTGTACGTTTAGTTGCAGAAAACAGATTATCAGAAAATTAGCGAAATCAGAGTCAAAGATCAAAAACTCCACCAGCCTGGTGGAGAAATGCCGGAACTTTTTGGATGCAATCAGTGAATACTCAGCAGAAAAAAATGTCTATCATAGAGAAAAAGATGAGTTTAAAGTACTAAAGATGAATATTTACAAAAAAGAATACCGTTAAACGACATATTATGATATGGGACAGACCTTCCTTTTTTGCTGATTTCTTTAGGAATTGTTGTTGAATAGATAACCGACATTCAAACCGACATTCAAACCGACATTCAAACCGACATGGTTGATGTCGGTATTTTACTCGGTTGTCTAATTATTACTTGATAATTCTAATTTTGTTATGTATAATTCAAGTAATATTTAGACAAGGAATTGTTTGTATGGATGAGTATCTAAGCAAAATCTTTGGAGATCGTGTCATCTCAAGTGAATACCTACTGCCACGGACGACACCATTTTATCTTATAAGCGGCTATGCAACTGAAAAACATACCCTAAACAATTCCGAGTGTATTATTATCACACCGGTTGATATGGCTGCGCGACTCCCGGTTCTAAAAAAGCATTATGCGAAAATTTGCGAGATAAGCGGATTACCATGTGCATTGCACCTGGAAAAGCTGACAGCCGGTCAGCGCGAAAACCTGATATCCGAGAATATACCCTTTGTATCCGGAATGCAGGTTTACCTTCCGTTTTGGGGATCAGTTTTTACTTCGAGACTGAGCGCACCGCAGGAAGTCTCAA
>JAZLHO010000013.1:0-3328 GCA_045616865.1 Lachnospiraceae bacterium | reverse complement strand
ATTTACAACAGATTCATAGTAATATCTTAGCGACGAAACCATAAGCAAGTAACTTTCGTATGGTCTCATTTTGGTTACGGGAAATCGTTATAATAATTTACTACGTTGTGTCCTAGAACTTCAATGTCTACGTAATCTTCTGTATAAGGTAAATAACTCGCAAATGGCGTGATCACCGAAAAGTTGAGAAAATGTAAAAAGATTAAAACGTTTTACACTTTTTCAACCAAGGAGGAACAAACCTATGGCAGAAGCCAGAGCAGTAAAAAAACAGCTCAGCATGCAGTACTGGGCATCTATTATCGCAGACCGAAAATCATCAGGACTGAACATTAATGAATACTGCAAAATAAATAACATCAGCCGTAATTCCTACTTTTACTGGCTGAGACAGATCCGTGAAAATGTAGCATCATCTATTGAACCTGCTGAAATTTCTCTTCCAATACCTGCCGCAGCGGGAACGCTTGTTGAACTCGTGCCATCACAGTCAAGCCTTAAGCCGGCAGTCGTCAGTAGCGTGCCACAGATTTCAGTATCCCCGGATATCGATGAAACAATTAATATCTCGGTAAACGGAGTTACTATTCCGGTCAGAAGCTGTACTTCTGACGAGCTTCTTATAAAAATCATGAGGGCTGCACGTAATGCTTAAGGATTATGAACAGCTCTCACATATATATCTTCGTACCGGACGTACTGATATGCGTCTCGGGATTGATGGTCTTCTGACCATAATAAGCGGAGCTATGGACCTTGATCCAACAGAACCGAACAGTATATTTCTATTCTGTGGAAGACGCAAGGACAGAATAAAGGCTCTGCTTTTCGAAGGTGACGGCTGGCTTTTGTGCTACAAGCGCCTTACAGGCGAATGCTCATATCAATGGCCTCGAGATGAAAACGAAGCCAGACAGCTTACAAACCAGCAGTTCCGCTGGCTTATGGAAGGCTTATCCATAGAGCAGAAAAAAGTAATAAAAGATGTCAGACCGGATATTTATTAAAGGTCTGTATATATGTTCCTTGACAGTTAAATATGTTATTCAAAATGCCTGAAAATACCCATTTTATGCGGATTTTTGGCTGCTTTTATGGTATAATAATGCTATGGAAAACAGAGCATTTACACTTGATGAACTGAATAATCTTCCTAAGGAAAGCATAGCCATTCTGTACCTTCAGACCTATGAGATGCTGCAGGAGCTTCGTAAGCAGAACTGCGCAGTTCAGGAACAGAACACTGCTATTATTAAGCAGAATACCGAGCTGATTTCACAGGTAGAGGACTTAAAGCAGCAGATAGCTATCCTTATTAACCAGAAATTCGGTAAACGCTCTGAAAAGCTGTCACAAATGCCCGGACAGCTTACATTTAACTTCGATGACCCTACTGTTCTCAATGAGGTAGAAGTAATCACCGAAAACGGTCTGGCTGATGAGCCGGACGCGGAAGCTGTTGTTCCTGAAAAAATCATCAGAAAGCGTCCTAAAGGAAAGCGTGCAGTTGATTTGTCAGGCATAGAAGTCGAGGTGGTTAATCATTATCTTGATGATGATGCACTCAACCGCGAAATGCCTGATGGCTGGCACAAGCTCAAGGATGATGAAGTCTATAAGGAACTCGAAAGAATTCCGGCTTCATACAAGGTAATTGAGCATCACATAGGAGTATATGCAAGCAATGGTGACGGAAGCAAAATCGTCAGAGGTAATGCACCAAAAAGACTGCTTAGCCACAGTATCCTTACACCATCACTTGCTGCATCTGTGTTTACCGCAAAATACGTAAATGCACTCCCGCTTAACCGTATTTCAGAAGCATACGGATATGATGGGATAAACATATCCAGACAGGTAATGGCCGGATGGATGATAAAGATATATGAATACTATCTGGAACCCGTCCATCGCATGATGACAGAAACGCTGAAACTCGCACCGCTGATGCACTGTGACGAGACGCCGTTCATCATGTCCGGAGAGAAAGATAAGGATGATCCACAGAGCAAAGACTATATGTGGGTATATCATTCACCGGGTGTCGGAGGGTCTGAACAGATATATCTGTATGAGTATGATAATGGTTCAAGAGCCACGGCGGTCATTGACCGTTATCTTGAAGGATACAAAGGAATCATCGTATCTGATGGATATGCATCCTACCATTCACTCGAAAAACGACGTACGGACCTGAAGGTTTCAGGATGCTGGGTTCATTGCAAACGCAGGTACGCCGAGATTATCAAGTCAGTTAAAAAAGGTGCAAAACTGACCAAAGCACAGCAAGTGGCAAAAGAAGGCGTTGAGCGTATAGCCGCCATTTTCCATGCGGACAATCTATGTAAAGGTAAATCAGAGCAGGAGATTCTGAATAACAGACAGCAATCGGTGAAACCACTGGTTGATGCTTTCTTTGCGTGGGTTAAAGACATATGGAATAATAATGTTATATCTTCAACAGATTTAGATCATGCCCTGAAGTATTCCATAAATCAGGAAAAATATCTACGTGTATTCCTTGATGAGCCCATAGTTCCTATGGACAATAATGATGCGGAACGCAGTATCAAGAAGTTCTGCGTCGGCAAGCACAGCTGGCATATCATTGATTCAAAGAATGGCGCTAAGGCAAGCGCAATGCTGTACTCTATAGCAGAGACGGCTAAAGCTAATGGTCTTAATCCATTTGAGTACTTCAAGTATCTTATGGAGCAGCTCAAGGAATATCCAAGGAACAGCGTTCCGGAGGATGTATTAAAGGAACTGATGCCTTGGTCAAAGTCATTGCCTGATTGTTGTAAACAAAAACTTAAGAAACAGAGTTAACAATGCCATCTGATTTCAGGTGGCATTTATTTTAGGTAAGTGCGAGTTATTTACCTTATACGTATATACACTCCTGTTGTAGCAAGCACTGGAAGTGTTCCCACACTCCATAAAAAAATGAGGCTCACTCCCGAAAGAGTTACCTCAATTTTTTGCTTGCTATGGGGATATCCCCAGACCCCTTATTAATATAAAAGTGATATAATCTTTAGCATCTGAAATCACTTTTCAATATCACCTTTCCAGTCAATAATTCCGCCGAACTCAATGATGTTTTCATAGCCAAGATTAACAAGTTTCTCTGCCGCTTGCTTACTTCTATTTCCACTTCTACAGTACACATAAATAGTCTGATTTTTATTAGGAAGCTCCGCTATTTCTTCAGTCCCAATATCCTCATTTGCAACATTAATTGCACCAGGAATGTGACCTTCTGCAAACTCATCCACCCGTCTCACATCAAGAATAATATATTCACCGGGAACCTCAAAAATCGTTC
>JAZLHO010000012.1:0-2148 GCA_045616865.1 Lachnospiraceae bacterium | reverse complement strand
GAACTTGAGGTTGCCACAGAAAGTGCAGCCATACATGGCACCGCCGAAGGAAGGGTCACCACAATTGATCATCTTATCAACGTTCTCGATGACGGAAGCACGAGGATGTAAGATATAGACCATCTGCTCATAATTATCTTTAAATATTTCCTGAAGGATGTTCATAAGACTATTATGAAGCAGTTAAGAGAAAAAGAAAACTCCCTCACCCCTCAAGAGTGAGGGGCAGGGGAGCTGAAGTGTCGAAGACACTTTTTTATGATATAATTATTAAAAATAAATATTGAGGGATCAGTTATGAATGATAACAGATATCAGAATATGAATTATAGGAGATGCGGAAATTCAGGAGTGCTTCTGCCGGAGATTTCCCTGGGATTATGGCATAATTTCGGAGAGATAACTCCTTTTGAAATACAAAGGAGTATACTTACGACAGCATTTGATCATGGAATATGTCATTTTGATCTTGCTAATAATTATGGCCCGCCTTATGGTGAAGCAGAAAGAAATTTCGGAAAACACATGGATGCGGATTTTCATGTTTTCAGGGATGAACTTTTCATTTCAAGCAAAGCAGGATACGACATGTGGCCCGGACCTTACGGAGATCACGGAAGCCGGAAGTATCTGATAGCAAGCCTTGATCAGAGTCTGAAAAGGATGCATCTGGATTATGTGGATTTGTTTTATCATCACAGACCGGATCCGGATACACCGATAGAAGAAACAGCGTCAGCACTTGATTATATAGTCAGAAGCGGAAAAGCGCTTTATGTGGGAATATCCAATTACGGTCCGGACGAAGCAAGGCAAATGATAGCGGAACTCCAAAAACTGGGGACACCATGTCTTATAGAACAATCGCGTTATAATATGCTTGAAAGAAAAGTGGAAGATGGTTTACTTGATGTGATAGAAGATGAAAAAATAGGATTCATCACATTTTCCCCTCTGGCCAAAGGCCTTCTGACAGGAAAATATATAAATGGTATCCCGTCAGATTCAAGGGTTGCGGTTGATCCCAGATTTCTGAAGCAGGCAGATATAACAGACGAAGTGAATCAGACTATCCGAAAGCTTGACAGGATTGCGAGTGCAAGGGGTCAGAAGCTTTCACAGATGGCATTGTCGTGGCTGTTAAAAGACAGAAGAGTGACTTCTGTTCTGATCGGAGCAAGCAGACCGGAACAGATACTGGAAAATATTAAAGCTATTGAGAATACAGGCTTTTCAAGAGAAGAAATAGAATTGATTGAAGGGTGCTTTTAATGTTTGAAATCAGAGCAAAAGATATAGAACATAAGAATAATATAATGCAGGTAATTCTGTTTGTCATGTTCAGTTCGATAGCCGCTGTAGCGCAGCTGGCATCAAGGGCAATAATTGATTTACTGTTAAGAAATCAGACACAGATGGTTGAGGTGTGGCCGTTCGGAAAGCAGGCTCTGGGTTCTTTTATAGCATTTCTTGCTTCAAATATTATTGCCAAAGTAATTTCTTATGTGACCAACAGAAATACCACTTTTAAAGCAAATAATAATAAAGTACGCAGTGCAATCATTTATACTATAATGGTCATTCTCCTCATTATAATAGAAACAATAATCGGAACACCTCTTCAGAATGGATTGTATGGAATATTCGGCGGAGGATTTGCGGGAGAAGAGATCACTACAGCAACTGTAGACAATCAGACTCTTTATCAGATATGTGGAATGCTGTCTCAGGCTATTTATGGATTTGCAGACGGGCTTATAGTATTTTTCATGGACAAATATGTCATAATGAGAAATGATAATGATACAAATAAAAAAACGGAGGTAAGTTGATATGGATATACTGGTACAGGATTTTAACCCTGTAAATATGCTCAGAGTAGAGGAGCATCCGACATCAAAGGCAAAGTTTCCGGTAATAGATATGCATACACATTGGGGACCGATTATGATCGGCAGGGATTATGCCAAAAAATACGATACTCCAAAGGTTATAGAAGAGCTGAAAAAATACAATATAGTAAAAACATTTAATCCGGATCGTATCTGGGATGACAGTCTGGCTGCAATGCGAAAAAAGCTGGAGGGCTATGAGGATTTTGTAGAAACCGTACCATCAATAGATTACGCGCGTCTGGATGATCCTGAT
>JAZLHO010000011.1:0-13895 GCA_045616865.1 Lachnospiraceae bacterium | reverse complement strand
CTTGTGGAATTCTTCACCCTTGTCATAGATTCTCTGTGACTCGAAGATGATACATGGATCAGTTCCGTTAAGAGCTGCCTGCATAACACCCTTAGCCTCATATGGTGTTGCCGGGAAGTAAACCTTAAGTCCCGGAATGTGTGCTACAAGTGCAACCCAATCCTGTGAATGCTGAGCACCGTACTTAGCACCAACTGACATACGAAGAACTAATGGCATTCTCAGGATGCCTGCTGACATTGCCTGCCACTTTGACATCTGGTTGAATACTTCATCACCTGCACGTCCGAGGAAGTCTGTGTACATAAGCTCTATAAGAGCACGTCCGCCTGACAGAGCGTAACCAACGCCTGCACCTACGATAGCTGCCTCAGAGATAGGAGAGTTGAACAGTCTTGAATATGGAATAGAATCCATCATGTTACGGAATACAGCATAAGCTCCACCCCAGTCACGAACATCTTCACCCCATGAGCAGAGTGTCGGATCCTCATAGTACTTGTTGAAGATTACCTCTGAAAGAGCATCACGGATACCGAAAACCTTGATCTTTGAGAATGGCTTGCCTTCTGCATCAAATGCATAGCGCTCCTTCTTTGATCTTGAGATATACGCTGCGTTCTCCTCCTTAGGAGTAGTAACACGGATTTCAGCCTTCTCATCCATAGATTTTCTTGTCTCATTTGAGTACATTGTCTTAGCGATGAAGTCAGGCTCCTTGTCGAAATCTGTGTATGGAGAGATGCTCTGGTCAGCTGCTGCCTTGCAGATCATAGTCATACGATCAGCTGTTTCCTGAAGGAGATCAGCAAAGAATTTATCAGATGCTACTCCGGCCTTAACAAGCTCTTCACGGAACTTAACGATCGGATCCTGAGCTCTCCAAGCTTCGATTTCTTCCTTTGATCTGTAAGCGTTCTGATCTGATGTTGAGTGTCCTACAAGACGGTATGTAACTACATCGAGGAGTACAGGACCCTGTCCCTTCTTGATAAGGTCGAGTTTTCTCTTGTATGCGTCGATAACTGCAAGCGGATTCCAGCCGTCAACACGCTCTGCATGCATCTCGTTCGGTGAGATACCTGCTGCATAACGTGCCACCATGTCGTATGCCATTGTTTCGCCCTGTGTCTGGCCGCCCATGCCGTAACCGTTGTTGAAGATATTGTAGATGATTGGAAGACCGCCCTTGTTGAATGGCTTCTCCCAAACCTTTGTATACTGACCCATTGATGCGAAGTTCATTGACTCGTATACAGGACCGCAGCCGAGTGATGCATCACCGATCTTACAGATAACAGCACCCTTCTTACCATTTACTTTTTTGAAGAGAGCAGCACCTGTTGATACGGGAGCAGAACCGCCAACGATAGCATTGTTTGGATAGATACCGAATGGAAGGAAGAATGCATGCATTGATCCGCCCATACCGTGGTGGAAACCCGGCTGACGAGCAAAAAGCTCAGCTGTTGTTCCGTAGAGAAGGAAGCGGATGGCAAGTTCCTTGATGTCCTTTGTATCGCCAAACTTCTTAACTGCTTCATATGTCTGTCCGCCAAGGAACTCTTCCATGATCTTAACCAGCTCTTTGTCTGAAAGCTTCTGGATAGATGAAAGACCCTTTGCAAGGATTTCTGAATGTGATCTGTGTGATCCGAATGTAATATCATCAGCGCCGAGAAGATAAGCTTCACCAACACATGATGACTCCTGGCCGAGTGAGAGATGAGCAGGACCCGGATATGTGGTTTCTACACCGTTGTAAACAGCCTGTGTCTTGATCTGTGTGAGCATATATTCGAACTCACGGCAGATTGCCATATCTCTGTAGATACGGATAAGGTCTTCTTTTGTATAGTTGCCTTCTTTAAGCTCCTGCTTGATAGTTTTCTTGTATGTACATACAGGAATATCAGCAAATGAAATCTTACCTGATGCTCTGGTCTTATCAGGATCCAGATATAATGACTTTGGCATAATTTATTTCTCCTTTAATTTAATTATTATTTGATCATGAATAATCCTTCACGGATTACTTCTGATACTGTCGGATGCGGGAATACGATCTTCTTGATTCTCTCGATCGGCATCTCTGTGTCGAGCAGCATTGCTGCACCGTAGATCATCTCTGAAGCATAGTTTCCAACCATATGAACACCTACGAGGCACTTCTTATCTACATCATATACAAGCTTGCAGAATCCGTCACCGTTAAGTGTTTCAGCTACATAACGTCCGCTCATCATCATCGGAACCTTGTATGTCTTTACATTGAATCCGGCTTCCTTTGCCTTCTCCTCTGAATAACCTACAGAAGCTACCTCGGGATTTGTATAGATAACTGACGGGATATGATCGTATCTCATGTCATCCTTAACACCCTGCATATGATGAACAGCAACCTCAGCTTCTCGATAAGCTGTATGAGCGAGCATCAGCTTGCCGTTGCAGTCACCGACTGCATATACACCGGGTACATTTGTACACATATGACTGTCAGTTACGATAGCACCGCGCTCAGTTACGATACCGAGAGCTTCAACATTGACACCGGCGATATTGGCACGACGTCCTGCTGCAAGAAGAACCTTATCGCATTTGATAGTATGCTTTCCGGTTGCGTCTTCGTATGTAACTGAATCCTTACCTACCTCCTGAACCTTTGCATTGAGCATGAACTCCATGCCTTCCTTCTCGTATGTCTTCTGAAGAAGCTTGCAGATATCAGCATCTGTAGGTCCGGCAATCTTCGGCATCATCTCAACGATAGTAACCTTTGTTCCTACTGTTGAGAAATAGCATGCCATCTCAAGACCGATAACACCGCCGCCGAGGCATACGATAGACTTCGGGAGCTCCTTAAGATCAAGAACTTCGCGGTTTGTTACAACAAATCCTGATGCAAGACCTTCCTTAAGTCCGTTGATCGGTGGAACAGCAGTAACTGAACCTGTTGCGATAACGAGTCTGTCACAGGCGATAACTTCATTGCCTGCATTGATCTCGAAGCCTTCCGGTCCGCGTCCCTTGATAGAGCCTTCTGCATCATAAACCTTGATCTTGTTTGACTTCATAGTAGCACCAACACCACCAACGAGAGTCTTAACGATCTTGTTCTTACGGTCTACAACTGCTGCATGATTGATCTTAACATCCTTTGCTTCGAAACCATAAGTATCAGCATGTTTTGCAGCACTGTAGTTCTTTGCACAGTAGAGAAATGCTTTTGTAGGAACACAGCCTTCGTTAAGGCATGTACCGCCGAGTGCTCTTTTCTCTACAACAGCTGCCTTGAAGCCAGCCTGTGCAGCACGCTCAGCACAGAGATATCCGCCCGGGCCGCCGCCTAAAACTACTACATCATATTTATCCATTTTTTTGCCTCCATATGGATTGATTACTGAGCTAACAATGTCATAAAGTTCTCGAGATTAGCGCAGAGAGCCTTAAGGAAACGAGCGCCCGGAGCTCCGTCGATTACTCTGTGATCGATTGTTAGTGAAAGTCCCATAGCAGGGTAAGTTACGATATTACCGTCTTTAACACCTTTGATCTTTGTTTCAATGCCGCAAACACCGAGGATTGCAACCTGAGGCGGATTGATAACAGGTGTGAATGACATTACACCGAAAGCACCTATGTTGGAAATTGTGAATGTACCTTCAGACATGTCATCCGGTTTAAGCTTTCCGTCACGTGCATCAAGAGCAAGCTTCTTGCATTCCTGAGAAATCTCAAGAAGTCCCTTCTTATTGCAGTTTTTAACTACAGGAACGAAGAGTCCCTTAGGAGCATCACATGCGAAACCAAGGTTAACTTTATTGAACTGACGGTATGTAGTATCGTCTATCATGTTAGAGTTAAGAGCCTTGAAATCGAGCAGTGTACGTGAAACTGCAAACATAACCATATCGTTGAGAGTGATTTTTGCGATTGGTGTGTCTTCCATAGCCTTGCACATCTTGCGATAGTTCTGAAGCTGTGTAGCATCAAAGGTTGTATTAAGTGTAAGCTGTGCAGAACCCTGAAGAGAATTCATCATAGCTTTTGCTGTAGCCTTACGTACAGGTGAGAACTTAACATCTTCATAGTCAGCAGCAGCTGCAGCAGGTGCAGGAGCAGCAGCCGGAGCCACAGCAGCAGGAGCAGCTGCAGGAGCGGCAGCAGTGATACCTGACTCCATGAGAGTACGTACATCACGCTCAATGATACGTCCGTTAGGACCTGTAGGTGTAGCAAGTGAAGCATCTACACATGCATTAGATGCAAGTTGTTTAGCACGTGGTGAAATATGAAGTCCGTCAGCTGATGTTGTAGCAGCAGGAGCAGCAGCAGGAGTCGGAGCGGCTGCCTGTGCAGGAGCTGCAGTCTGTGCAGGAGCAACAGGAGCGGCTGCAGTAGCGCCCTTAGGATCAAGAGAAGCGAAGTCATCACCATCTTTACCTATTGCACATACATTAACAAGACATGGAACCTCATCACCTTCGTTATAGAATACAGCAAGAAGCTTACCTTCGGCTGTAGACTCTACTTCGAACTCTGCCTTATCTGTTTCATAGCTGAAGAGGATATCGCCAAGTTTTACGTCATCGCCGACATTTTTCTTCCAGGCACCCATGATACATGATTCAACAGTGATGCCTTCCTTTGGCATAAGTACGCCGGTTGCAACAGGTCCTGTAGGAGCAGCAGGAGCCGGAGCCGGTGCAGCAGCAGGAGCCGGTGCAGGAGCAGCAGCCGGAGCCGGTGCAGCAGGAGCGGAAGCACCACCCTTAGGATCAAGGGCTGAGAAATCCTCACCTGGATTTCCTACAGCACATACGTTAACAAGACATGGTACTTCATCGCCTTCATTAAAGAACTGAGCGAGGATGGTACCTTCAGCAGTAGACTCGACTTCAAATTCCGCTTTGTCAGTCTCATAGCTGAAAAGGATATCGCCGACCTTGACCTGATCGCCGACATTCTTTTTCCATGCACCCATGATGCATGATTCGACAGTGATACCTTCTTTTGGCATCAATACACCAACTGCCATAAATCATTCCTCCTAAAAATTATTTTTGATTAAGTGATCAAATAAATTTATACGTTCATCAGATGTTCTTCCGTCTGAGGGTGAGAAAAGCAGCACATCGTGCTGATCGGCCTCTACTATGAAATCATCTGTAAACTTATTACCGATTATGATGTCGATTGCATCCAGCTGAGCAAAGGTAAAAGGATAGCTTTTGTTTATCTTTGTATGATCAAGCAGCATTATCGTAAGAGCTGATTTTCTTATTACTTCTCTTTTAAGTTCTGCTTCGGATAAAGAACCGACTGTAAATCCGCCGTGGGATGAATAACCTGATGTAGCCATAAATGCCACATCTATATTGATGTCCTGAAGCATACGCTGTGACTGCGGTCCGGAGCAGGAAAGCGTATTGGCACTGAATTGTCCGCCCAGAAGAGTAACCGTGTTATTGCCGCTTCTTGAGAGTTCGATGGCCGTATTGGCTGCACTGGTAACGATGGCATGATGTTCATCGTTGATCTGCTGTGCCATCGACAGAATAGTACTTCCCGAGTCAAAGTAATATGCATGATTTGCCTGAATAAGACTTATTGCAATACTTGCAATATCATCCTTTTCAAAGGTGTTCTGATTGATCCTGTAATCAAAAGCCAGCTCCTGCTTAATCTGCACCTGAGGGGCAATAACAGCACCTCCGTGAGTTCGCAAAAGCTGACCTTCTTTTTCAAGCTTATTAAGATCTCTGATAAGTGTCATCATGGAGCAGTCACCGATAAGAGGAAGAAGCTCAGAATTTTTAGCCTCTCCGTTTCTGGTGAGATAATCCATAATTATTGTCTGTCGCTTGTTATACATATAGTCTTGTTTTCCTATCTAACATCAGAATGTTAGTTTCTAACAAATCTTACATTATTCTAACACAACGCAATTACAATGTCAATATGATTTGCTCATGTTCGTTTTTTAATACATGTATTAATTGCACAGGCTAATAAAAAAGAGTAAAATAAAATCCATAGCATGATTATCAAAATGTGAGGTCTAAAATGTTATTCAAAAACATTACAATATTAGACAAAGAATTTGAACCGGTCAGAAATCAGTATGTTCTGACTGATAAGGACAGGTTTGTCTATATTGGAAGTGATGATCCGGATAATCTTGGTCTGGTATCGGATAAAGAGTATGTCATCGACGGAAAAGATAAGCTTATTATGCCTGCTTTTTATAATACGCATTGCCATATTTCGATGACATTGCTCAGGGGAATCGGAGAAGGCCTGTCACTTAATGACTGGCTCAATACCAAAGTCCTTCCTTTTGAAGCTGTATTTGAAGCAGAAGAGAAATACTGGGGCGCAATGCTTGGAGCAGAGGAACTTATCTCATCCGGATGTGTTTCAGTATCAGATTTCTACTCGTGTCTGGTCAGATATGCGAAGGGACTTTATGCTGCAGGTATGAAGGCGAATATCTGTAATGGTATTGTCATCTTTGACCCGGAGAAAAGCTTTTTTTCTGACAGATCGTATACCGATACTGTGGAAATGATGAATTACGCCAGGTCATTGAGTGATGGAAGGATGATAGGTGATATTTCAGTACATGATGAATTCACAACAACGGATAAAACTGTTGAAGAATGTGTCGGCTTTGCAAAGGAGAACGGTCTCAGAATGCAGATACATATGTCTGAGGCAAAGATCAACCATGATTCCTGCGTCAAACGCAGAGGCATGACACCTGCACAGTATTTTGAAAAAAAAGGACTTTTCGACATTCCTACGACAGCGGCACATTGCGTTCAGGTTACTGATGATGATATCGAAATACTCAAGAGGCACCATGTGTTTGTATCACATTGTATATCCTCCAATCTGAAGCTTGGTTCAGGTATCGCTCCTGTCAAGAAATTCTATGACAGGGGAGTAACTGTAACAATTGGTACAGACGGGGCTTCTTCCAATAATAATCTTAATTGTTTTGAGGAAATGCATCTTGCGGCGATGGTATGCAGGGGTGTGAATCATGATTCCAATGCCATCCCCGCAAAGGAAATACTGAGAATAGCGACAAGAAACGGTGCCCTTGCACAGGGCAGAGAGGACTGCGGTCTGATAGATACAGGAATGAAGGCGGATTTCATTGTGCTGGATCTCGATAAGCCGCATCTTTATCCTGATTTCGACATTGTTTCCAATATTGTATTTTCTGCTCAGAGTTCAGATGTATGGATGACTGTGTGTGATGGAGATGTATTATATAAGAATGGTGAGTTTACTCATCTGGATCCGGAAGAGATAAAAGCAAAAGCCCGTGAAAGTCTGGAGAAGGTTTTGAAGAGAATGTAAGGTGCATAAAGCTGTAAGATGTCTGAAGTAAGAATCGGAAAATATCAGCTTCATTATGGTGAAGAACCGTGTATAAGCGGTACCCGCGGATCGGGTACCGTATTTTTTAGCGGATGCAATCTCGGGTGCATATTCTGTCAGAATGCAGCTATAAGTCATCATGGAAAAGGAAAACAGTATACTGCTGAGCAGCTGGCAGATATATTCAGAGAACTTGAAGAACAGGGAGCGCACAACATCAATATCGTTACCGGTTATCCATGGTCAGCCCGGATTATAGAAGCTTTTGATATATATAAACCTGAGGTTCCGGTTGTATGGAATTCCTCCGGGTATGAAGATGTCACTACACTTAAAATGTTAGAGAAATATATAGATGTATATCTGCCGGATTTCAAGTATTACGATTCCACTCTGGCAGATAAGTTTTCCGGGAAGAAAGATTATCCGGAGATTGCCCTGAAAGCAATCAGGGAAATGCTTAGACAGAAGGGCAATCCGGTATTTGATGATAAAGGAATCATAAGGCAGGGTGTTATAATAAGACATCTGGTGCTTCCGCTGCATATCAAAAATACAGCCGCATTTCTGGAACATTTTATAGAATATTTCGGTGACGCATGGATAAGTCTGATGCTGCAGTACACACCTGTAGTGTATTCGGAAGAATATCCAGAGCTGAACAGGACACTGACTAAGCGGGAATGCGAAAAAGCAACAGAACTGCTGGATTATTATCGTATAGAAAACGGGTACGTGCAGGATATAAGTGCAGCAACTGATGAACTTATACCGGATTTTTAATTTTTAACTGACGGAGT
Organism: Lachnospiraceae bacterium; assembly: GCA_045616865.1. GTDB lineage: Bacteria > Bacillota > Clostridia > Lachnospirales > Lachnospiraceae > Darwinimomas. Next base: position 5,703 of record JAZLHO010000011.1, on the reverse strand, counting down.
ATATATGAGTGAAATAAAACTGATAGCATTCGACCTTGACGGCACTTTGCTGACAACAGATAAGAAAATAACTGAAAGAACCTATAAGGCACTTGGTGAAGCAGCAGATAAAGGTGTATACATAGTACCTGCAACAGGACGATTCTTAAGGACCGTTCCGCAGGAAATAAAGGACATGCCTTTTATAAACTATATTATTTCTATCAACGGTTCGTATGTTGTTGATATCAGGACAGGAAAAGAAATCTATACTTCAGAGATACCGCTTGCCGGAGCTTTGGATATACTTTCTTATTTTGATACGATGCCGATAGCTTATGATTGTTATATGGGAAATGACAGTTTTATAAATGCAGAAATGTTTAACAATATAACTGATTACATTGAGGATCGATTTTACCTTGATATGGTATGGAAACACAGGAATCCTGTCCCGGAGCTGAAAAGTCATCTGCTGAAAGAAAATAAGAATGTTCAGAAAATTATGGCTTATACACGTGATCAATCGCTCAGAAAGTATCTGATGGATAATCTGGGATACATGTTCAAGGATATCATTGTTACATCTTCGATAAAGAATAACATTGAAATCAATGCTTTCGGAGCCAATAAAGGAGATGCATTGAGAGCACTCGCGGCATATCTGGGACTTGAGGATTCTCAGACTATGGCCTTTGGTGACAGTTATAATGACATTCCGATGATCAGGGAAGCAGGAACCGGTGTCTGCATGCAGAATGGAAATGACGAAACAAAGGCTGCTGCAGACTTGATAGCGCCATCCAATGACGACAATGGTGTGGCTGAAATAATTGAACAAATAATCCTGGAACACTAAATGTTGTTATAACAGCATTTATTTGCACAATATTTTGACCTGTCAATCTTGCTATTGACGGGCCATTTTTGTATAATATAGTTGGATTTTTATGAAGTAATATCAATAAAACCGGAGGCGTTGAATTGACGGCTAAAAAGAAAACATCAAGAAAAAAAGAAACAGAGATTACCGAAAATAAAGGTTCAGTGACCGGTGAGATAACTCTCATCGTTTTCTTCCTTATATCCTTACTGCTGTTTTTAAGTAATTTCGGAGGCATAAATTCGATAATAGGTCCTATCGGAAATCTTCTTCGCACGTTTCAGCTCGGATTTTTCGGAGCTGCCGGATATATATTCCCTATAGTACTTTTTATAATGGCAGCTTTTATTCTCAGTAATTATAAAAATCCGAAAATGTGGATGAAGATACTTGCCGGCTTATGCATGCTGGTTTCTGTATGCACTTTGCTTGAGGCATTTTTTGGAGGAGATGCAGGAGGCAAACTCGGAACAGCTATTGCAGAGGTTCTCACAGGTGTTATAGGAAAGGTCGGAACAATTCTTGTTCTGATTGCTGTTTTAGTTGTTTCTATTGTATTTATCTCAGAAAAAAGTGTAGTCAGACTGGTAAAAAAGGGTGGATCTAGAGCTTACTCTGCAGCTAAGGAAGATATCACTACAAGACGTCTGGAGCATACAGCAAAAGTTTATGAACAGAGGCAGTTAAGAAAAGCCGAGGCAATGAGAAAAATCGAAGGTATCGATTTTGAAGCTACTGACCTCAGCCGTTTAAAAAATACAGAGTTTGATCCGGCCGTTATAGGTAAACCTGTCAGTATTGATATAAAGGAAAATGATGAATTCAATACTACTGAGGATTTTGCAGCACCAAACGATCCGAATGCGTTTGTCGGAAAGATAATCATGCCATCCTCTTATGAAGATGATGATACAGTTCCGTTTGAAAATGAAGATGCGGAAACAAAAGCTGCTTTTGCAAAGGCTAATGATATTCTAAGCCGGAAATATGAAGAAAGCGTTGAAGATATATTCTATCCCGAAGATTCGAAAGAAGCAGACCTTAATGATAACGCAGAACGCACTATCGTAACGGCAGCCGGTAAGATCATAGAATCGGAGCATGAAGTTACCAGAGCCAGAATGGAAGAGGCAAAAAAAACAACGGAACTTAAAGAACTGAGAGAAGACGTAAAAAAGAGAAGCAGCATTGTGAAATCCAGACCGTACAGGATACCGCCGCTTAACCTTCTGACAAAGGGTGTACGCAATACCTTAACAGGTTTTGATTCCGAATACAAACAGACAGCAATAAAGCTTCAGCAGACACTCAATACATTCGGAATATCTGTTACAGTAACAGATATAAGCTGTGGACCAACTGTCACCAGATATGAGCTTCATCCTGAACAGGGTGTAAAGGTTTCAAAAATCATGAGTCTGCAGGATGATCTGAAGCTGGCTCTTGCTGCTGCTGATATTCGCATTGAGGCTCCGATTCCCGGTAAAGCTGCAATCGGAATCGAAGTACCGAACAAGGAAAGTAATACAGTGCAGCTCAGGGATATCCTTGAAACAAAAGCCTTCAAAGAATCAAAGGCGAAGATCGCCTTTGCAATCGGTAAAGATATCGCAGGTGAAACTATAGTTGCTGATCTGGCTAAAATGCCGCATGTGCTTATTGCCGGTGCTACCGGTTCAGGAAAGTCAGTATGTATTAATACCCTTATACTGAGCATTTTGTATAAATATTCCCCTGAAGATGTCAAGATGATCATGATAGATCCCAAAATGGTTGAGCTGTCATGTTATAACGGGATACCGCATCTTCTGATACCGGTTGTTACTGATGTGAAAAAGGCAACCGGTGCATTGAACTGGGCTGTAGCGGAGATGGAAGACCGCTACAAGAAATTTGAAGCTATCGGAGCCAAGGATATACAAAGCTACAACGATTGTATTGAGGCCGCAAGAAATTCACTGAACGAAGAAGGTCTTGACGATAAAGAAATTCCGGAAAAACTTCCTACTATTGTTATCATAGTTGATGAGCTTGCTGACATGATGATGCAGTGCAAGGGTGAAGTCGAACCGGCGATAGTGCGTATATCACAGCTTGCACGTGCAGCAGGAATGCATCTGGTTATAGCAACGCAGAGACCTTCGGTCAATGTTATAACCGGACTTATAAAAGCAAATATTCCTTCAAGAATAGCATTATCAGTTACATCAGGAGTTGATTCCAGAACGATAATAGATACTGTTGGAGCTGAGAAACTTCTTGGACATGGCGACATGCTCTATAATCCGCAGGATGCTCCTAAGCCAATGAGAGCACAGGGTGCATTTGTATCTGAACAGGATATACATAATGTAGTCAATTTCATTTTAAAAGAGAAGATTACTCCATCATACGATGAAAATACATTCAGTCAGATGGTGCTTCCTGTCACAGAGGCAGCTGCATCGTCCGGAAATGAAAGAGACGATCTTTTCCTACAGGCAGGAAGGTATATTATAGATAAAAAGAAGGCATCGATAGGCAATCTGCAGCGTGCATTCCGGATCGGATTCAACAGAGCTGCAAGAATCATGGATCAGCTTGCAGATGCCGGTGTGGTCGGTCCTGAACAGGGTACGAAACCGAGAGAGATTCTTATGAGTTCAGAAGAATTTGAAGCTATGTGTTCGAAATAATAAATGATGGATCTGTTTGATTGTTACGGAGAATATTATGATTATATCTGATGTTAAAAATCTGAAATATACAGTGGTTAAAGGTAAAGATGATACTGATTATGATGCACTTGTATATGATTCAAGAAAAGTCAGCAAGGGCTGTCTCTTTGTTTGCCTTAAAGGGTTGAATTTTGATTCTCATGATATCATTTCCGATATCGCTGACAAAGGTGCTGCCGGTGTAATAATCGATCATGACTGCACATTCCCGGATACTATAAATGTTTATAGAGTCGATAATTCAAGAAATGCACTGGCACTTTGTTCGGCTGCATTTTTCAGGTATCCGGCAGAAAAGATGACTATCATAGCAGTAACAGGAACCAAGGGTAAGACAACGACTGCATTGATGATACGGCATCTTATCGAAAAGAAGGGAGAGAAATGCGGATATATCGGAACTAACGGTATATTTATTGGAGACAAACATATTTCATCTCTTAATACGACACCGGAAAGCTATGAAATCAACAGAAGATTTGCTGAAATGTCAGAAGACGGATGTAAATATGCGGTAATAGAGACATCCAGTCAGGCTTTTATGATGCATAGAGTGGACGGTATCATTTTTGATTATGCTTTGTTTACCAATATTTCCAATGATCATATCGGGAAGGGTGAGCATAAGGACTTTGAAGAATACCTTAACTGCAAGTCTCAGCTTTTTAAACAAAGCCGTCATGGATTTGTGAACATTGATGATGAGCATTCCGGATATATCATGATCAATTCGGAATGTGATGACATGATAACATTTGGTTCTACTCCAAAGGCAAATTATTGGTATGATGATTTGAAGCTTATTCAAACATCTGATTTTATCGGATCAGAATTTGTTTTGCATAAGGGAGATAAAAAATTAAAATGCCGTATTTCAATACCAGGTGATTTCAATGCAGATAATGCCCTTGCAGCATTTTCGGTTTGTATGAATATCGGTATCGCGGACGATATTATCACAATGGGACTTGAAGATATACGCATTTGCGGTCGAATGGAACTTGTTCATTCAACTGAAGATCTGAAGGTTATTGTTGATTTTGCACATAATGAGGTTTCTACAGTTAATCTTGTAAGAACACTTAAAGAGTATCAGCCCGGGCGCCTCGTTGTTGTCTTCGGATGCGGGGGCAACAGATCCCCTGAACGCCGATTCGGAATGGGAAGAGCTGTCGGAGAGAATGCAGATTTTGCTATTATTACAGAAGATAATAATCGCATGGAAAGTTTTGAAGATATATCCAGAGACATTCACTCGACTTTTGATAAAACCGGATGTAAATACATCGATATTCCACTCAGACCGGATGCAGTAAGATACGCTATAGAGAATCATCAGAAGGGCGATATGGTTGCTATAATCGGAAAGGGTCATGAGGGTGGTATAGATAAAAACGGAATTGTAACTCCGTACACAGATCAGGATGCTGTAGCAGAGATTCTTAAAGAGCTCGAAATCGAATAATGCTGAATATTTCAATCAAAAAATTAATAGAAATTACAGGCGGAACAGTTCTCAGCGGTGATATCGGTAAATATGGTAAATATCATATATGCAGAATATCATATGATTCCAGAGATACTGACCGTGATACTCTTTTTGTTCCATTGATCGGAGAAAAAGTAGATTCCCATAGATTCATTCACCAGGTATTTGACGGAGACGGAGTCGTATCTCTGTCTCAGCAGGATATACTGTTGTCAGACACAGATAAAGTATTGATCAGAGTGGATGATACGGTAGACGCTGTAAAAAAAATAGCTGAATACTGCAGAAATAAAATTCATATTCCTGTTATCGGAATAACCGGAAGCGTAGGAAAAACATCTACAAGAGAGATGATAGCTGCTGCACTTAGCTCTTCCAGATTGGTTTTTGCCACTCCTGGAAATAGGAATTCACAGCTTGGAACTCCGGTAACCCTTTGCGGTTTTGATGACAATGCAGAGGTTGCTGTACTTGAGATGGGAATCAGCTTACCCGGAGAGATGAGCAGGCTTTCAGAGATGGTACGACCTGACATTGCTGTTTTTACCAATATTGGTATCACTCACATTGAAAACCTTGGGAGCAGAGAGGGTATATTATCAGAAAAGATGCATATTCTGGATCATAAGTCGGAT
>JAZLHO010000010.1:0-6285 GCA_045616865.1 Lachnospiraceae bacterium | reverse complement strand
TTCCGATCCAGTCGCTTATGATTTCATTTTCCGTAGGTATGGCTGTTGGTATGGCGGCACTTCTTTCCCGTTCACTCGGAGAGGGAAACCGCAGACATGCTCAGGAAGCCTGCTACAATGGAATATTCATCGAGTTCATAGGGGCTGTGATCTTCCTTTTCTTCGGACTGTTCGGAACGAGATGGTTCTTCACGACCCAGACCTCCAATCCGGTAATCATTGAATATGGAGTAACTTATCTGTCAACTGTCTGCACCTTATCGGTCGGATTCATACTTGAAGTTGCTTTCGAGCGTGTGCTTCAGGCAACAGGCAACACCATATATAACATGATAAGTCAGGGCTGCGGTGCCATATTCAACTGTATCTTCGATCCCATACTTATCTTCGGTCTCTGTGGATTCCCTGCAATGGGTATCAAGGGCGCTGCCCTCGCCACAGTTGCAGGTCAGTTCCTCGCTATGATACTTGCAATGATCTTCAACATCACAAAAAATCATGATGTATCTGTCATATGGAAAAACTTCAGACCTCAGGGTGCAATAATAAAAGAAATACTGACTGTTGGTATTCCGTCATTCTTCATGCAGGCAATCACCTCAGTAACGACTTACCTGATGAACTCGATACTTATCGCTTATTCCGAGGTTGCAGTCACAGTATACGGTGTATACTTCAAACTGCAGAGCTTCATATTCATGCCGATATTCGGAATGAACAGCGGCATGGTTCCCATCATCGCTTATAACTACGGAGCTGCTAAGAAAGAACGTATCATGAGCACACTGAAGTATGCTGTTATAGCGGCAACCGTCATCATGTTCTGCGGAACACTGCTCTTCAATCTGTTCCCCGGGTGGCTCATGCAGCTTTTCAATGCTGAAGGTGAACTTCTTGAAATCGGAAAGATCGCACTTGCCATCATTTCGATACATTTCATATTTGCAGGTTTCAACATCGTGATTCTTTCAGCATATCAGGCTCTCGGTAACGGTATGTATGCACTGATAGTTTCAGTACTCAGACAGCTTGTTGTGATCCTTCCGGCAGCATTCATACTTGGAAAGCTCTTCGGTGTCAATGCTGTGTGGTGGTCATTCCCGATTGCAGAGGTGTTTTCAACGATAGTCAATATCATCCTGTTTAGGATGATTTATAATGATAAGATAGTTCCGCTGGCTAATGTATCATAGGCACATAAGAACAAACTGTCCTGCCTTGATAATCATGATAGAAAGGTATATGGAAATATGGTCGATGAACGGTATGTAAAAATCGCAAAGGCTTTTGGATTACCCGGAATATTAGTGGAAACCGGACGTTTAGGAAACGGTCATATCAATGAAACCGTTCTCCTTGTTTTCGATGATAACGGAATGAAAAAAGAGATGGTTCTTCAGAAAATCAACAAATATGTTTTTCATCATCCTGATGAGCTTATGGAAAACATGGTTGGTGTTACTGAGTTTTTGCGCAAAAAAGTTATCGCTTCAGGCGGAGATCCTGAGCGTGAGGTACTTACTGTCGTTCCTGCTGCAGACGGCAGGAGCTACTACATCGATGAAGTTGGCGAATACTGGCGCGTAACAAAGCGTATCAGCAATGCTCTGTGCCGGGAAATGGCATCCAGTCCTGATGAATTCAGAAAAGCAGGCTATGCTTTCGGACACTTCCAGAGTCAGCTTTCAGAGTATCCTGCTGAAACTCTTCATGAGACTATACCCTGCTTTCATGATACCAGGGAAAGATATAGAAACTTTATAAAATCTGTCGAAGAAGATAAAATGGGCCGTGCTGCATCATGTGCAAATGAAATAAAATTTATCCTGGACAGAAAGGCTACGGCTTTCTATCCGATGGACAGTTTTGACAGAGGTGAGTTCCCGTTGAGAGTTACTCACAATGATACGAAGTTTAACAACATCCTTTTTGATATATATACAAGCGAACCTGTGTGTATTCTGGACCTTGACACCGTAATGCCGGGACTGGCGATGTCTGACTTCGGAGACGCTGTACGCACCGGTGCATGCACTGCAGTTGAGGATGAGCCTGATGTTGATAAGGTAAGATGTGATATCGAACTTTTTGATTCTTTTGCAGACGGTTTTATCAAAGGCTGTGACGGAAAGCTTACAGAACATGAAATCGATACTCTGCCGATAGGCGCTCTGATTGCAACCTATGAACAGGGGCTGCGTTTCCTGGCTGATTATCTTGATGGTGATGTATACTTCAGAACAGCATATCCGGAACACAATCTGGTACGTACACATACACAGATCAGAATGGTCGAAGAAATCGAATCCAAGTGGGACAGACTTCAGAATATAATTCAGAAATACAAATAAAGTTTAAAAGAGGTGCGTTATGATCAAATTCGGTACAGGCGGATGGAGAGCTGAAATAGGACGCGATTTCCAGATGTCCAACATACAGATGATAGGTCAGTCTCTTGCGGAGAGGATCATCGAGTTGGGAGAAGATGATACTCCCGTTGTGATCGGATACGACAGAAGATTCCTGTCAGAAAATGCAGCACACTGGCTTGCAGAGGTTCTTGCCGGAAACGGGCTCAAGGTACTCACTATGCATCGCAGCGTGCCGACACCTCTCATCATGCATACAGTTAAAAAGCGCGGATATCATTATGGTCTTGAGGTAACTGCATCTCACAACCCTTCAAACTATAACGGTGTCAAAATCATAGTTGAGGAAGGTCGTGATGCTCCTGTCAGTGTGACTGAAAACCTCGAAAGACGCTGCTGTTCTCTCGGAAATATCAAAACAGTTGATTTTGAAGAAGGACTGACATCCGGAATGATAGAATACATCCATCATCCGTTCAATGAATTTCTTGATGACATCATAGGAATACTTGATGTAAAAGCGATCTGTGACAAAGGACCTCGTATTCTGTTTGATTCCATGCACGGCTCTTCCACATATCCGTTCAATGTCATCTTCTATACTACGAGATGTACTGTGGATCAGATCAATGCAAACAAGGATGCATATTTCGGTGGAAAGATGCCCGCCCCTACGGCAGAAACTTTAAAGCCTCTGGCAGAGCAGGTAGTCATGGGGCACTATGATATAGGAATGGGAATCGATGGCGACGGAGACCGTCTCGGAGTAATCGACTCTGACGGAACATTTATCTCTGCCAATGATATCCTCGTTCTTCTGTACTACTATCTTCATGAATACAAGGGCTGGAAGGGTCCTGTTGTAAGAAACATTGCCACAACACATCTGCTTGACCGTGTTGCTGAAGGACTTGGAGAGAAATGCTACGAGGTTCCCGTAGGATTCAAATATATATCATCAAAGATTGATGAAGTCGATGCAGTGCTTGGCGGAGAATCTTCAGGAGGACTGACAGTTCGCGGTCACATCCATGGCAAGGATTCCATCTATGCCTCCGCCCTCTTTATCGAAATGGTATGCAAGACCGGCAAGGCTCCGGGTGTCATGATCAGAGAACTTCGTGAAAAATACGGCGACAGCACTATGATTGAGTATAACGTTCCTCTTTCAGATCAGCAGAAGTCGAAGCTCATTGAGCTTTTCGAGGAGGGAAAGAAAACTCCTGACACAGCCAATGCAAAGCTGCCTGTCTTCTCACAGCAGTATGACAGAGTCAACTACATAGATGGCTGCAAGGTATATTTCCCGGACGATTCATTCGTCATCTGCCGTCCTTCAGGTACGGAACCTCTGCTTCGTGTATTTGCCGAGGCTCCGACAAGAGAACAGGCCGTTGAATATATTGAAGCCTGGAAGAAATCTCTTGCAAAGTAAATGACATGCTTCAGTATGCATGTGCACATCATATGAGAAAGGATATCCGGTCATCGTCGCAGGTGACCGGATAAAATAAAAGAAATGATATTCAGAAATGCTCACATATTCAGCGGAACCGATTTCATATACGGTGATTTTGCAGTGTCAGACGGAAAATTCATCGATCTTTCCGATGCTGATGCGAATGATGAAATCACAGATATGCAGGGTGCATATATCATACCCGGCCTTATTGATATCCACACACACGGAAATTCGGGTGCTGATTTTTCGGACGGCGATTATGAATGTCTGAAGAGGATGGCGGAATACTATCTGAAGCACGGTATCACTTCTTTCTGTCCTACGACGATGACACTTCCTTATGATGTACTCGGAGAGGCTTTTGTAACTGCAAAGAAATATTCGGAAGATCCGTATGCAGCCGGTGCTCGCATCGCGGGAATCCACATGGAAGGCCCGTATTTTTCCGAAAAGAAAAAAGGAGCTCAAAATGCTGATTATCTGAAACTCCCTGATTATGACGGATTCAAAAAACTGTATGATGACTGCGACGGTCTGATCAGATTAGTGGATGTCGCCCCTGAGCTTGATGGTGCTGCTGACTTTGCCGCAAAGGCAAGTAAACTGTGCACGGTTTCAGCAGCACATACCGATGCCGGTTATGCAGATACTGTAAAAGTGTACGAAGCCGGAGCCAGACATCTGACCCATCTTTACAATGCGATGCCCGGAATACATCACAGGCATCCCGGAGTGATCGGTGCCGCTGCTGAACATGATAATGTTTCCGCTGAGCTGATCTGTGACGGACTTCATGTACATGAAAGTGCAGTACGTATGGCATTCAAGCTCTTCCCTGATCGCATATGTCTCATCTCTGATTCGCTGCGCTGTACCGGCATGCCGGAAGGTGAATATACTCTCGGCGGTCAGAATATATGGCTTAAGGATAATATTGCAAGACTTGCCGACGGAACCATAGCTGGCTCCGCTGCAAATCTGTATCAATGCATGCTGAATGCCATACGCTTCGGCATCGATAAGGCCACCGCTATCAATGCAGCAACCATCAATCCTGCCCGCTCAATAGGGATGGATGATGTACTCGGCAGCATCACTGCCGGCAAATATGCAGACTTCATCGTCTGCGGCGAATCACCGGAAAACATCAAAGCTATATACAAAGGAGGCAGGCGTGTCTGAAATCAGACAGTCTGCCCTCTTTAACATATAACAGAAAATACCTTTAAGTACCCGGTGTGTTTATTTTGAAAAGTAAATATATGCTCGATAATGCTGCGGCAATCCATCTTCAAGGCTTATAAAAGTTTTGTGCCCGATTACCAGGTAATAATAAACGCAGGGCAGCAAAAGCAGAAATAATAAAGTATATATTTTACTCTGCATTTATCATTGTGCTGACACACGAAATTTATCTGGAGGAACTAATTTGATTGCTTTTGGGCATACATCTACAAAGAAATGTTTCCCTCTGATCATTTCGCCATCCACACAAATGTCAATATCTTCAGGAGCAATAATTTCAATATTTTCAGCTCTTCTATAAGATACTTTTTTCATTAATCTCGGGGTATCAAATAATAACCCTTTTTCATAAATTCCAAAAAATGAAATAAACATTACTAACGACATACATTTTAATACAACAACATCAATCAGACCGTCAGTGTTATCACTCTTAGGAGAAGCATGAAATTTGCCTCCGACGAATTGACCTTGTGCCAGGCTTGCTAATAATAATGTTTTTTTATTTAATTGCTCACCATTAGCTTTGACAACTATTTTATTAAATCTCCCGCTTAAAATAGCAGGAATAATAGCCGCCGGACCATAAGGGTCTTTTTTGCCTTTTTGCTTATTTATATTTCCTTTAGCACCGACGATAGCATCAAAACCAAAGTTAATAACATTAATGGAATACCAAGGTTCAGATAAACTTTCACCATCAATTTTGCTTAAGTCGATTTCGATAGGAGCGCCATTGATTAATGGTTTAAAGCTACGATACTGATTAATAGCATCATTTTCAATACCATAAATTTTAACAAAGTCATTTCCGGTTCCAATTGGTAATATTGCCAATTCGGCATTATCAAAACCAACAATGCCATTAACAACTTCATTTACTGTTCCATCTCCACCGCAGGCATAAACACGAACAGTATCTTTATTACTTAATAAATATTGTCTTAAAAAAGGAATTACTTTTCTCGGACCTTCAGTATTATATGTTTCATAATCAAGACCATTAAAATCTTCTTTGATTTGCTTTTTTAAAATATCTTTTAATGCCGAATCTCCGGCTTTTTCATTGAAAATAATTAAATGTTTCATTTCATAACCGCTGTAAATATAAATCTTCTTTTACCCTAAATAATCTTTGCTATTTCAGCAAAATTTTTAATTAAATGTTTTGGATGTTTTTTAACACTTTCATCTGCTTTTGAAATACAG
>JAZLHO010000009.1:0-54334 GCA_045616865.1 Lachnospiraceae bacterium | reverse complement strand
ACGAAACATGCCTTCTGTACAGGAATTCTTGCATAAGAAAGCTTTGCAGATGGTCTCGTATCCTTCACAGCGTTTCTTTCTCTTTTAATTTGGGATCTATGTCCTTTTGACATTTGTGAAACCTCCTTTCGCCTTTCTTATTATTTAGCAGATGCTTTCTTGTCATCAGCATGGTGTCCATGGTATGTTCTTGTTACAACGAACTCACCGAGCTTATGACCGACCATATCCTCTGTTACATATACCGGAACATGCTTTCTTCCGTCATGAACAGCGATTGTATGACCAACCATTGAAGGGAAGATAGTTGAACGACGTGACCATGTCTTGATGACTGTCTTCTGTCCGGACTTATTAAGCTCTGCAATCTTCTTTAATAAAGAAGCATCTGCAAATGGTCCTTTTTTAAGTGAACGTGACATATTCTTTCCTCCTCCCCGATTATTTAGCTAACTTACCATCGCGACGACGCACGATGAGTTTGTCTGACTGCTTGTGACCCTTACGTGTCTTAAGACCGAGTGCCGGCTTGCCCCAAGGTGTTGATGGGCCTGGTCTTCCGACCGGAGCCTTGCCTTCACCACCACCGTGTGGATGGTCGTTCGGGTTCATAACAGAACCGCGGACTGTAGGTCTCCAACCCATGTTGCGCTTACGGCCTGCCTTACCATAGTTGATGAGGTTGTGCTCACCGTTACCTACGATACCGATCGTTGCGCGGCAGATGATCGGAACCATTCTCATCTCACCTGACGGAAGACGAAGAGTTGCGTACTTACCTTCCTTAGCCATAAGCTGTGCTGCGTTTCCTGCTGAACGAACCAACTGTCCGCCCTTGCCGGGATAAAGCTCGATGTTGTGAATCTGTGCACCTACCGGAACCTTCTCAAGTGGTAAGCAGTTTCCAACCTTAGCTTCTGCCTCAGCTCCGCTCATTACCTCCTGACCAACCTTAAGTCCTTCAGGAGCAAGGATATAAGCCTTCTCGCCGTCTGCGTAGCAGATAAGGGCGATGTTTGCTGTTCTGTTCGGATCGTACTCGATAGCGATAACCTTTGCTGCGATGCCATCTTTTGAATTTCTCTTGAAATCGATGATTCTGTACTTTCTTCTTGAACCGCCGCCGCGGTGTCTTACAGTGATTTTGCCCTGGTTGTTACGTCCTGAGTTCTTCTTTAAAGACTCAACGAGGCTCTTCTCCGGTGCTGACTTTGTGATTTCCGCAAAGTCATAACCTGACATAGCTCTTCTGGACGGAGTATAAGGGCCATATTTTTTAATTCCCATTATTTTTCCTTCCTGCACATAATGTTCGTGCAATTTTTATGCTTTCATACTAAACTCATACTGCGTCTTCGACTTGTATTCGTTAAGTATTCAATATCATAATCCTTCTACAATATCGATATCCTTGCTGTCAGCAGCAAGCTGTACGATTGCTTTCTTTGACTTAGCTGTCTTTCCGACAACCAGTCCACGACGCTTTTTCTTTCCGTCGAGATTGATAGTGTTAACCTTCTCTACCTTGGTTCCCGGGAACATTTTCTCAACTGCTTCCTTGATCATAACCTTGTTGGCATCCGGATGAACCATGAAGGTATATTTCTTTGCAGCCATGCCTGCCATGCTCTTCTCTGTAAGAACCGGACGAAGCAGAACATCATAATACTGAACGTTAGCCATTATGCATATACCTCCTCGATAGTATTGATAACTGACTTCTCAGCAACAACTGTGTCATACTTTAAGATATCGTATGCGTTAAGTGTGAATGGAGATGCCAGATGAACACCCTTAAGATTTCTTGCTGAAAGCATTGTGTTTGTTTCTCCCTCAGGACAAACAACGAGTGCCTTCTTAACTCCTAAGTTGCTGAGTGTCTTAGCCATTTTTGCTGTTTTGATCTCTGTCATAGCGAAATCATCAACAACCTTGAACTTACCTGCTGCAACTCTTGATGAGAGTGCGCACTTGAGTGCAAGTCTCTTTTCCTTACGGTTAAGAGTGATTGTGTAATCACGTGGAACCGGTGCGAATACTACGCCGCCGTGCTTCCACTGTGGAGCTCTGGTTGAACCCTGACGAGCATGTCCTGTGCCCTTCTGTCTCCAAGGCTTGATACCGCCGCCGGAAACTTCTGAACGTGTCTTAGCCTTCTGTGTGCCCTGACGCTTGTTTGCAAGCTGAGCAACAACTGCCATATGTAATATATGCTCGTTAACTTCTACTCCGAATACGGCATCATTAAGATCTAACTTGCCGACTTCTTTTCCATTGATATCATATACAGATACGTTAGCCATTTCAGTTCTTCCTCCTTTCCCTCATCAAGCCTTTGCGGTTTCTTTCAGAGTAATAAGAGCCTTCTTTGGTCCCGGTACAGAACCCTTAACAAGAATAAGGTTCTTCTCTGTGTCGATTCTGACAACCTCGAGATTCTGAACTGTGATTCTCTTAGCTCCCATATGGCCCGGCATTCCCTTGCCCTTTCTTACGCGGCTTGGATCTGCTGATGAACCGTTAGAACCCTGATGACGATGGAACTTTGAACCATGAGCCATAGGTCCTCTGTGCTGACCGAATCTCTTGATAGCGCCCTGATAGCCTTTACCTTTTGAAACTGCAGTTGCGTCAACCTTGTCGCCTGCTGCAAAGATATCAGCCTTGATTTCATCCTTAACTGAGTAGTCAGCTGAATTCTCAAATCTGAACTCACGGAGGAATCTTCCTACAGGATAAACGTCTCTCTTGGAACCGTTTGCCTTCTCGATAACTTCGCTCTCGATGCCTGCCTTGGCAAGCTGTCCTGCTACAGGCTTTGTCACGAGCTTAGCTCTTACGCTGCCGAATGCTACCTGAATAGCCTCGTAGCCGTCGTTCTCTGCTGTCTTTACCTTTGTTACTACACAAGGTCCAGCCTGAAGAACTGTTACAGGGATTAACTGACCGGCCTCATTGAAAACCTGAGTCATACCCACTTTTGTTGCAAGTATTGCTTTCTTCATTTTTCTCTCCTTACTTCCTACAAGCGGAGCGCGGATTTCGTGCTCTTTATATTGGTAGGGTTTTTTGTTTCTTTGTTACTGAAATTTTACTTTTCGCCGCAGTATTATTTCATTTTGATGTCAACATGAACTCCTGCAGGCATCTCAAGTCTTGACAGTGCGTCGATTGTCTTCTCGCTCGGAGCGATAACATCGATGAGCCTCTTATGAGTTCTCTGCTCGAACTGCTCTCTGGAGTCTTTGTACTTATGAACAGCTCTGAGGATAGTTACTACTTCCTTCTTGGTTGGAAGCGGAACCGGACCTGATACCAGAGCACCTGTCTTCTTAACAGTGTCAACGATTTTTGCTGCTGAACTGTCAACAAGCTGATGATCATAAGCCTTAAGTGTGATTCTCATTACCTGACTTGCCATAAAAAAAGTCGCCTCCTTTTCGAACTTTTGGTTCAACAAGTGGTGACTGTACACATGCCCGTGCGTGTCCGTACCGGACCCATTTTTTGCCCGGACTATCCCCGAGCGCACGTTTTCCGTTAGCGTGAGTTTCCTACATAAGTAAGACTTGCGCATGTTTCCTGTATGCTGTACAGTGACTTGTCGCCATAATGCATAAATGACCTTCGCTCCACGAAGTTCCCTGCAAGTGCTTCGTACTTGTCGCACCCACAGCAATTTTCGTTTCAAAGCTATCTAGCCACAGCTTCCCCATAATATCAAAAAAAAGTGCCCTTTGCAAGCACTTTTTTAATATTTTTCAACTTTCCCGTGTGTGTCGCGGATATTCAGTTGTCTCCTGCCGGGAAACCACAAAATATAGCCCTTTACACTCTCGTACAGCCTGTCCTTTAATTCATCGAAAAATCCCTTGGTTTTGTCTTTCAGCCTGGAGACAGGATTTCCGTCCTCCTTGACCATGGCTCCCGCCATATTCTCGGGCAATGCAATCGGCTCGGCCATAACCCCGTCCGGATTGTTATGAAGAGCATGTATCTGAGCATTAATCGCTTCAATCTCAGCCTCAAGCTGTGCTGTTTCTGTACCCTCCTTCAGCGTTATCGCCTCGATAAGCTCCTTATTTCTCTCCTGCCGTTCTCCTGCCGTGCCTGCCGACACGACAGCACACTCACCGGTTTTGACTCTTGCATTTATTACTGAAAGCATGCTTGAGAAGACCTCTTCATCATATGGATATATCTCTGTCTGCTTCGGTGAACCTACTGCCAATGCTATACTATCAGAATTACCGATCGCACTCAATGTCCTGTCCTTGATTCCGTCTGCCCTGTACTCCTCAGTACGGATAACCGAAGCATCCGCATCCCCATCAATCTGCAGAGAAGCATCAGCAAGTATGACCTTTATTCCGTTATATCCTGCCTGCTCGATAGTATCATTGATTTCCTCAGGATCGTACTGTGCCCCCAAGTATACCGCCTTAGCCCTCGGCAAACCCGCCTTGCCTATCTCAATGGCTATCTCATTGATATCTCCGGTTTTTTCCGGTGCGATTACTATCCTCCAACCATCACCGGCCATTTTCTTCATATCCTCCAGGCTTATGCACCCCGGCTTGCCCGGAAATGCTTCCAGAGACACTGCTATATCAGCCTTGCATGAGTTCCTGTCAAGCACCTCTTTTGCACTTCTGATCAGATCATCATCCGGCTCCTTCAGCAGAAACGTAACCGTAGCCTGTCTGCCGCCCTGTTTTTTTATCTCGCTGCTAATTTTCCCTATTCTATAATTAAGCTCATCCCTGCGTGTATACAGTTCATTTATCTTCTCATTGATAGCACTGTATGCCTTCTCCATCCTGGCCGCATATGCAGTTTCATCGTTGCGATCCTTTATGATAGCAATCACAAGCGCAGCAAATGCTATTATGCAAAGCGCAGCAATTATTTTTTTTATGATGTCACTTCTCATTATTCAGAGATCATCCTGCTTTTTAGTTTTTTTCTTATCTTGCGTATTTCCTTTGTAAATGAGCGAATTTTGTCTGCCAGCCCCGCTGTCTTATTCGGGTCAAATGAAATCGACCCCCTGTGTATCCTCGCAGCTATCCCTATCACATCCGATCTTTTGATCGGCGCATCCGGTCTGTCACAGTTATCACCGAAGGTCTGCAGCTCATCTCCGGATATCCTGAAAATCCGGTGTATCACAGCCTGACCGTCGCTGCGTCTGAAGACCACGATATCCCCCGGCTTCAATTCCTGTTCAGCAGATGTGATTTCCACCATGTCCTTATCGGATCGTATCAGCGGCCACATACTGTTCCCGTGCGGAATCACTTTCGCTGTACATCCGGCCCCTGATCGTATCATCTGCATCCATTCATCTATGGACACATCCAGAGATCTCACATCCTGTTTATTATTCATGTTTTCTGCTGTGGATAAATGCATAGAATGCACCGGCTGCCAGTACTGCTGCACCAATTGCATATGCAGCCCAGAGCAGAGTTTGATCACCGGTCTTCGGTGAACGCCTTCCACTCGAATCCAGAATTGACAGGTCTCCTGCACAGATGATAGCAAACTCTGTCAGTTCAACGACATCAAATGAAAGAGTATTTCCGTCCCATTTTGCCTCAATTACCTTCCATTCATTCCCGACTCTCTGCAGTACCGCTACAAACTGATCCTTCAGATCCGGTCTTGCCATCTCGATATGTACTCCGCTATAGTCATCGCTATAGGTATAGTTATTGTTGGAATCCACAAGATAATATGACAGATCAAAAAGGTCTGCCATATATAACTGCTCCGGAGCAAAGCCAGCCTTAACCGCCATATCTCCGACAGCCGGAACATACTGATCTACACGTCCATTAACTGCCTGAACCGACGCATAAGCTGCGCCCATAGCTGCACGCGAGGAGTCAGATATGATAGATGCCATATCCGGATAGTCTGTATATACAACCACATCCTTGCGTCCGTCAGAACGGTCGCCCTTATTAATAGATATCCTCAATACATCTGACGACTTCAATGCCTCGGCAGCCTGCGGATTCTTGGCTTCGACCTGATTCAGATATGAAGCTGAATATTCTGTCGTTACATCAACAAGCTGAACTGCCTTTCCGTCCTTATATTTGATCATGCTTCCCGATACACTGGGACCGCCTGAACTTGAACCACCGCCTCTCTGCGGACTTTTAACATACGGAGCTGCTGACACCGTCATCACACTTGCTATTGAAAGCATTACTGCCATTAACAAAACAATTATTCTTTTCATCTTATCCGTTTACCTACTACTATATACCTTTCATTTGTTCTGCCTCCGCCCATACAGGTCGAGAAGATAAGCAGATTATCATTTACGTTCGGTGTTATGCTGCCGTTTTTAACCACCTCCATCGATCTGATGCTCATCAGCTCGTCAAGAAACCTTTTATATCTGATTTTATCATTGAAATTTCTTCCGTACAGAAGATGGTTGGCGCCCACCGGCAGTGCGATGAACAGCTTATATATATGGGTCTTTCCGTTCATATACACTATAGCCTCATCATGCCCGGCAAAGCCTCCCTGAAATGTCTCCTGCAGATGTCCGAACATCTTGCCCGATCTCATGTTGTGTCCGTAGATAACTGTGACCGGATCGGCAAATGTCTTTGTATTGTACGCACTTTCCGTAAATAATGCTCCGTTGGCATCCAGTCCCTTATTTGAATTATGTGACAGATAGTACACATCATTCGTCGACTGGCATATCGGATAGTCTATATTCGTTCCGGGTATGGTGAGCCACGCATATACATCCGGATTCTTTTTGCTCGCTGCTTCCAGATCCTTTTCTGCGGCCATTGCCTGCATACCGCATGATATCAGCATAACGGCAGCAAGAATCAGTGCAGTCACTCTTCTATACCACTTTATTCTCATTTTCAAAACAATATCTCCGATTTCAGATCCCTGTTAAAGAGACTTTCCACCGCATCTCCCGGGGTGATCACTCCATCCACGATAAGTCCCATCGTCTCGATGATAGGCATCTTTACTCCGTACTTTTCAGCCAATGCTCTGGCACCCGGCAGTGCATTAAGTCCTTCAACTACCATTCCGACTTCTTTGACTGCTTCATCAACCGGAACCCCCTGACCTATCAGTATTCCCGCACGATTGTTTCGACTGTGCATACTCGTGGCAGTTACTATCAGATCTCCCATTCCTGCAAGTCCGGAAAATGTCTGTATATTGCATCCCATCATGCGGCCAAGGCTCGCTATCTCAGACATACCGCGGGTCATAAGAGCCGCCCTGGTATTGTCTCCATATCCAAGTCCGGTAGATATACCGCATGCAAGAGCCATGATATTCTTCAGTGCTCCGCAGAGCTCCACACCCTTTATATCATTATTACGGTATGGTCTGATACAGGTTCCGACAAATGCTTCCTGTACTGTTCCTGCTGCCCTTTCATTTTCACTGGCACATACGATAGTGGTAGGATAGTTTATCGCAACCTCCTCCGCATGGGTCGGTCCGGATAATGCCACAACCGGATTGTCACCGTTCTTTCCTATGACATCCTCGATGACCTCACTTAAAGTGAACAGCGTTTTTTCCTCAAGACCCTTGGCTGCTACTGCTACTATCTGACCCTTCTCAAGATATTTCTTCAATGTCACTGTCGTGGAACGTACGAATATCGAAGGAACAACTATTGTTATTATCTGAGCACCACAGACAGCCTCAGCCATATCACTTGTAAGCAGAATCCCGTCCGGAATAACTGCTCCCGGCAGATTTCTGTGCTTATGAGTTGCTTTGAGTTCATCTATCTCATCCTGCGATATCGACCACAGACTTACTTTATTACCGGCACGCGCAAAGGTTCCGGCAAGTGCCGTTCCCCATGTACCTGAACCAAGTATCGAAATATTACACATTATATAAACTACTCCTGTGTTTTCTAAAAATCATTACGCTTTCGAAATCCGGAGCAAATACGATCAATCCACTACCTCAACAACGCCGTTCTTGACTTTATATTTTGTTCCGTCGCCATCCTTATGCGTTCCCGATGTATAGACAACACCGGAAGAATTGAGAAGGGCCTGCTTACCGTTCTTGAGATCGATGATTTCAAGCTTGGCATCCTTATCTGCCTTTGTAAGTACGCCATCTGTATATAAATGATTGTTCTGAACTCCTGTAAATCCCTTGCCCGCTCTGTTTCCACTAGTGGTGAAATAGAACTGATATGGCTGCTCTTCGATCATGATCTCGTGCTTACCGATCTGCATCACTCCGTCCTCTCCGAACAGATACAGACCTGTCTTGGACTCGCCGTCTCCGCATCCCTTTGCACTTTCGACATCATCCTGAGTCTTTACATATTCGATACCGGACACGCTTGAATTGCCTCCGTCAAATGTTACTATCACAAGCCCTTTGACCATACCTCCCCTGTCATTGAAGAGATATTTTTTGCTGCCGATAGTCTTGAGTGCATTGCTTACGACCTTTCCGTTTTCACCTGCATAGTACCAAAGCACAGTTCCGTTCTTCGCTGCTTCAGGATCGAGATTTGAATCCGGAACGGCCTGGAACCATCCTTCCGGCTGGCGGGTTCCGTCTTCCCTGTAATAACGCCATCCTGACACATTATCATCATCGTCTTTTACCTTTGCCCATCCGACTACCATATGTCCGTCATTGGCAAAAGCATAATTCTTTCCGTCTATCAGGCGATTCATGCACTCGCTGTCGCTTACATTACATGCTTTCCTTCCTCCATCACCGAAATAAAACCAGTAATTCCGGGTCTGTCCGGCATCTGAAACAGGAAGCTGCAGCCATTTTCTTACTGCAACCGTTCCGTCTGCTTCTGCATAGTAAGCCGCTCTCTTCCATGCCTCTGCATCATCACCTGCAGGTTTATACTCCTCTGTGATCCATCCCGTTACATACTCCCCGTTATCATTGATCAGACATTTCTTTCCATCAACAGTTTTAAAGCCTGCCGCATAAACTGTCGTAGCAAAAAGTAATGAAAATATAAGTGCCAGTACTAATTTCTTCACAGTGAACCTCCTGTATCTTTTCAATTGTTTATTGTCCGTCAGCATCAGTATCTGAAATCTCCGGATTTTCCGGATCATCCAGCGGTTCGTAGAAGAGCTCCAGAATCAGCCGTTTCAGTTTTGCATCATCCGGCCAGAACTCAACAAGCCCTGTTCTTGTGCCTGTATAGTAAAGCTCTCCTTCCGGAACATATATCGGAGCTCCCTTATATTCACCCAGCTCCTGTGCCATATTTGCCATAGTCACAGAATCACAGTTTGTGCAGAGATACGGCGATATGTGCCGGATCAGCTCGGTAGCTGCCTTAGCTGTCTTGAACTTATCCTTAGCTATATCACTCCATGCAAGTATATACTGTCTCTGTCTTTCCATACGTGAGATGTTGGTAGGATCAGCCATGATAGCCCGGGCCCGTACATATGTAAGCGCCTCATCTCCTGTAAGAGTGACTATCTCATCCTTCTTATATCCCAGTTCAGGGAAATCACAGAAGCACGGCAGTGTGACCCCGTCAACCTCATCATTGAGAACTCCTATTCCGCTCATAGTCATCGCTATATATTTTTCGACCGGAAGTCCGAACAGAAGCTCATTAACTGCATCAACCGTGTTTTTACAGCTTGTCTCTGCTCCGTCTCCATAGGAAAATGCCAGACATATCTGCTCCAGATTCCTTCCAACCCGGTCTCCGCTGACTGAAAGAGTATTGACATTAGTCATCGTATCCCGGTTTATCTGTATGGAGAATACGTCTCCGTTATCATCATTCTTTGCAAGCAGAAGCAGAAAGTCTGCCTGATGCGGATTCTCATATATATCCTTTTCCCTTAGCTCTCCGAATTCATCTATACCGATGAGCAGGGTCGTTCGTATTTCTCTTTTATATCTGTACCATTTCCCGTCAATATTGACACGGTCATCGGTAACCTTTTTGTCCTCCGGCTGCCTGGTCACTATGCCATCAGGTGTATCACCCGAAAGCGGGACAGTATTTTTTTCCACCAGCATCGCCAGCAGAAGTATTATGAGCAAAGCGACTGCAAGTATTCCGAGCGCTATTCCCAGCTGTATCAGTTTTCTTTTGTTGAATCTGTTACTATTGGTTCTCATATGATTCTTTCTTCATTCTCCGCAAATTCTTCTGCAATGCCGTCACCGAGATGTGCTCTGATCACATCAAATGCTTCCTTCAGGTTCGGCTTTCTTCTTTCACTGTCATGACAATCAGTGGCAATAAACTGTACCGCTCCTGCCGCAATCAGCTTCAGCGCCCTTCTCCTCTGAAAAAAGCTGAACAGACATTCTGTATTGAGCTGAATCGGAATTCCGTTCATATTGCAGAATTCTATAAATCTGTCGTTATTGAACTCGCTGTACCTGTTAAGATGAGCAATTATCGGTCTGATATTTCTGAATTTCAGTTCCATCAGATCGTCTATCACGATTTCATTTACTCTTTTGTTTGCCATCTCAAGCATCATAAAATCCGATCTGTCTATCTTCAGAAGCTCTATGCCGTCAGCTCTTCCTATGCCGGTAAAATACCTGACCTCTGCACCTTTTCTGATATTGTATTCACGTACGAGATCTCCCATGCTCCTGAATGCTTCGTTTCTTTTGAGCAGAAATTCTTTCGGATCACTGCTGTCTGCATAGAAATGAGGCGTTGCAATAATCCTGTTAACGCCCTGTGATCTCATCATCTCGCAAACCTTTTTTGTCTCCTCCAGAGATTCGCATCCGTCATCAATTCCCGGTATCAGATGTGTGTGTATATCTATCACTTTCTTCTTCCTTATTGCTGCGAGGCTGCTCACTCTGAACATTCTCATATCCATAGCCATAGCCGTAACCGTAATCACCGGTGTAATAGCTCTTCCTGTAATATCCGTAACCTTTTCCGGCTCCGCCTCTGTAATATCTGTATCTCTTATATCTTCTTGAATAGCCGCTGTCATCGTTATTGGCAGCATTGAATACAAATCCAAGTGTTCTGATGCCTGCAAAATCCATAGACCTCAGGGCCTCTGCAAGCGCACCCTTCTCGGAATGATCATGTCTTATAACCATCAGCATGCCGTCAACCACCTTGGATGCAACAAGTGCATCCGCAACTACTGTAACAGGCGGAAGGTCAAGTATGATATAATCGTACATGGATCTGAGAAAATTCATAAACTCCGTCATACGTGACGATCCCAGAATCTCCTGCGGATTGGGTGGTATCTTCCCTGCTGTCATGATATCAAAATATCCGCCATGTTCCTCAATAACACACATCGGATTGATCGATGTCAGAGGTCCGTTCTCGGCAAGAATCTCCGTTAAACCCTTTTTCTGTTTGATTTCGAGTTTTTTACCCAGAGACGGAAGGCGCAGATCGCATTCAAGGAGGATGACCTTATATCCATCCTCGGCAAGTGAATAGCTGAGATTGATCGATGTCAGAGACTTGCCCTCACCTCTCATAGGACTTGTCAGTCCTACACACCTGCATCCCGGTACATCGGCAAGAGCAAAATCCAGATTCGTTCTGAGCTGCTTGTATGCCTCGCGAGCAGCAAAATTCAATGATTTTCCGATACGGTCTTTCTCGCTGCGAACCTCCTCTCCGCCTGCCTGACCGGTATAATCTTTTGAGTAATAATAATTCTTAGAATAATATCCCATGCCTAATCACCTTTCCTGTGATGCTCTTCTCTCAACCTTCTTTACAGTAAGCCTGTTTCGTTTGCTCCTTGTCCTGCCCGGCTTCAATGTATCGTCTGCCTGACCGGAAGCCGCTGTATCACCGCCTGTGCTTCCTTCTCCGGTACCGTCTGTATCCGTGCTGTAGTAATAATTCTTATTATAATAACCGTACTTTTTTTTACCACCGTACTTAAGATACTTTCCGTAGATTCTTCTTGCATCGAAATCCGGAATGACACCAAGCAGCGGTATATCCGGATATGTATTGATAAGATAATCCTCGTTATGAATCTGATAATCAAGCAGCAGCATAAGTATGATGATGACCGCTGCAACCACAAACCCTATCAATGCACCTGTAAGCGCATACTTTTTAAGACTCGGTGCCGATTTCATCGTAGGAATGACCGCATAATCAACGACACGTGCAGAGCTTCCCTCTACGATAGATGCGATCTTCTCCGGAAGTACATCTGCTATGGTATTGGCCAGATGCTCTGCCTGAAGCGGATCCCTGCTTGTTACCGTAACCTGGAAAACCTCGGTTTCATTTACCGCAGCTGCACTGACCATTCCGCTCAGCCTCTTGTAATCGATATCCTCACCGGAACGGGCGATAACCTCATTGAGCGTATTTCTTGTCTTCAGAATAACAGCATAAGTATCGACAAGGCTTTTAGCTGCCGTAATATCTGCAGATGAGATATTCAGCTTTGAAATATCGACATCTCCGCGTGTAGTGTTATTGTTTACATAGAATAAAACACTTGATTTGTATGTCGGAGCGATACCATAGAATGCATACGCAAATGCGCCGATTGCGAAAATGATAACGCACAGGACAACCAGCCATGCTTTTTTAATAAAAGCATTCAGGACCTCCATCAAGTTGATTTCTATGACTCCGTCTTTGTTCTGAACCATGTTGCTTTCCTTTCAAAAGGGCAGACTACCCTATAATCCATAAAATTATACTAAATCTCCGGTAATTTTACAATCTTTCAGGATATTTTTAACCGTATCTTTAACCCTGCTTCTGGGACTTACAAAGCAGAAAATCCGAAGGAATTTCCCATTTATTATGTTATTTATCCGGCTGGTGTTGTAAAATATGATTATTATGAACAGGAAAGAGCTTGAAAACAGACTGTCCGGAGTCATCGCTCCGCTGACTACACCATTCAGAGACGATCAGTCTCTGGATTTTGATGCTGTAATATACAACATAGAAAAGTACAATGCTACCGGACTTGCAGGATATATGCCCCTCGGTTCCAATGGCGAATTCAGATCTCTGGTAGAGGGTGAATCCCTTGAACTGGTAAAGCTGCTCCGCAGACTCACACCGTCATCAAAAGCTCTGCTGGTAGGTGCGGGTCGTGAATCTGCATATTCCGCTGCCGAATTTTCCAAAAAGGCCGCAGATCTCGGTGCCGATTTCGTTTCAATTCTCACACCGTTCTATTTCAAGGACCTTCTTACAGATGACGGTCTATATAAATACTTTGAGTATATCGCTGACAGGTCACCTGTACCCGTACTTATATACAATGCACCCAGATTTACAGGCGGTCTGTGCCTGTCCCCTGAACTCATCTGCAGATGTGCGCAGCATGATAATATCGCCGGTATGAAGGATACCTCAGTCAATGACATCTCCGGATATATCAGAGCCACTGAGGATCTTGATTTTGTAGTGCTCGCAGGCACTGTGAAGAAATTCATGTCAGGCCTTGAGGCAGGTGCGATCGGTGCGGTGCTGGCATGTTCAGATTACATACCGGATGAATGCTGCAGAGTATATGAAATGTTCAGATCAGGCCATGTTGAAGAAGCGCGCAGACTTTATCTGAAGGTTGCAGAGATATCCGCACGATGGTCCGGACAGACCGGTGTACCGGGTGTCAAAAAAGCTATGGATCACTTCGGTTTCCGCGGAGGTCTGCCCAGACTGCCTCTTCTTGAAGCATAAAAACACCATAAACCCTTGTCACGCCTCATGAACTGAGGCGTGTTTTTTTCTTGATTTTAGAACGAGTTTCTACTATAATAGGTTCGTATTTTGTTACATTATGCAATCTCGTTGTTGGAGAGGCATTTAAGGAGGATAGTTATGAAAAGATTTATCGCACTTGCTCTCGTAGCAATCATGGCAATTTCACTCGTTGCATGCGGCGGCTCAGGCAGCTCAGGCGACACAATCAAGATCGGTGTATTCGAGCCTCAGTCAGGTGATAACGGTGCCGGCGGAAAGCAGGAAGTTCTCGGTATGCAGTATGCAAACTATGAGACACCTACCGTTAAGATCGGTGACAAGGAATACAAGGTTGAACTCGTTTATGCAGATAACGCATCTTCAAACGATAAGGCTCCTTCAGCTGCTCAGACACTCTGCTCATCAGGTGTTTCTGTAGTCCTCGGATCTTATGGTTCAGGCGTTTCAATCGCAGCAGGCGATACATTCAAGGCAGCAGGCGTTCCTGCAATCGGTGTTACATGTACAAACCCGCAGGTTACATCAGACTGTGATGTATACTTCAGAATATGCTTCCTCGATCCGTTCCAGGGAACAGTTCTTGCAAACTATGCAAAGAACGACCTCGGTGCTACAAAGGCTTACTGCCTTGCAAAGCAGGGTGATGACTACTCAAACGGTCTTATGAATTACTTCATTGAAGCATTCGGTGCAGACAACTGTGTATCAGAAGTATTCCCTGAGGGAACATCAGACTTCTCAACATACATCACAAACGCACAGAATAACGGTTGTGACGTATTCTTCTCACCTGTTTCCATCGAAGCAGCTGCTCAGATCATCGCAAAGGCTGACGCTCAGAACCTCGGAATGCCGATCCTTGCAGGTGATACATGGGATTCCAACGTAGTTCTTGATACTGCAAAGGGAACAGGCGTACAGATCGCTGTTTCAACATTCTACAACGAAGGTGCTAATCCTAAGTTCGATGAAGGCATCAAGGCATGGGTAAACTCAGATTCAACAGCTAAGACAAACAACGGCGGCAACGATGAGATCGCTGCTGTATCTGCAATGGGATATGATGCATACTACTTCGCACTTGAAGCAATCAAGAAGGCCGGTTCTACAGCTCCTGCTGATGTGCTCAAGGCTATTCCGTCAACTACCTACACAGGTGTCACAGGAAATATCGCACTCGACGAAGTCGGTGACGCTATCCGTGATTCAGCCTTCGTTAAGAGCTGCAATACCGAAACAGGTAAATGGGAATTCGTAACAGAGGCTAAGGTTCAGTAATCAATCACAAAAAGTACCGGACGGCGCCAGGCTTCAAAAGGTTTGGCGCCGTTCTTGGTCCATAAATACAAAAGTTGGTTTGGAGAATACAATGAATTTATTTGATACAGTATTACCTTATCTGTTATCAGGTATATCAGTCGGCGGACAGTACGCACTCATCGCCATAGGCTACACGATGGTCTACGGCATACTGCGTCTGATAAACTTTGCTCACGGTGATGTGTTCATGGTTTCCGGTCTTGTCATGATATATCTTGCAGCTTCTATGCCTCTGTATGTAGCTATTCCGGTTACGATCCTCGTTACCGTAGCTCTGGGATTTACTATTGAGCGCGTAGCATATAAACCGCTGCGTACAGCGCCCCGTATGTCTGTAATGATTTCAGCCATCGGTGTATCATACCTCATTCAGAACCTCGCGCTATACATCACCGGCGGTCTTAACAAGAATTATCCTGAGATCCCGTGGATCTCAGATAAGATAGTGATCCTTGGAACCACTACAACACGTGTTACGGCTATAACACCGTTCCTTACACTTGCACTGGTTCTTATACTTGTATGGCTTATCAACCATACCAGGATCGGTATGGCAATGCGTGCTGTAAGTAAAGATTTCGAGACATCTCAGCTCATGGGAATCAAGATCAATAACGTCATATCTGCAACCTTCGTTATCGGTTCATTTCTGGCTTCGATAGGATCTGTTCTTTACTTCTCCAACTACCCTGGACTGGTTCCTACCTCAGGTTCTATGCCGGGTCTTAAAGCATTCGTTGCTGCGGTATTTGGCGGTATCGGTTCCATACCGGGCGCTGTCATAGGTGCATTTATCATCGGTATCTGCGAGTCCCTGATCAAGGGTCTCGATACTATCCTTGTTTCTCAGGGAATCATCACTGGTGCTGTCGGCTTTGCAACATTCAGCGACGCATTCACATTTGTCCTTCTTATCATCATCCTGGTATTCAAGCCTACAGGACTCTTCGGTGAGAAGCAGACAGATAAAGTCTGAGGAGGTGTGATGGTGAATAATACTAAAAAGAAAAGTTTCATTCCTCTGATAGCAGTCATAATATTTATGATCATAGTGTTTGCACTGGATCAGCTGATCAAGCCTACTGATTCGCTTGGCATGCTTCTTACCGTACTTCAGAAGGGTTCGGTCTATGCTCTTGCAGCTGTTTCGATGAACCTGCTGAACGGATTTACGGGTCTTTTTTCACTCGGACACGCAGGCTTCATGCTTATCGGTGCTTATACATACGCGATTTTCACTATTCCGTCAGCTGAGCGTGATACGGTATATCAGTACTTCGATGCTGCCATCCGCTTCTCGTTCCCGGAAACATTTTCACAGGCACTGGGTCCGTTCGGAACAATACTCGGAGTTACGGTTGCAGTGATCCTTGCAGGTCTGCTTTCGACTTTATTTGCTTATCTTATCGGTCTTCCGGTACTTAAGCTCAAATCAGACTATCTGGCTATCGCAACTCTCGGTTTTGCAGAGATCATCCGTGCCATCTTCCAGTGGGAGAAGCTCGGACCTGTAACTAACGGTTCCAACCTGCTCAAGGGTTTCGTGAGAACCTCCACGATGCAGCTTACCATCGGAAGTATGACACTGTCGTTCTCGACCTTTGTACCGGTTCTGATCGCGATTATATGCATCACCCTTATCGTGCTTCTCGTCAATTCAACATACGGCCGTGCATTCAAGGCTGTACGTGACGATGAAACAGCCGCAGAGGCTATGGGAATCAATCTGGCGCGTACCAAGCAGCTCTCCTTCTGCATCAGTTCATTCTTCGCAGGAGTTGCAGGCGCTATGATGGCTATGGTACTTTCGATCGCACAGGCATCCAACTTCAAGGTTTCGATGACCTACGAGATACTTCTCATGGTAGTACTCGGCGGTATCGGTTCCATCACAGGATCAGTCATCGGATCACTCCTTTTCATCTTCGCAAGCGAATGGTGGCTCAGAGGTCTCGATTCGGGAACATTTATCGGAATCAATGCGCCGAATGTATTCAGAAACGGTTTCAGACTTGTAGTATTCTCAGTCATCATCATGGTAGTCGTACTGTTCTTCAGTAAAGGCATCATGGGCGATAAAGAGCTTCCGGATCTGATACGAACCTGGAAAAAGAACGGCGGACCCTTCAAAAAAGGAAAACGCAAAAATCTGAGCAATGTCCTTGATTCAGCTGCTGACGAATCAGCAGGTCACAGCGGAAGGAGGTCAAGATCATGAAAGCACTTGAACTGAAAAATGTGACGATGCAGTTCGGCGGTGTCGTTGCTGTAGACGACCTCTCTATGGTTGTAAATGAAGGCGAGATCGTAGCACTCATCGGCCCGAACGGAGCCGGAAAGACGACAGCATTTAATGTTATCACGGGTGTCTACGAGCCTACAAACGGTGAGATAGATTTCTTCGAGCAGACTATCGTCCGTAATCATCCTCAGGGTAAAATGAAAAAGGGATATAAGGGCACCTGCGCTGAGTATTTCGTAAATCAGCCTGTACTGGCCCCGACACCGGATAAAATCACTCTGCGCGGTATGGCAAGAACCTTCCAGAACATCCGTCTCTGGAAGACACAGACAGTTTTCGATAATGTACTGATAGCTATGCACGGACATTCTACAGCCAATGTATTCTCTGCAGTCTTCCGCGGAAATGCAAACGAAGAAGCTGCTCAGAGAACCAAGGTTACTCAGATACTTGAAACTGTCGGACTTCTGGATGTCAAGGATGAGCTTGCAACATCTCTTCCTTACGGCAAGCAGAGAAGACTCGAGATAGCGCGTGCGCTGGCTACTGATCCTTCAGTGCTTCTGCTTGATGAGCCGGCTGCCGGAATGAATCCACAGGAAACACTGGAGCTTACGGAGTTCATCGGACAGATCCGCAGGGATCTGAAGAAGACGATACTCCTTATCGAGCATCATATGGATCTGGTTATGGATATCTCAGACAGGATATATGTACTTGATTTCGGCAAACTCATCGCCAGCGGTACTCCTGCAGAGATTCAGAAGAATCAGAGAGTCATCGATGCATACCTTGGTGTAGCGGAGGACTGATATGCTTAGTATAAAAGATTTATATGTAAATTATGGCGGAATCAATGCACTGCGTGGAATATCCCTTGATGTTCCGGATGGAAAGATAGTAACACTTATAGGCGCCAATGGTGCCGGAAAGTCTACTACCCTTCGTACTATAAGCGGACTTGTCAAAGCAAAAAGCGGTTCTATCACATGGAACGGCGATGAGCTTACATCCAGACCTATAGACAATATCGTAACATCAGGTATCGCGATGGTTCCGGAAGGAAGACGCGTATTTGCAGATCTTACGGTTCTCGAGAATCTGAAGATCGGCGCTTATCTCAGAAAAGACAAAGAACAGATCGAGAAGGATATCGAATGGGTATATGACCTGTTCCCGCGACTTAAGGAAAGATCATGGCAGTATGCCGGAACTCTCTCAGGCGGTGAACAGCAGATGCTGGCGGTAGGACGTGCTCTCATGAGTAAGCCGAAGCTTATCATGATGGATGAGCCTTCACTCGGTCTCGCACCGCTGGTCGTACAGGATATCTTCTCTATCATCCGTACGATCAACCAGCAGGGCGTCACAGTCCTTCTGGTAGAGCAGAATGCCAACATGGCTCTGAAGGTCGCAGACCTCGCCTATGTGCTTGAAACAGGTGAGATCACCATGACAGGTACAGGAGCTGAGCTTCTCGCAGACCCGAAGGTCAGAGAGGCTTATCTGGGAAAGAGCAATTAAAACTGAATATGTATTGCAATCAAAAGGAGCTGTACGCCCGCGAATTTTCAGGATTTTCAATCGCCGGTGTGACAGCTCCTTTAATATTAAAATTCATACTGTCTTTTGACAAACTCACCAAACCTCGGCAATGACAACACAAATTTGCCATAAACATCCTTTATGATGCCCTTTTTAAGAAGTCTCTTCTTATAATTACTTACCATACTGGTACTTATTCCCGAAGACTGAATAATCGACCTCACATCAGCCGCGTTACTGTCTTCGTTGACAACCGCGGTAATAATGTCCCGGTCAACATCGGACATGTCTGACCATAGCTTGTCATAAACATTATCCTCCAGATAATAGTCAAATTCCTGCATATACTCATCCGGTTTGATGTTCTTCTTATCCGCCGCGTTATTCCAGCAGATATACCCAAGCGCCTGAACCGCAAAGGGATATCCCTCTGTAATCGAAGCCATCCTATTCAGAGTTTCCACCGGGTAGCGGAACACTCTTCCGTACAGATTCGAAACGGCAGTCAGATTCAACGGTTCGAGCTGTATCTTCGGTGCTCTGAGAAGAAATGTCAGCGACTTCTCATTCTGAAGAGTATCAATATTTTCAAATATACCGTTCATAAGAAGAAATACATCATAGTCCTTCATCAGACATGACTGAAAGAAATGGGCAAATGATCTCATCTCACTGTTCGAAACCACATCGTCTATCGTAATCAGAATTCTTTTCCCGTGTCTCGTCAGTATATTTAAGGCCGCGTCAAGCTCCGCATCCACATTGACAGGTACATTTTTACCTTCCACAGAAGCATTGATTCCGAATGCAGTGAACGACAATTTTGCCTTGCTGAACAAAACTTTTAATTCGCTGATTGCAGCAAGCCTGCCAAGCAGCGCCTCTCGCATCGGCTGCTCGACATTTAAATCAATCACTATCCAGTCCTTCATCCCGGAAAATTCCTTCATGATTCTTCCCGTGATCGCGGACTTTCCGCTTCCCCTTATACCGGTGATCAGATACATCTGCTGAACCGGCTTCTCGTCGGAAAACACAGAACAGATTTCATTGATGATCTTTGTTCTGTCAACTGCCTGAACAGGTTCCTTGCCGAACATTATAGAAAAGGGATTCCTTATAATATCATTGTTCATCAATCGCCCTCCCGATGTGTAAGTTTGTGTAAGTTTTGATTTGTTGTGTAAGTTTGTGTAACTTTGCGTAATATTATGTAAGTCTGTGTAAGTATATTGTAGGGCATATTGAGGGAAAAAGCAAGAAAAAAGCAGACAGCTTATGTGCCTGCAAGATTTGAGAATAGCAGTTCGGGCCTGGCAATAACTGCCAAGCCCGTTAATTATGTTTGCATTCGTTATTTTTAATATACAAAGAAAAATGCTCTGATAGATTAATAATCATGGAATCCAGTTGTTTGAACTAACTTCATCATCATAAGACTCTTCTTCGTCTTCAACACCTCCACTAAAAGTCATTTCATCAGCATAAACAAACGGTATATATTCGATTTGTGGCTCTGTATATTCTCTTTTTTCCATATTATCTGCTTTCATATTTGCTTTCCACTTATGATTACTGATTAATTCAGCATCTATCGATTATATCACAGAATGCAGGTTTTGTCATTTTTCTGCGAGTGACAAAATACTTTCTTATTTTTCGCAAATCATTCAACTAGTATTTCTTCGCCGTATCCTACAGCTCCCTCTGTGATTTTATTGTTTCTCTTTTGAATCAACTGTTGCAGCCAATCGTTATATGCAATGATGGAATCAAAGCTTTCCCTGATTTCCGCCCTTTCCTTTGCTGTAAGTTCTGTTTCATAAGTATCATAGTCTATAATTGTATTCAAATCTATATCGCTCTCTGGCGGTTCCTCAGATTCCGTATTCCCAGTTTCGGACTCCGCTTCGTATTCAGATTCGGGTTCAACTGATGGTTTGGATTCGGGGTTGCCCGACGGCTTCGATTCAGGCTCGACCGACGGCTTCGACTCGGATTCGGCTGGTGCTTTTGATTCGGGTTCTGATTTATCATAATCCCCATCATCATCAGCGACACCATATTCTACCTTATCAACATCCGAATCCTTAAGATAGATTGTGCCGGATGAAGAGCTGATTGCTTTATAAGCGGTTGATCCTGATTTTTCATTCTGAATAACTTCCTGCACGATGTTCTCCCCGGCCTTATCATCTTCAGCTATTCCCCCGGAAATAATCGTTTCTGATTTTTTACTCGAAATCTCTTCCTGTGATTCACTTATCTCCGCATTGTTCCCTTTTGGTTTTTGCACATCTGCTTTCTCTGATTTTATATCACCATTAGCGGAACCTGTCACTTCCGGTTCCTTTGATTCAGTATCTGGTTTTAATTCTTCAGATACTATCGCTTCAAAAGCGACCTGATTCTTATTTTCAGGCTCATTTTTTTCAACATGCACCACCAGCACGGCGGCAAGTGCCACCGCTGCTGCTGAAGCAATAACAATTATAATATTACGTTTTTTGTTTTGCATATCTCTTAATCACCAACCTATTGCTGAGTATAGAATCTACTGGTTTTCGGATTGTTTTCAGTATCAAGCTGTATACCGCAACTTGATGCAAAGACTGCTATAGATGTTATGGTTCTGTCATGAGGCAATTCTTTGCCGGCACGGTAAGTTGATCTGAATACTTTGCTTTCTTTTACCAGCATTTGCTCACCATAATCCTTAATCATGTCTTTTCTCTCACTTACAAAAGTAACATCTATTTGCTTTATGTCATCATTTTTGTCCTTATATTTGGCTTTTATTACCAATTCAAGTCCATGATTGCCCTGGGCAAGGATACGATACCCATCTTCCTTAGCTGATGCAGTCGTAAATTTTAACTGATAATCATGGTATGTCATTCCTTCCGAAGGCTTAGCGTGTTTAACACCCAGTGCTTTAAAACTATAATTAAACAGCCTGTATCCGCCTTTGACGTTGTCATAAACCGGCAGCTGAGTATTACTGCTCTTGACCGTCAATTGACTGATAGTTGAAACTCTGATCATCGCGCTTTCCTTAGAGTCCTTAAGTTCTGCTCCATCAGATATAAGTACTTTCATAGTAATATCATGCCCATCCAGATCAAGTGTCGTGTCAGGATTCAATGCGTATCCCTCAGCACCTTCATCAGCATCTGATACAGAAGCAAGCAATGTTATGGTATCGCCTTCCTTTGAATCATCGATTGCAGACTTAAGTGTCCTGTAATACTTCGGTTCCGAAGTCTCTATACCTGTCTTTGTGATCTTTGCTGCAACTTTGCCGAGAGTCCACGGGTAATCAGTCTTTGTGGACTCATCCGTATTATCAACCCATCCCGGTGTATCAGGATTCAGAGTGATATTGTAGCCTGCCTTTTCTCTCTTGGTTTCAATATCCTTCTTTGTATTGCCATCATATATACCACCGTTTACATGCAGTTCCGGATCTCCTGACAGTACTTCATAAACAATCTTTTTAAAGCTGCCTTCTTCATATACAGTCTCTCCGCCACCTGATTTCAGATTAATATCCGTATATGTTCCGCGATCACAGATCAGCTTTCCGCCATTCTGCTCTACTGTAAGACCGATGTATTTTGCTCCGTTAAAAGTAAGCTCACCGCTTGCTTCAACTATGTTCAGACTATCAGTTCCCTCGATATTGACACCATGTCCGAGCAACAGACTTCCGCCTTCAACACTGAACAGTTTTCCGGTTCCTTTAATAACAGAACCTGCCTCGCCGTTTGAATCATTTACAGTCAGTGGTACGTTACGGGCGCTTACTGTAATTGCCGCGGATGTCGGGCTGTTTACAGTAATGGTATGTTCATTCAGTTCAAAATAAACATCCTCCCTTTCATCATCCGCATTAAATACAGCTTCATCACCTGCTTCTATCGTGATATTTTTCAGCAGGAAAATATTATCCGCATCTTCATCAGCGCTGGCTTTTTCAAATGCTTCTTTAAGTGATGAATGATATGTATCGGGTCTTGCTATTCCATCTATTACCTTGTAACTCACATATGCAACCGGATCCCCGACAGTCCACGGATACCGATCTTTTGTTAAAGCATCTGTATTTTTTACCCAGGATAAACCGGCCGCAGGGCTGTCAGTAAGTGAGAGCTTTGATATATTATCGAATATTCCTCCTGATACCGATACTATTGATGATGATAAAGCTAATCCTATGGTTGCATTAGTATACTTGCCGTCTTTTATCAGTATCGGATTGTTAGGGTCTGTATTGGTCAGCTCTATATAATCTGCAACTGCATTCTCAAATACTGTTTTCCCCGCTTTGTTAAGAGCAACATTCTTTTCATTTGAAACTACCAGTTTGCTCGATGCATCTCCGGCAAGCTCAACTCCACTGTTGAATGTAAGTTCACCCTCGTTTGCAAATGTTGTACCATATCCAATGATCTTGCCTCCTGCTGCACTGCTTGTCACATGGAGCTTAGGCGTTCCGGCATTTACAACTGCATCCTGAGCATAACTTATGTCAAATTTCTGCCCGTGAGCTGAATCCATCGTCAGAGTATGTCCGTTAAGATCGAGAGTAACAACATGATCTGCTGCACCTCTTCCTTTAACCTTAAGTTCTGCACTGCTTTGAGCTGAACCCTTTCCTGTTACATCCTCAAGCAATACTGCCTTGGCTATAGCACCATACTTTATATCTATATCAGCAAATGCATCCTCAATAGTACGATAATACCCCGACCCAGGTAAAACAGAAATTTCTCCTGTTTCCGGATAAGTATAATCAACTCTTACTACCGCCTTATCCCACTTTGCGTAGAGGCAAAGCGGATTCGGGTCTGTATCAGCGATAGTGCGGGTTTCAAAAGCCCACTTCTCACCCCAGTCCGGATTACCTGCAGCGTCTTTGTTTTCTGTTCCGTCTTTGGTGTACCATGCATCGAAGATAAATCCTTCTTTAGACATATCTGCAGGCTTTTCTACCTTATCACCTACCTCAACTGTCTGAGCTTCCGGTGCAGGTGTGCCACCCTTAGCATCAAACTTAACTACCCTGCCTTTTTTGACCGTCCACGGATAATCTGGCAACCCAGATTCCTTCCAACAGTAACCTGCAGGAAGTCCTACATTGTCAAATTCAGTCTTGGCACTATCTGTATAATAACCTCCGGTTATAGCCACCTGATAGCATTCCGCATTGTAAATATTAGTTCCACCTGAGATATAACCTCCGGTTATTCCACCTGTTGTCTCTGCATTAGTCTTTGTTGATTCCGGATTAATATGGGCAATATCTCTACCGGCTGTTAAATCTCCACCGCTGA
Source organism: Lachnospiraceae bacterium (assembly GCA_045616865.1). GTDB lineage: Bacteria > Bacillota > Clostridia > Lachnospirales > Lachnospiraceae > Darwinimomas. The sequence continues at coordinate 30,156 of JAZLHO010000009.1, read as the reverse complement.
TATTAAATGTACCATATTGATCAATTCTGATAATATCTCTACCGGCTGTTATCGTTGCATCAGAAATATTGATGCTGCCGCCCTTTTTAGTCGACAGATCGTCATTTATTGCAAAGGCATCTCCGTATGATATTATCGAGCCATTACCTTTAATCGTAAGAGTTGATTCCTTGTCAACAGTAAACACAGCTTCATTTTCCAAATGCTCTGTAATACTATGACTTACATAATTCTTTTCGAGATTTAAGGTTATATCGTTTTTGATGTCATATGTCTCATACAGCTGTCCTGATACCGAGTATGCATCCAATGAATTCACAAAGTCATCCAGCAGCGTCACAGTAATCGTGATGTCCACCTGATCAAGAGAGATTTTTTCGAGAGCCTTTTCCGCAATTTCATTATATGGTTTGTTTGCCTCTGCTAAGGCCTCATAAAGTGTCGGATAATTTCTGTTCCAATCGACCTTAAGCTCAGAAGTCAGATCATTCTTAAGCTTTGCAGTAACCTTTACACTTGCTCTGTCCTTCCATACAGCCTTAAGCTTATAAGATTTTTCGATGGCCGTATTAAAATCAAACTTATTACCGTTCTCATCATTCCAGTGATCCAGCGTATAGTTTCTGTCTTTGGGAACTACACTTGATTTCGGATCTGTTGCTTTACCACCCTGATGTACCCACTGTTCCGGCGGGTCACTTACCGTTTTGCCGTCGGTATCAAACTCTATCTTATAATCATATTCGGCTGTAAAAGTCGTATTGTTTTCTGCTATATATATAGCTCCGCCCGGATATGAACCGCCTGTACTGCAGCTCCATGCTGTCGCCCTGGCTTTATCCTTTGTCGGAAGAGCTGCAACTTCTATTGGTGTTCCTTTAACTATATAATAAGCTCCCGGTTCCGGTGAACCCCCGTTTGCATTATAGCCTATACAAACATACTCTTTTTTAGGCTCATTATTCTTCCCTGGCTCAAAAAGTTTAGTAAAGAGGTTGACTGTTATTGTTGTGACAGCGATCACACATGTTGTAATGGCCAAAGTCTCGGCTAATTCTGTCTGAAGTAATGTCGAGCCGCTGATAAGAGTACCGGTAATCGTTCCCCCTATCATTCCACCAAATGCTGCTGATCCGCCTGTGATTGCTCCTTTGTCCCCAAAAATTGTTACCTCGACCTCTCCGCCGTCGACCCAGTCAACAGCGATATCTCCGCCTTCAATAGTAGTATCTGCAGAACTAATGCTTGAAGCATCCCAGTCCTGACCGTTTATACCATCCTTCTTTCCGGATATACTCGAATCCTTAAAATCAAATGTACCCTTTGCTTTTCCGCCCTTTGGTGTTCCGTACTGTCTTGACCAGGTATTGATACCGTCTCCGGTATTGCCTGTCACATGACTGTTGTTTGTGATGTTAAGCGCAGCATTCGTCTGCTGGTTTACAGTAATACCCGTGGTTCCGGTGACTGTACTATTATTTAATGTCGTCGTTCCGCCGTTGATACTTACAGCCGCTGTATCACTTGTTATAGTAGTGCCGGTTACTGTCGTCGTTGCACCTGTGGTGCTTAGAGCTGTTGCATCGGTCGTTATCGTCAGGCCAGTCAATGCAGCCACTCCGCCTGTGATATCAACACCACCTCCGGCATCATTTTTCAGTTTTCCGTTCTTAACCGTGACATTCCCGTTAGTGATCTCCAGGATGTCCGGGAGTTTACTTTCTTTATTAGCCGTAATGGTCTTACCGTTAAGATCAAGAGTCAGCTCTTTGCCTATAACAGTAAGCGGATGATATACAGTTACATTGTCAAGAACCTTAACTGTCTCTCCTGATACTGCAGCATCTATAGCATCCTGAACAGAGGAGAAGCTCAGCTCCTCTTCGCCCCTCTTTATTACAGCTATCCTGTCTCCCCACTTAGCATAGAGAGTCATGATAGAACTAATCCTACCAGTACTGAAATTCCACTTATTTCCCCAGTCAGGTTCACCGGTTTCTTCCTTTGGAATTCCGTTCTTAGTAAACCATCCGTCGAAAAGCTTGGTTTCATCAGGCTTATTGATTTCCGGCTGATTGATCGGATCTCCGTGTGAATAATTTTTAACAAGCTTTCCATCCTTAGCTTCCGGATCGGTAAATATACCTCCGTTGCCGACAAATGTTACCGTATAGTTATTGATACCTACAGCATAGCGATATGTACTGCCCGAACCTTTATCGGTTACTCCATATCCCTCACGAAGCATAAACTTACAGAAGTCTGCAGAGATACCTGGATACAAATCAGAATATAGTGTCTCAGCATCTGTCGGAGATATACTGAAGTTTCCTCCGGTTATATCGCCTGCAGCGCCTGTCAGTGCAGTTATTTTCGATATGCCATAATACTTCACAGCACCAAGGAAATTACCGCCTGATATTACGATATTCTTGCTTACTGCGTCGACATACTCAACCTCTAATGCAGAACCATTACTGTTATTGATACTTCCGTTTTTATCGGTGCTGCTGTCAAGTATACTTATCTTTCCTGCAGACTTTACTGCCGGATCGTTCCCATTTACAGTAATACTCTTACCGTTCAGATCAAGTGTGACATTCCCTGCAAATTCAAGAGTCTTTGCCGTCTGATCTGAAAGCGGATAACTGTTTTCAAGCTTCAGCACTCCGCCAGTATGATTTTTCGCATATGCAACAGCCTTTTCAAGATCGTTGAAGCTCAGTGTCTTTGTACCAGCTGTATATGTCGCTGCCAGATCTGAACTGCTGATTACCTCGTAAGGATATGTACTGTCTTCAGTTCTGCTAAGCCATACACATGAATTGTCAAGCTTAACCCTGCCGGTCACTGATGCATATGCTGCAGAATCATACAGACCGCCATTCAATGTTACGGTTGCACTTGCTTCCGCATCCGGGTCGGTGATCATACCGCCCCTGATCTTACCTCCGGAAACTACGATATCGCCCTGTTTCGATGATACTGTTCCGCCCTTAAGTCCGCTGTTGTAAAGCATTCCATACTTCGACTTATCTGAGGCAGCATCAGCTGATGCATCAGTTATGATCATATGACCATTGCCTGATTTTTCGATAAGATCTGCATTGGCTATGGATCCTGTCAGATTCTTACCGTTAAGATCCAAAGTAAGAGTCAGCTTGTCTTTGAGTTTAAACGCAAGCGTATTATTTGCACTGATATCAGCCAGCAGTGTAAGTATTGCTGATGATGATGATTCGGGCTCAAGTGCATTGACATCTGCTGCCGCGTCAAAGATGGAACTGTAATTCTTCTTAACTCCGGCATAATCCAGACATACTGCTGCCGATGTCCACTTTGCATGAAGTGTTATATCTTCGGTAACAACATCCGTATCGAAATCCCACTTGTCTCCCCAGTCAGGTTCTTCTGTTCCCGGCTTTTTCTCTGTCTTTCCGTTCTTGGTAAACCAGCCTTCAAATGCAACATCTGACACATACGGAGTCACCGCAGTTGCCTTCTGTCCGTATTTTACGGTCTGCTCAGGTTCCTGCTCACCATGACCGTTCATATTAAAGGTTACCTTAAGCTCCCTGATGCTTACCTGTTTCGGATAATCAGCCTTCGTTTCTGTATCTTTATTATCTGTAATCTCATATCCTTCTCTCAGGTAACCATCAGATATTATTTCGCCTGAACTGCCGGTGTGACCCGGTGCTGTGCTGTAGATACCTCCATATATATCGCCTGCAGGCTTCTGTCCCTGCTGAACATTTTCATAAGCTATGCTGCCCTGATATCTGCCTGAACCTATGCTCAGTTTCTTTGAAGGATCGCTCATACTGATTACTTTCCCCGAGGGATCAGTATTTCTTAAACTTCCTTTTGCTTCTGCTGCATCCACTGCGGCAACTCCTGATCCATCGTATACAGTGAGGTTTGCTCCGACAACAGATATAAGCGCCTGTCCGGCAGCGCTGCCGTTAAGTACATGACTATTCAGGTCTATCTCTGTATCCCTGTTCAGAACATATACTGTATCCTTCGAATAATCATTAAGAAGTGTAAGCTTTCCTGAATCCTTTGAATTTGCAAATGCTACAGCATCCTCAAATGCCGCGAAGTATTCCGTATGTTCAATATCTTCTCCGGTCGGGCCCTCGGTATTCCATGTATATGAAACAACCTTGTCCGTATCAGGTGCAATTGCATACTGATATTCTTCGAAAGCTCTGTATATCCATGTACAGCCATCCTTTAGAGTGACATAAGTCATTCCATCACTCTTTCTGTCATATTCACCGCCATTCAAGGTGATAGTCGCATGAGCTGTATCAAGTGAACCTGTTGAGAAAGCACCCTTGATCTTGCCGCCGTTTACAGTTACCTGAGGATTCTTACTCAATGAAGCATCATAATATACGGCACCTCTGCTGCCTGTGACTGAACCTTTTTCAATAATAAGTGAACCGTATGCGATGCTGACAGCATCACCGGCAGAGTTTTTGATCATTCCCGGAGTGTTTGTTCTGTCTGAGATAATCAATTTACCGTCTCCGGTCAATCGAATCAGTGCACCGTCCATACTTCCTGATATGGATTTGCCGTTCAGATCAAGTACAAGAACTGCCTCTTCTCCCTCTCCGGATCCGTTCTTAAGATTTATGCCAACAGGCTCCGTTCTCTCAACATTAGCGAGAAGAGTGAGTACAGCATCTTCTTTCGTGGAAACGTTTAAAGCCATCTCAAGTGCATCGACAAATGTAGCATAGCGCAGTGTTTTTGTTGTACCGGATTCCTCATAAGAAACTTCGGCAACACCATCAGACCACCACGCATACAGAGTTATATCCTCTGTAACTACATCCTTATTGAAATCCCACGCTCTGCATTCAGGTGATGGTTCTCCGGTCTCCGGTTTGGATTCTGTATACCATCCGTCAAGCACCTTTCCTTCCCATGAAGCAATCGGTTGTTTTGTATCCGGAATTATCGAACCATAGCTAATATCTTCTACCGTTACTGTTCTCTCCGGTATTGTCATTTCTATTGTCTTTACTACTCCACCGTCGGCATCATAGGTAACCTTATAACTGGTTTCACTAAGGAGTACTACCTTATAAGGATAAGCATCCTCAGTAGTTTCATCTGTATTGTCTGCAACACCATATTCCGGATGGATAAATGTCCTGTCCGGCTTCTTACTGTAGATACCGCCTGTGATTGCACCGATATATCCATCAGCTATTCCGCCTGCTCCCTCATATGAAAGCATGCCTTTTATCTCTCCACCTGATATATCAAGCTTTATACAGTTGTTCCAGAAGCCTGCTGCGATTCCATCAGCCCTGGCAGTTATAGATCCCTTGCTCATCTCGATGCCGTCGTAGTTGAAATCTGACCATATAGCATTGTATCCTTCGATTGCAACACCATCTATGGTAAGCGTATCAATCGCCGCAGTTTCGATAAGTGTATCATCCTTTACAGTTTCATCTCCAAACAGTGCAACTGCATATGAATTACCGGATGTACTGGTATTGATGATTCTTCCTCTTGCGGTATCGCCCGTTGTAGAATCCGTGATCTTAAGACTCGTTCCGTCTACCCTGATTACATAATCTGTAAGGTTGCCTGAGATGCTGAATCCGTTGAGATCAAGCGTGATATTCTTATCTATAACAATTGTAGCCGCTGCCTCTACAGCTTTATAAAGCGTAACCGTATCTGCATCCGAAGCAGATGCGATAGCTGCAGTCAGGCTTGTATAGTATTCCGGTCTGGTCAGTTTTGCAGATGTAATACTTGCCTCAGCCTCGTCCCACTTTGCGTGGAGAGTTATTTCTGAGGTCACGATATCTTTTTCAAAGTTCCACGGATCTCCCCAGTTTCCTGATGTTGTTCCGTCCTCTTTGAACCATCCTCCGAATACCCATTCTTCTTCATATGGTTTCTCCGGCTCAACAACCTTAGATCCATATGGACAACCTATAGGCAATATCTCTTTTTTGCCATGTCCATGCAAATCAAATCGTACCGTGTAGAGGGTGGCTATCCACTGAGCATACAGCGTCATATCTTCCGTTACAGTATCTGTATCGAAGTTCCACCGTTCGCCCCAGTCAGGCATCTTGGTTTCAGGATTTATCATTCCGTTCTTTGTATACCATCCGTCAAAGGTATATCCTTTTTCTGTCGGATCCTCCGGCTTTACGACTTTGCCGCCGTTGCCCACATACTGAACATCATAATAAGTGTCTCCATGTCCGTTCAGTTCAAACTCAACTCTGAAGGCCGGACCTACCATGTATGGATATTCTTTCTTCGTTGCCTCAACAGTATTATCCAGAACACCATAGCCTTTCGCCATATACGAACGTGCAGACTTGTCGCTGTAATATCCGCCTGTGATATTGCCGTGATTGGTCATCGATCCTGCACCGGCATACTCTACAGAACCCTTGAAGTATCCGCCGTCGATGTTCAGCGATACAACACTGCTCCACCATGAAAGTGATGTACTGTACTCATTACCTGAAGCACTTATATATCCACCGCTGATATTGAGAGTATGATAATTCCAGTCGGAAACCACTCCGTTATAACCGGATATCGTTCCGCCTGTCATAGTGAATGCGTATTCATTTATTTCATCATCAGCAGCCAGGATGACAGCATATGAATCCGGATCAGCGCTTGTATTTTCTATCTTTCCTGTCTTGCCTGTAGATGTATCTGTAACAGTAAAGTCAGCATTCTCAACAGAGATGATATATCTGTCATCACTTCCCGACAGAGTCTGACCGTTCAGATCCAGCGTGATGCTGTGATTTACGGTCAATGCTTCCGTCACTTCAAACGGTTTAAGGAGCTTTACAGTATCTCCATTCTGTGCTGCCGCAAATGCTTCCTCAGCAGTTCTGTAATATGTCGTATTCTGTGAATCAATAACAACAGCCGCTGACCCTGTCCACTTTGCGTGAAGCGTTACTGCTGCGGTTACGGTATCATTTTCAAAGTTCCACTTTTCTCCCCAGTTTCCTGTCGAGCTTCCGTCTTCTTTGAACCAGCCGTCGAAGATATATCCTGATTCTGACGGTGTTGATGGTTCTGCTATCTTACCGCCATGTGCCACAGACTGACTTGCAATCTGTACACCGTGTTCATGCATGTCAAAGGATACTTCATATTTATTCTGATCCCACTTTGCGTGGAGAGTCATATTGCTCTTAACCTGATCTGTAGTGAAGTTCCATGCATTATCAAATGATCTGTCCTTGAACCAGCCTCCGAAGGTGTATCCCTCTTCCTGTGGAATTTCAGGTTCTACAACCTTTTCTCCGTATGTAACTGACTGAGTATCTACCTGCTCACCGTGTCCGTTCATATTGAAGTAGACATTGTAGCTGTCCTGATTCCACTTCGCATAGAGGGTTGTATCTGCTGTTACAGGGGTATCAAAATTCCACGGATCTCCCCAGTTTCCGGATGTTATTCCGTTTTCAGTGAACCATCCGTCAAATGTATATCCGGGTTCTGACGGCGTTGCCGGAGCAGCGACTGGATTTCCGGATTTTACGGTTGCAGGAGCTATCTCGCTGCCATGATCATTGAGTTCGAATGTGACCTTGCATCCCTGATCAACCAGATATGGATACACATCCCTGTCATCTTCAGAGTTTTCGAAGAAATAGTGATTTTTTTCCAGATATTCTTTCCAGAAAAATTCAGTTGAGAATTTTCCTCCCGATATCTTAAGATCATACGGTGGATCTATTGTTATTCCAGGCTGTTTCCACCTGCCGGATGTAATTCGTACTTTACCGCATCTGACATCAAATCTTCCGCTAAAATCTATACCCTCATCGAAAGAAATCGTACCTCTTTCAGTACTTTCGACAGGATGATAGAAGTTCAGCATACTACCGTTGATGAATGAAAGCTCTGTATCATCTGCTACTGAAACAGAATGTTCCGTAGAATCAAATGACAACTGCTGACCATTGAGATCCAAAGTGATTTTTCCAGCGTCAATACAGTCCACCTGAACTGCTTCGACCAGAGTCGCATCCTCGCAAAGGGTCACAGTCTTTGTCTCGTGAACATCATTAAGAGCCGTACCGATAGTACGGTAATAAATCTTATTCTTCGTCTTACCATCGACAAGCACACTTCCCGGAACATAAGCTTCCTCACCAAATGAATTCATTACCGTATACTGGTATGCATCCGTACCTGTCTGACCATCAGCCCAGTTCTTTATAATTTTATTCGAACCAGGTACATCTATATCTGAACCGGCTATATCTATATGTGCATTGTCAGGAGAAATACTGAAATCTCCTCCGTTTAATGTGGTCGTACCATACTGGTAATCTCCTGTCTGAGTATCTCCCCAGGTCTCGATATCAAACTTTCCTCCGTTAATCCGTCTTGTGATTCCTGCGCGGTTCGCGCCAGGATCATGCATGAAAAACCATGATTTGAATTCATAGCTTCCATCGCCATTGATCTGCAAGAGGGTATTTATATAATCTTTCACCTGACTGGATACAGGGCTGTAACACTTCACAACGGTATCTGATCCGGTAAAATTCGCTGTTGTCTTGTTGGAAGAATCTGCTTCCAGGAAATCAACAGGGCAGTAGCCTGTCATACTGACATCTTCAAAGGTGATCGTGGCGCCTTTCTTAATCTGGAACATGGAGTGAGCATAACTGAAAGGATCGTCCATCGTAGTCGTGATCGTACCATTCTTTATGGTAACACTCTCCCCTTCGCTTACCGGAATATCACCAAGTGTGAACTTATTACCGTCCTTCTGTCCGCCAATAATCAACGTATTTTTATTCAGATCCAAAATCACGCTTTTGGTAAATGCTACCGGCTCATGATTTGCACCGTCACCTTTATCACTGCCTTCTTTTCGGATTGTAAGATTATCCTTAAGAAGTACAACTGTCTCTTTCTCGGTGACCTGTGAAACACTATCAAGTGCATCTGCAAGCTTCTCATAATATGTCTCTGTATTATCAGCATGAACGATCTTTGCTTCCGCACTATCGAAAGTCTTTATAACATACGGATATGCATTCTTTGTGGTCGGATCCGTATTGTCACCAATCATGTATCCTTCCGGTACATAGTCCTTCAGATAGAATTTTGCAATCTCTTCCATCAGAATTGGTGAATCTTCTTCGTATTCGATATTAAAGGCTATGTCCTCCCCGTCCGGTACAATCACATGATCATAACGTCCCGGTCCGATGGTTACAGTCTCCAGTGGCGCAGATGTGCCTCCGGATGTTCCCTGGTCAATCTGTGCAGCATTTGCAAACAGTATCCACGTGAGCGTACTGCCTTCAAACTTAAGTGTATACGGCTCAGACTTTGAATCATGTCCCATGTATACAGCCACAGGATTACTTTCAGAACCGTTCAGCGTTACATTTTCCACCGTCAAAGAAGCAGGAGTCTCCTTCTCACTGCTTATGACCTTGATGTCCCTTGATATGCTGCCTCCCTTAATAAGTACATTGCCGCCAAGAACTGAAATAAATGCTGCCGTGCCCGGAACATTCTTTCCATTCAGATCGATTGTGATATTCTCGCGGCCTTCGATTTTTTCTATAGTGATATTCTCCGATGCCGGCACATCATCCAGAAGCTTTACAGTCCCATTATTTCCGGCAAGAGCCAGCGCTGATTCTATGCTGTCACATGAATAACGCAGAATATTATTGCTGTCATAAACCTCTGCAGCTATCGCCGCATTTGATACTGTATACGGATAATCTGAATCTCCCGAAACCACAAAATGATATCCGGTATCAAGATACTCCTCGTTCAGCTTATACTTAAAGTTTCCACCGCTGATAGCAAGCTTTCCGGATGCTCCTACAGTGATATTGTCCTGAATAAGAGCCCACTTTCCTCCGGTTATAGATACATCATGACTGCCGGTATCAAGCCCGATAAGAGGTGATGCCGTATCTGCCGGCTCCAGATCAGTAAGGATTACCTTTCCGGTTCTGTCTGTTCCAAATGAAATCTTATCGCCTGACAGTTTTCCGTTCTTTATCGTAAGCTGCTTTCCTTCCGGAACAGACAGCTTACATGAGCCTGTTCCAAATGAATAACCGTCTGCTGATGTCTTTCCAAGAGTCAGAACCACATTATCGTTTACTGTAACAGATTTCGAAAGTGTCACATCCTTCAGCTGGATCACCTGTCTGCCGGATCTGTCGATATTTTCAAGAGCAGAACCGATGGTTTCCCAGTATATCGGATTGTATACTCCGTCAAATCTTGCCTCGTAACCGGTAACATCCTTAACAGTATATTTATATGTCGTATCAGCTGTCTTTACTGTTCCGTACGGTGCAGGAATAGTAATATATGATGTATCCGGGGAAAGGCTGAATTCTCCGCCCGTTATCTCGTATTTAACATAATTGTTGCCCATGATACTTCCGAATCGCCAGTCCGAAATATCAAATTTACCCGGCTCACCTTTTGCATTATTCCCGATACGGCAAATGATGTTGGCGATATTAAATCCGGATGTCATCTTACCGACTTTGTACGTACCGCCCTTTATAACCCATGTGGTATCCGGTTCCTTCCAGTACATCGGTGTATCGCAGGTCATATTGACATCTTCAAATGTGATCGTAATTCCTCTCTTAGAAAGGTTGAATAAGGACTGTCCCGTTACACCGCCTGTTATACTGCCGTTCTTTATTGTAAGGTTACTCTTAATAGGAACATTGGCAGAGCTGTTAACCGTCAGAGTATGTCCGTCAAGGTCAAGTGTGAAATCTTCTCTAATATCCGCATTCGAGGAAATTCCTGCGTCTTTCTTCAGTGTTACTGTGGAACCTGCCGGTGCATTGGATACTGCAAGTATCAGAGATTTGAAATAAACCTCTGCTCCGTCTTTTGAAAGTACAGCCTCATAATTCTCAACAGCAGCTTTAGGAACTACCGAAATCGGATATTCCGTACCGTTCATATCTATGGCAAGCGCATAGTCTGAATTTACATATTCCACCTTCGGAGCTTTTGCAAACTTCGTATAAGTATATTGAGTAACATTTTCTCCGGAAATATCTATCTTCGCACCGTCTGCAGCAGTAAGCTCAGACTGATACATTCCGCTTTTTATGTAAAGGACTGTTCCGGAGCCTTCTGCACTTATGTTTCCCTTATAATCCCCGATATGAACTGATTCCGTCTCTCCGCTATAAAAGTCAAAGGTCATCGTCCGTTGGACAGTTACAGCATCACTTGAAACAGTATCCGAAACCTGAACGATATTGGCATTTTCCTCTGTACTGCCATTCAGATACTCTACTGCAGCACTCAGGGACTGCGCATAAAGTACATCAAAATTATTGCTGCCCTTTATCTTGAACTGTTTTCCTTCTTTGTCTTTTACGATTACATACGGATATTCACTGCTATACCGTGTATCATTGTTGACAAACACGCCGTCATCTGGGCTAAGCAGTTTTGCAGAAGGTCTGACTGAATAATATCCTCCCTCGGCATGTGCCTGATTAGAATCTTCTCCCTGACCTCCGACGATGCTTCCGTAAACCTTGACATCGCCGGGCTGTGCCTTGTCATTAATATCCAGACGTGCACTGTAACCGTTCGTGTTATCCAGCTTGATAGCTATGCCCGAAGGACCGGAATAGGTGTTCTTAAAAACTCCGCTGCTGATTTCAACTATAACACCATTAAGAGTCAATGCCGGTTCGGCTGTTGTAGATGTTAGGCCATACTGACCAAAGTCCAAGGTGATTTTGTTTGGAGACTTTTCAGTCGAATATGTTCCTTTAAGAGTATACGCTCCTTCAAAATCCTTTAATATCTCTACCGTTGATTCAGTATATTTTGTAGCATCACCAATCGTATCAAAAGCATCCTGCAGATCGAAGAAATATTCCTTCGACTTATCAGCAAGTGTTACTGTAACGTACGCTTTATCAATCACATAAAGGTTCTCTGAATCTTTACGGATTCCGTAACCGGATGCAATAAATGTGCTGTCAGGTTTTACAGAGTACTTTCCTGCGCTAAGTACTGCAGTGCCTGCGGATCCAGAAGTAATTGATCCGAGAATTACTGCATTATTGTTGGAGATAGTCAGCTTACTGTTTTCGCCTGTTACCGCAATAATATTCTCTGTTCCGTTTTCGCCTGTGATTGTCAGAGTGTCATTTCCGCTGATATTCAGTTGTCCTGCATTCTGAACACTCAGCTTCTTAGAGTTTGTAATACTTATCAATCCATTAGCTATATCTACAGCAGCGCTGCCGACTGTCATGCCACCTGTGTAGGTATGTCCGGCGAGGTCTAAAGTGATGTTTTTATTTATAGTGACCTCAGACGGTGCCTCAATTGTTCCGACATCATTAAGAAGTCTTACCGTCCATCCGTCTTCAACCAGTTCATTTGAAATTACACTGGCAAGCGTTCCTGTTACTGCCCCCTGAGAAAATTTTTTCAGATTGATTGCATATGCCTCATTATCGGCAGTATAAGTTACACAATACCGGTATTCGTTTTTAGTTTCAGCATCTTCATTGGTTACGATGTCATATCCATTTGCAAGAGTAAATATACCGACAGATTCGGAAGTATCCCCCGCCAGCAGTACATCTCCGCTTAATACTACCGCCGGGTTTTCTACGCCACCGTCTTCCCTTCTTGAGGACTGCTCACAGAAAGTTTTATCATATCTTCCACCTGTGATATGTACCTTATTTGTATTATCGACTTTATCGATGACAAGAAGTTTGCCTGTGTATGTTCCGTTTTTAAGGTATGGCAAATCTGCAGATGCATCCATATGGATCTCAACTGCATAAGTGGCTGTTATTGCATCTGCTTTTTCAATTGTCAGACGGTTCCCTGAGATAATCGCCGTACTGTCCGTGCTGTTTGCGCCACCAGCAATTACTGATACTTCTCCGTCTATTACCAAGCCACCGGCTGATGCATCCAGAGTGATATGATCCGACTGAACCTTACTTCCGGCTTTTCCTTTCAGAGTGAGTACTACATCATTTGCAGTGTAAATTGCTGCACCGCTTGTACCGCTTCCGCTGATGCCGGAAGCGCTGTAGGTATGTCCGTTAAGGTCAAGAGTAATGGTCTTGCCGATCTCAACAGCTTCTGTATTTGATGTGGAATCTTTAAGCAGTGTGACTGTATCTCCTTGCTCTGCGCATTCCACAGCATCCTTGAGTGATTTATATGCAAGATTCTTTGTTGTATTTTCAGCAATCGCCTGTGAGGCCGCTTCTACGGTGAATTTATAATCACCTGATGCCGTAATGCTGTTGTCAAAAGGTCTGAATCCGGAACTCATCAGGCTCTTATCAGGAACATGTGTATATGATCCTCCGGAAAGTTCTGCATAATTCGGCTGAAATCCCGGCCCGGTAACTATCTTTCCATTAATATAAGTATTATCCCTGATAAAGATATCAGGAACGACAGATCCTATGGAAAATGCTGTCCTGTTTTCTGAATTCTCCGAAGAAATGATATATGTCGGAACATTCGTACTGAGATCATTAATTTTCAGATTAAGCTTATCTCCAAGCTTCATGGAGGTTGTTCCCCGATATGTTCCTCCGTCGATATAGAGGTCTCGCCATAATCCCTGTGCATCACAGCGCACTGCACATGATCCTTCAGAAGTAGATGTGTTTATGATTCCACCGGTTCCGGCAGTGTCCTTCAGGCTCAGATTAACCCCCTGGATAAAGAGGGCACAGTCTGAATTGTCTGCTGTGACAGTATGGCCGGCAAAGTTTATCGTTGGTCGTTTGTTCCTGTCTGATGCCACACTGTTTTTATATACAAGATTTTTTGATCCCAGATTAACATTGTGTAATAACTCAAGTGTCTGTGATGCGCCTAAATTATCAAGTGCAGTCTGAAGGTCTGAATAGTATTTATTCCCGATCTTAGCAACATTTTCCGCCCAATGGGCATGAAGAGTCATATTCCCCGTAACCGGATTTCCAAAATCCCATTTGACAGCTTCGTCCCCTTCAGCATCATACCATCCAAGGAAGCTGTACCCATCCCTTACAGGAACTGCAGGCTCCGCTATCGGATACTGTGCCTTGACCGTAACAGGATTCACAACTGAGCCGCCATGCGAATCAAAACCTACCTGATATTCTGTTTCTTCAACCTGATATTTATTTTCACTGATTTTTACAGCAGCATATCCTTTTTCGATAAAAGGAGTAAGCCATGATGTATCATCAGTCAGGAACGTTCCTCCTGTGATTTTTGCACCTGTAGACTCCTCCGAATAGTCTCCGGAATTAATCTTAATCTTTCCGCTGTATTCACCACTTCTGATATCAAGCTGTGATGTTATGTCATCAAGTGTTATTGACGAAGTGTCCGCGCTAATCTCAGGAACCGGATATCCCGCCTTTGCCTCAGGTACATTGATACCGCAGTATCTGCCAAGTATGATTCCTTTTTTGCCGGTAAGATTGATATTTCCGGATATAGCCAGCCAAAGTGAATCCTCAGAGCTCTCCTCCGGTTCAAAGCTCCCTCGATTAAAACTGATCACACTGCTGCTTGCATCTGAATTCTGATTTATGATTTGACCCTGCGTGCTCTCTGCGGAATTCATTATAATCAGATTTGTTCCGCATACTAAAAGCACTGTGCTGCCGGAATTCGCTATGATTTTGTGCCCGGCCAGATCAAGGATAATGTTCCTGAATCCTCTTGTCACATCTGTCAGACCTATAGGCCCATGGATATCATCAATGTCATCAATTAAACTGATGGTATCTCCTGAAAAAGCATCGCCAAAAGCGTCCGTTAAAGATGTATATTCTCTGCCTGTACTGTTATTCTTAACAACAGGCAGATCTTTACGCACAAGATTTATTTCTATTTCCCTGCTTAGAAATGTAAACCATTTATATGTGACTTTCAGTCTTCCTTCCGTAAAAGGCTTATCTATCTTAACAGACCAGTCATCACCACTATGCTGAATGTCTATGCCTTCACCGTATACTTTCTCAACATCAGTAACATCACTCCTCCGCTGAAGATAACCCCACTGATAGAGCAGATCTGATATCGAAATTGTCTCTCCTCTGTTCACCTGTGCAGTATAACTATTGTATTGAAGCTCGATTACATATGTTGAAAAACTATCTGTGAAAATCTCAAATTCAGCTAGGGCTTTCTCTTTCTCTGCTTCTTCGCTTTCTGTAACATCAAGCTCCTGTGCAATATACGGTGTCTCTTTGATCACAGGTTCATCTGTTGATCCACTGTTTTCGATCTCTTCTGCCAGTGTTTCAAGCTTTTCTGTTGCTTCCTTTATCGCTTTTCTGCTTTCCTTGGCTGTGACATCATCAAATATCTCACCATCAGGAAACTCTATTTCCTCATCACCTTCTGATTCCTCTATCTTCTTTGCAATCTCTTCCAGCTTTTCAAGTTTCTTTTCCTCATTATCCTCGACATGGAATACACGTGCGCCGGTAAGATTGGGCACAGTTTCAACAAGAGAGAATCTGACCTCTACCTCACCATCTGGCTGTATTTTATTTCCCTCTTCATCGACTATAGTTATATCAAAGAAAAACTTCTGCCCGGTTTTTTCTGAAATTACGGATACTTCGTCTTCTGTTTCAGCTTCGGTTTCGGATGTTTCCTCACCAAGAAGCTTTGCATTTTCAACAGCCGCATCTGCATTTTCAACAGTTTCTGATTCCGATGCGAGTTTTTTCACAATCAGCTTTGAACCCTCCGGGAACACTCCTGATTCTGCCTTGACAGTGACTACGATACCCTCAATAGGCTCGGAGCTTGCACAGAATCCCTCTTCGCTTATCGTGGATTCTGTGATGCTGACTGGCTCTGAGCTCGCAGTATCATCTCCGTTCACGGTCTCACTGCCCGAAGCGAAGTTCACATACTCGCTATCTTCTTCTGCCTTTTCCTCATTAACGCTTGCCGGATATGCGGGAACCTCTCCTGCAGTGACAGACTGCTCTGTCAGCAGCTCCCTCTCCGGCATCAGCGCCTCCAGCAGATTGAGTGAACCTTCATCCGACGCTGTCTGCGCAACACTCGAAAGTGGTGACATAAGTGCCATCACAACTGCAAGAACTAATGCTACATACCTTCTTTTTCTGTCAAAAAACTCTCTCATGCCATTACCTTTTGGATCTATCAGATCCTGAAACTGCAAAACCAAAACTGAAAAACTACAAAACTGAAACTGCATAAAACTGTTATTTGTATATATTATCTTCTTCGCCGCCTCTTCGGCATCAAAGTGATTATCAGCAGTACTATTCCGGAGATGATTACTATCAGTCCGGCACCCATCAGAATCTTCGCCCACACCGGAGTCTCCAGGAACCAGTCCCTCGCCCGTTTCGTCAGCGGCTTATCCTCTTCTGCCATCTCCTCTTCGATCAGCTCTCCCAGTACTATCTCCGTTTCGGAAGATCGATATTCGCGAAGCACATACTGCCGTCCCGCATCTCTGTCTCCATATCTGTATATTATCTTCGCACATGCATCCACTGGCGCGTTTTCTTCCAGGTCATATATGATATCTGTCCCGACGTCATCCATCTCTGCATCCTTCGGAAGTGTCACATACCCCTCGGGAGACGGTTTTATCACATCGGCATTTTTAACTCCCAGTCCTGCTATATCCATAGGCTCCAGGACTGTATCATACTTTGTATAGTATCCCTCCAGACTCAGACTCTTGAAATTGTCAAAGCCGAAATCCAGCAGGAGCTTCGTATCTTCGTAGTGTGTCTGATGTCCGTTCAGCACCACAGAAATCAGCTTCATATCATTCTTCTCTGCACAGGTCACAAGAGTATTTCCCGCCAGACTCGTATATCCGGTCTTTCCGCCTATGATTCCATCGTAATACCACGAACTGTTCTTCTTCATCATGTTATGATGGGTGTATATCGTAGCCTCCTCCGGGTTTCGCTTCATAGGCGGCAGTACATAATATGTCGTCCCGTCTATCTGGACGAGGGTATCATTTGCAAATGCCGCCGAACAGATCAGACAGAAATCATAGGCGCTGGTGTAGTGATCCGGATTGTTCAGTCCGCTCGGATTAGCGAAATGACTGTCCGTGCATCCCAGCTCGCGGGCTTTCTCATTCATCATGTCGCAGAAGCCCTCTATAGAGCCGCCGATATGCTCTGCCAGCGCGTTGGCGGCCTCATTTGCCGAAGCAAGAAGCATAGCATACAGTGCTGTTCTCACTGTGACCTCATCACCCTCGTCATATCCGGCACTTGATGAATTCGCTTCCACATCGTACACCGCACGATGGGAAAATGTCAGCGTCTCATCCAGGTTGTCACAGTTTTCGATAACTACAAGAGCTGTCAGAATCTTGGTTATACTTGCAGGAAAATAATGCTCATGCATATTTTTGCCGTAGAGTACCGCGCCTGAACGTGTGTCCATAAGGCAGGCTCCCTCCGCCTGAACCTCAGCAGGAGGATACTCCGGCCATGCCGGTGCCGCATACGCAGTTACCGTGCTGAAAAGAAATATTATTAAGCTGATTATTATTCCTGCAAGTCTTTTCATTATACCATTTTTCCCTGTCAGTTTGTTGATTTTATGTCGATATTTTCTGCTTTCAGGTGCCTGTGTTTCTCATACACGAGACACAGTATCGATGCCGCAAGAAGTATTACCATACCTGTGCCGAAATAAAGTCCTATGCTTCTCACGCAATCCATGAAATATCCCTCCGGCATGACCATGAGAAGTCTGTCCTTAGCCGGGTCCAGCAGCCACAGATCATTATCGAAAAATATCAGATGGAACATAACGAAATATCTGTTGAAGTCTGCAGCTACCAGCGACCCGATTATTACGGCAAGTCCGGTAAAGCCCAGCGTTCCGTACAGAACACCTGTCGCCAGACAGTAAAGTGCATCATGCAGCTTCTTTCTGAACATGATCAGAACTGCCGCAAGTGTCACTATACATATCGCTACGCACCAGCCTCTGAGCCTGTATCCTCCCATGAAGAGGCCTTTGCAGTCTGCCATGTGCAGACATTCTTTTTCGTTGAAGAAGGGGGTGTCCGGCTGTCCTTTAATAGTGGCTGTGATATCCTCAAGCGTGTCCCGGTTGTCCCGCAGATATTCAAACATATCCACAGTAACTTCAGACATATCCTCTCTGCTTATTCCCACAACCTGAAGACATCCGTATTTCTCGCATTCATCGAGAAATGTATCCGGAAAGCTGCCGTATATGGTCATCTCCATAGCCGAAAAAAACATTACTATGATGAGTGATATCACAAATATGACACTGAGTATGACCCCAAGGTTTTTTTTATGATTATCAGTCTGCATTGATTACTGTTCTGCTTCCTCTGCCTGATCGCCCTCCGGCTCGGCATCCTCTGTACTTGCTTTTTCTATAAACTGTCTGTTGACATAGGCTTCTGTCCCGTCCAGATCTATCTTAGCCCATTCGACATCTACATCCTCGATGATATATACCGGATCTCCCCTGTGCAGCTGAACGAGTATCTTGCAGTCCGTATTCGGAGCTTCTCTGATGTTGACGGTATTGGCACTTATCACATATTGCTTCGGTGCTTCTGTCGGCGGTTCTGTTTCAGGCTCAGTCACAGCTACAGTTTCATATATCTCCGGTGCTGTTTCAACAGCGATCTGCAGCTCTGTCTCAGGCTCGTTCTCTTTTTCTTTATCCTTGTTGCTGCCTATCAGCTTGATGATTCCAAATATCAGAAGACCTGCCAGTATAAGTGCAACTGCTATGAAGACTATCTCCTTGATACCGCTGCGTTTCTTTCTTTTCTTGGTTTTCACACGGCCTGAGTCGTCATATCCCCGCGATGATGAGCGTGTCCTGCGTACCGGTCTCTGATTGCCGTAATCCCGCGCAAATGTATATAATTCCTGACTGAGAAGATGATAGGCTGCATTGGCGCCTGATGGATTGTCGTCAGCTTCATGTGTGGCCTTATTGCCTATCATTCGGATCTGGTGATAACGCTCTGCACTCGTATCTGACAATGCGCCGATACGGTGAAGCTCGTCTATCATGGTTCTCAGATCTGACTGCTGAACACCATAAGTGTCTGCAAGTGCTCCGACCATGATCTCCAGAGTCTGTCTGGCTTTGATCATTGCAAGATTGTAATGCTTCTGCCCGATGAGACGCTCAACATCACTTGCGCCTTCACGGATGGTTTCCCATCTGTTCATTGTATTTGCCATATCTACCTCCTGTATTATTTGTTATGATGACTGCATATTGCGCTTTGCTGTCGTAAGCATCATCTTGATTCTGTTTAACTGATTGACCTCACTTGCTCCAGGATCGTAATCGATAGCTACGATATTGGCCTCCGGATACTGCCTCTTGATCTCCTTGATCACGCCCTTGCCCACGATGTGATTCGGCAGACAGGCAAACGGCTGAATGCATATCACATTCGGCACTCCACTGTGCACGAGCTCAAGTATTTCTCCGGTCAGCAGCCAGCCTTCTCCGGTCTGATTGCCTATCGATGTGACAGGAGCCGCATACTTCGCGATAGTTTCTATATCTATCGGTGCCTCGAAATGCCTGCTTTTTTCAAATGCTTTCGATCCCGCGCGTCTTATCAGTGACATGCCCTTGATAGCTGCAGTAGCTACTGCCTTCGATTTCTTTTTCTTTCCGAGATTGTCCACCTGGAAATACTGGTTGTAGAAGCTGTAGTTGAAGAAGTCCAGCATATCAGGAACTACTGCCTCAGCGCCCTCACTCTCTAAAAGCTCAACGAGATAGTTATTTGCCACCGGTGAATACTTGACCAGTATCTCTCCGACTATACCTACTCTCGGCTTTTTCTGACCGGTGATCGGCAGTTTGTCGAAATCCTCGACTATCTCGCGGCATATCCGCTTGTAGCCTCCGATAGTGACCTTTTTGCCTCCTACGAAATCTATGCAGGTACGTTCCCATTTACGGTGAAGTTCATCAGCTGACCCGGGAGTCAGCTCATAAGGTCTCATACGATACAGGCACTTCATCAGGATATCTCCGAATACTATCGCCATCGTCGCGCGTTCAAGTACGCTGAGTGTGAGCGTAAAGCCAGGCTGCTTCTCCAGTCCCACGAAGTTCGCAGAGATGACCGGAATATGTCCCATACCCGCCTGTTTGAGAGCCCGCCTTATAAATGCGATGTAGTTCGATGCACGGCAGCCGCCTGCGGTCTGTGACATGATGACCGCTACATGGTCGGGATCGTATTTGCCTGAATGCAGTGCGTCCATGATCTGGCCGACTACGATAAGTGACGGATAGCACGCATCGTTGTTCACATATTTAAGTCCCATATCGATGGCATGGCGGTTGTCATTATTCAGTATCTCGAGATTGTACCCGCCAACCTTTGCTGCCTCCGATAATATATTGAAATGTATCGGTGACATCTGCGGACAGAGTATTGTATAATCCTTCTTCATTTCTTTGGTGAAGAGAGGCTTTTCTATGGATGAGGGTCTGGCCTGGGCGGTTATTCCGCGCTGGTCACGCTCGCGTATCGCTGCGATAAGTGAGCGAACTCTGATTCTTGCAGCTCCGAGGTTATTGACCTCATCGATCTTCAGGCAAGTGTAGAGCTTCCTGCTGTTCTGCAGGATCTCATGTACCTCATCTGTTGTGACCGCATCGAGTCCGCAGCCGAATGAGTTGAGCTGTATGAGATCCAGCTTCTCATTTTTCTTCACGTAGTTCGCCGCTGCGTATAGTCTCGTGTGATACATCCACTGGTCGTTGACTCTTATAGGCCTTTCGATCGGTGCGAGATGTGATATCGAATCCTCTGAAAGCACTACCATGCCATAGGTATTGATCATCTCCGGAATACCGTGATTGATCTCAGGATCTATGTGATACGGACGTCCGGCAAGCACGATTCCGTGACGGTCATGCTCTTCCATGAATCTTATCGCTTCTTCTCCTGCCTTCATGATATCCCTGCGGCACCTGTCCTGTTCCTGCCATGCCTCGCGGACGGCAGCATGAATCTCGGCAGCACTTATATCATGGAAAATGCCTACGAGTCGCTTTGTTATGATTTCTTCCGATGTAAATGCCAGGAACGGGTTCATAAATGTGATGCCCTGTTCTCTGAGCTGTTCTATGTTGTTTTTGATATTCTCGGCGTATGAGGTTACTATCGGGCAGTTGTAGTGATTTACGGTACCCTCGAATTCCTCGCGCTCATATGGCACACACGGATAGAATATCGTCTTTACTCCCTGTTCAAGCAGCCACATGATATGTCCGTGTGCCAGCTTCGCCGGGTAGCATTCTGATTCACTCGGAATGGACTCGATGCCCATCTCGTAGATCTTTCTTGATGAAAGCGGAGACAGCACCACCCTGTATCCGAGCTTTGTAAAAAATGTGAACCAGAAAGGATAATTTTCATATATGTTAAGAACTCTCGGTATGCCGATAGTTCCTCTCGGTGCTTTATCCTTATCAATCGGTGTGTATCCGAATAGTCTTTCTGTTTTGTATTCATAGAGATTCGGGAGCTTGTCCTTGTTTTTCTCAAGCCCGAGTCCTCTTTCGCATCTGTTGCCGGAGATGAATCTTCTTCCTCCGGAAAATCTGTTTATCGTAAGTCTGCAGCTGTTGGTACATCCGCGGCAGCGTGCGAACTCTGCGGAGTATTCGAACCTGTTGATATCGTCAAGTGAAAGCATAGTCGTAGGTATGCATTCACTGTATCTTTCGCGCGCGATCAGCGCTGCTCCGAAGGCACCCATGATTCCTGCGATATCCGGGCGGATAGTTTCGCATTTTGCTATCTTTTCAAATGCCCTGAGTACGCCGTCGTTATAAAATGTTCCGCCCTGAACTACGATGTTTTTACCCAGCTCGGATACATCGGAAACCTTGATTACCTTGTAGAGTGCATTTTTTATTACCGAGTAGGCAAGTCCGGCGGAGATATCTGCAACTGACGCGCCCTCCTTCTGGGCCTGCTTGACTTTTGAATTCATAAATACCGTGCAGCGTGTTCCGAGATCTATCGGATGCTCTGCAAAAAGTGCCGCCTTCGCGAAATCCTGAACGGAGTAGCTGAGTGACTGTGCGAAGTTCTCGATAAATGAGCCGCAGCCCGATGAACATGCCTCGTTCAGCTGCACATCATCAACACTTTTCTCGCGGATTTTGATACATTTCATATCCTGTCCGCCGATATCAAGTACGCAGTCGACATCCGGATTGAAAAATGCCGCTGCCTTATAGTGCGATACCGTCTCGACCTCACCCTCATCCAGCATAAGTGCTGATTTGATGAGTGCCTCTCCATATCCTGTCGAACATGATCGTGCTATAACCGCATCCTCTGGGAGATGCGCATATGTCTCCTGTACGGCACGGACCGCTGTTGCAAGCGGATCGCCGTTGTTATTATCGTAAAATGAATAAAGCAGTGACCCGTCCTCTGCGATGAGGGCCGTCTTTGTAGTGGTCGATCCTGCGTCGATGCCAAGGAAGCATTTACCATGATATGTTGAAATATCTGTCTTTTTGATCTGATACTGATCCTGGCGTGCGCAAAATGCCGCATAGGCCTCCTGATTTTCAAAAAGCGGCTCCATACGGGCTACTTCAAACTCGAGCCTGAGGGGTGTCTTCATCCTGTTATTGAGTTCCTCGAGAGACACAGGTTCTGCATCAGCTTCTGCATTCATGGCTGAGCCGAATGCCGCGAACAGATGTGAATCCTCCGGCTCGATACTGTGCTCTGCATCAAGCTTAAGTGTCCTCTTGAATGTCTCGCGAAGCTCATCAAGGAAATGCAGTGGACCGCCGAGAAATGCAACATGCCCTCTGATCGGTTTTCCGCAGGCAAGTCCTGATATGGTCTGATTAACTACCGCCTGGAATATGGATGCTGCGAGGTCTTCTCTGGAAGCGCCCTCATTGATAAGCGGCTGTATATCTGTCTTTGCAAATACTCCGCAGCGTGCGGCGATATCATAAACCACCTGATGGCTCTTGGCTAATTCATTGAGTCCTGCTGCATCGGTCTGCAGAAGTGCCGCCATCTGGTCGATGAATGAGCCTGTACCGCCGGCACAGATTCCGTTCATTCTCTGCTCGACTGAGCTTCCCTCGAAGTATATGATCTTGGCATCTTCACCGCCGAGTTCTATCGCAACATCAGTCTTCGGGTAGAACTTTGCGAGGCAGGTAGATACCGCGATTACCTCCTGTGTAAAAGGTATTCCCAGATGCTTTGCAAGTGTCAGTCCGCCCGATCCTGTAATCACCGGTCTGAGTTTTATATCTCCCAGCAGGTCATGTGCTTCTGAAAGCAGTACGCTCATGTTTTTCTGAATATCAGCGTAGTGTCTGCGGTAATTTTTGTATAATGCTCTGTTCTCCTCATCCAACACAGCTATCTTGATGGTTGTTGAACCTATGTCTATTCCCATACGATATACTGTGTTGCTCTCAGAATAATTCAAAACTGTGTCTCCTGTCTTTTATCTATACTAAAACCAGCATTGTTGTCTTGCAGCAATGCTCTCTGATCCATACTAACCCATATTAATCCATGATTATTATACCATATTTTTACTATACAAGCAAAAATATGAGCAAACAAAAGCAGACGAGGAGGACGATTCATTTGCCTTGAAAACAAGACAAAAGAACCGTCCCAACCCTAGTTTAACACCTGTTTTTTAAATCAAAATCCGAAAAGCCTCCCTAGTTTAACACCTGTTTTTTAAATCAAAATCCGAAAAGCCTTGCCGCATAAAGCATAGGTTTATTTTTTTCTTCAAAATATATACATTTTTATGTGGCGATATATCTCGATATATGGTATAATAGAATTATCTGGAGGACTATATCATGTATCTGAAAAAAAGTACGAATAAAAAAACCGGACGCACCCAGCTCACTATTGCCGAATCATATCGTTCAGGAAAAATTTCCAAGACCAGAGTAATTCGAAATCTCGGTTATCTTGACCTTCTGGAAAAAGATTATTCTGATCCGATCGCGCACTTCACAGAGGTTGCAAGACAGATGACTCTAGAGAAGAAAGAAGCTGAAAAACCCATCACTCTCGAGATTGACAGGACAAAGAAGCTTCCTGTCGGAACAGATAACTTAAGGAATCTCGGTTATCTCGCTGCCTCAAGGAT
Organism: Lachnospiraceae bacterium; assembly: GCA_045616865.1. Classification (GTDB taxonomy): domain Bacteria; phylum Bacillota; class Clostridia; order Lachnospirales; family Lachnospiraceae; genus Darwinimomas. Next base: position 5,899 of record JAZLHO010000009.1, on the reverse strand, counting down.
CTATCACGAGCTTGAGATAGACCAGTTCTTTGCAAACAGACAGAGACAGACTAAGGCAGAGTATAACTTAAACTCCATCTTCAGGGCTCTTGTCTTTTCACGGCTGATATCTCCTGACTCGAAGAAGGGGTCTTATGAAAGCTTTAATCAGTTTTTCGACAAGCGTGATTTCTCCCTTGAGGATCTATACCGCTCTCTCGATATTTTTGAAAAGTATCAGTCGGATCTCCAGGTATGGATGCACGAGCACATCCGTGCTCAGTACGGAAGGGATACCTCCCTTGTGTACTATGATGTCACCAACTATTACTTTGAAGTAGATAATGAAGACGAAATGAAAAGACGAGGTGTTTCCAAGGAGCATCGACCGGACCCGATAGTCCAGATGGGACTGTTCATGGATATGAACGGACTTCCGATTACTTACGGACTCTTCTCCGGAAACACTCTTGACAAGCAGACCCTCATACCTATGATGGGCGAGATCACTGATAAGTATTCCCTCGGAAGGATTATCGTAGTTGCAGACAGAGGAATGATCACCGGAGATAACATAGCCCAGACGATACTTGATGGCAACGGATACGTGCTGAGCTTCTCTATCAGAGGCTCGGACAAAGCATTTAAGGAGTATGTCCTTGATGAGGCAGGCTATCGCAGGAATCCTGATGATCCCGAAGGCTTTAAGATAAAGTCCAGACAATACGACAGGACCATCCATGTGACCAACCCTTTTACCGGAAAGAAAAAAGATGTGAAAGTAGAGGAGAAGCACATCGTCTTCTATTCTCCGGAGTACGCCGCAAAAACAAAGCACGACAGAGAGATGGTTCTTGCAAAGTCACGTGAACTTGTATCCAATCCTCAGAAATACTCAAAAGCCACAGGATACGGGGCTGCCAAGTATGTAAAGAATGCTGTATTCGACAAAGCCACCGGAGAGATCATCCTTAAGAAAGGTCAGGCTCTTTCCATAGATGAGGATCTCATAAAGGAAGAAGAAAAGTATGACGGCTACTACGCTATCGTAACAAGTGAATACAAAAAGAATGACTATGAGATTTTAGACATCTACAGAGGATTATGGGAGATTGAAGAAAACTTCAAGATAACGAAAAGCGAGCTTGAAACCAGACCTGTTTATGTAAGAACGATAGAGCATGTAAAAGCGCACTTCCTTACATGCTTCACAGCACTTACGATTGCAAAGCTCATGGAATACAGGATAAAGAGAAAGTATTCTGTAAAGACGATACTTGAAAGTCTTAGGAAATGCGGATGCTGCCTGATTGAATCAAATGTCTACATGGGAATCTATTACGACGAAGTACTTAAGGTGCTTGGAAAGGAGTTGGGGATAGATTTCAGCAGGAAATACCGGACGCTGCAGGAAATCAAAAAGGAACTTGCCCTGACAAAGAAACCAGCGTCCCTTGATTAAATCCGCCCGCTGCGCTTTCCCGCCCCGCAAGGAATGGGACGCCGGTTTCTGCGACCTGAAGGAGCAGAAACTTCCGATTAAGGGAGGTAAGGCAGCAAAGCTGCCGGGTGGGTAAAAAAAGCAGCGAAAGCCAAAAAACCACTACAACTTTTTGTCCGATGCAAAAACCCTTGAGGCCATATAGAATAAGGCTTCAAGGGTATTTTTACTCTTATTCAACTGTAAAACTCAGGATACAAGCAAAAATATGAGCAAACAAAAGCAGACGAGGAGGACGATTCATTTGCCTTGAAAACAAGACAAAAGAACCGTCCCAATGCCATTTAGTTAAGGCTTTTTAAGCCGTTCCCATCTATATTTGTTTCATATGAAGGTCTTCTTTTAGGCCTTCATTTTTTATATAATAGGAAACTCCTCCTACGGAGGACTCGCGAAATAAAAGTGCCCGCGCGAAGGATAAAACCTTTAGTGTGGTCTTTTGTTGTTCATATATCTTTTTCAAACATCCATGAACCGGGAGAAAGCGTAAGCCTTCTTGGCATCCGGCTATCTCCGGGCGAGTTTGATATTGCCCCGGAATCCATACACAAAATCGTGTTCAGGCTGAAGCACAAACGGGACAAGCTTCTTAAATATAAGCGGAAATATAAAATGACGGACGAGGAATCTCTCGCCCGTGGCATTAATTACGTAAACCGGTATTTTTTCGGCAAACAGGATGATAATTCCGATCTTAACTGGACCGCATGGACCTATGGCATCATCAATACTGTTAAGGCCCTTCATTTTATTGATTCCACAGCGCAGGACGTGTTACGGAGCATCGGCAGCGGAAAGCTTGGAGATGCAAGATACCGTATCACCTATGAAGATCTTACAAAAGCCGGTTACCGCTCTCTGGTCCATGATTACTACCACCCCATGAACAGTTCTTCCTGAAAAATGTCATATCAGGTTTCCCGTCATATCATTATCGTGCCTTTACTACCTTTCATAGGCGGATTCGAACCGCCGGCCTTTCGCTTAGGAGTTACCGCTTTTCCGGTAAAAACCGGCTGGCCGAAGTCAACCGGAGTCAATATTGTAAAAGCTTTTTTCAATTTCCCTGTCAAATCCGGTAAACCGGAAACAACCGCGGAAAAGCACGGAAAAAGCTGCAAAATTAGATATGTATTAGATGCATCTAACAAAAGCGGAAGGGAGGCGGTCAAATCAGTTTTTCACAGCAACGAATCTCTGCTTCTGACTCTGCGGTCTTTCCGGTACCGTCATTTTTATCAGACCCTTTTTAATCATTGGATTCACATATGCCGACATCGCATACGGTACTGTTCCGATTTTGAGATGCTCTGCTATTTCCTGTCTGCTTCTTGGAATATCCAAAAACATCAGCAGGTCTTTTTCTGCCCTGCTTAAATCACAATCGAAAGCCGTCTTTTCCTGTTCCGTATGTACATCGTTGTAAAGAGTTACAGTAAATGATCCCCGCTCATCAGAAAATACCGGTTCCTTCAATCCATGTTCTTTCATGCATCTTCTGATAGTCGGAATTCCGGAGTACCTGTTTTCTGTGATTTTCATAATTTCCAGTGCCGTGACCAGAACCGGATTTCTGGTGTCAGGCTGCATTTTCCCCAGCTGATCTATCTGCATCCGCCCATAGATCCCGCCGGGATTCTTTATTTCGATACGATCCGGATACATCCGGATCTGTATTGGCATCCCTTCTGTATAAATACTGTAGTCTCTGTGTACTAATGCATTGAGCACTGCCTCTCTGATGGCAGCGACCGGATACTCCGTGCGGTCTTCACGCTTTCCTGTGTCAGGATTTACAATGGTTTTCGTCTTCATATTCTTTCTGGTAAAGGCTATTGCCTGATCCAGCATCTCAGGAATATTCCCCTCGATCCTCCGGTTATCTATAAACCGTTCTCCTGACTCACCCGTCTCACCGTATTCATTTCCCGGCAAAACGACCGCAGTAATACAAAGCTGCGGAAAGAACGCCTGAGGGTATCTGCAGAACAGCATCACAGAACTTAAGGTGACTTCTCCTTTTCTGGTAATACTCATCAGTTCATAGATCTCTTCATCCGTCAGAACGCTTATATTCCTCTTTTCTGCTTTCAAACGGTCTATATATTCATCCAGCAGTGAACGGTCCAGCATTTCGAAAAAGGCTCTCGGAACAGGGCGGATATCGTCCTGATATTTCTTCCGGAAAGCTTCATAACTATATACTTCATATTCAGTCATCGGCTCATCGCTGTCACCAACGCGCACGTAAGAGCCCTTTAACCGTCCTTTACCCTGATAATAGCAAGGCCTGTCAGAAACATCGATTCCGGGGATTTCTGCAGACACGAAGGCTTTTCCGTCTTTTTCCGCAACCGTAAGAAGCGGTCTTATAACAGGTTCCATCTGAAGGCATTGTTCATTGATTCTCTTTTGTATCTCCTGTGGATCATATACTCCGCACTCATTATAGTTATCATCTTCATCAACTCCAAAGATGATAGTGCCGCCATCATCCTGATTTGAAAAGGAAGAAAGAGTATCATACAGTCTTTTCGGACATTCTTTTTCAGCCGCTTTCAGTTCCAGTGTCCGTGTCTCACACTTTTGTATCCGGATCTCATTTAACTTTTCAAGAAGTTCTTCACTTGTCATTTAACATTTCCTCCTAATATATCCAACATCTTAAATTTTTTTATCACATTTGTCAAATATATTTGAGCTTTTGATAAAATATTTAATGTTTTATGGAAATGTTAAATGACATTTTCAATATTTCTGTTTTTGATTCTGGATAATAGAAACACGGCAGACGGACCCGCTTTGAGTTATCATCTGCCGTGTTCTATGTACTCTATTCCTGATTAGATGAAATCCTCGCGTTTCTGTCTAATGGATCCTTTCCGCCCGTCTTCCGACCCGGATGAAAATCTACCGTTTCATCACGATTTCACCCATTTCCCGGCTTTTTCGCTCTTAACCGCACACCTTCCGCCGAAATTAGCAAAAATTCCCGAAAAATCGCCGATTAGATACAGGCCTGTATTTATTAGTAAAATCCATCTAACGCCTGCTTTTTTAGACGAAAAAAACAGCTGATCATCTAATTGACCACCTGCTTTTTCATACCGTTCCTAGGCGGATTCGAACCGCCGGCCTTTCGCTTAAGAGCAAAAAGGTCACTCAAAAACCTAAGAAAGGAGCGGCTTTCCCGCATCACGATATGCCGAATCACTCAAATAATCACTCAAATCCGTCTAAATCTGTGACGGATATGATGGACTATATGGCACCCAAAACATTTTAAACAAATTTCACAAACCTATATTTCAAAATCTTCATTTATATCATCTGGTACGTTCAGTAACGATGTCAAATCATACTGTGCCTCAACATTTGTTACATCAATCTTTTTATGCAAGTCGCACACCAGGGAAATGTGTCGCTCATTTCAGAAATTAAGTCAACTATATCTGCTGAAATCAACTTTTTATTTGAAACATAGCCAGATCCCTGTCTATGTGAAAAATCTCTGCTTCGAAAAAATCCATACAAATCAGAATATGCTTTTTGATATCTGGAATAGTATTCTTTCAACCGATTTGTATCCAAATCAAAATTTATTGCTTTGTAGTACCTACGTTCCAATACTACCTCCCTGCCATAATAGTCTTTCTTCCATAATGGGCAAGTAAATCCTCTTTACTGAAATCATTCGGATCATCTACATCATCATTATTGCAAAAGAGCCACATCGAAGCATTGTCCATAAACCACGATTGTTTCCTCAAACCAATCATAATTTGTCCAAATTGACCAAAATCTGTCGGATTATCATGCCCTCTATACTCAATGCCTTCGTTTGTATCCATTCGTTCCATACCTTTTTTTTCAAATATTCTATCCAGTGCAGAATATACTCGATCAGGAGAATACTCTGTCTGATTTTTAAGTCTGTCATCATTCATCTTTATGATCATCTTTATCATATTTGACCCTCCGAATAATGTAATTATACTCCAACATTTGATGGAGATGCAAGGCATATTCAACCTTACCGTTTCCTTGTTTTTAACGGTTTAGGCATATTCCCATCCCTCCATAAAAAGAAGCGACCCTCGCATGGTACGCACTGTAAGTAGGCGCGCGAGAGTCTTTATCATGTATTCATTCTAATATCTTTATCCTCTTTTTTCAATAAAAAATCCAGTTACTGTTTGCCTATGTATCTAAAAAGAACGCAGTCAATAATTATAGATGTCAGAATTCCTGAACATCGTGACTATTTTCTTACTAATCTTTTGCTTGTATCCACGTATGAATTCTTCAAAAAAATTGTGGATGCCATAAATTAATCCTTGACTCGGATCCGAGTTTGCATTAGAATATTGACATCAAGAAAAACGAAAGTTTTGTAAGGGCAGCGGTTTCGACCGTCGC
>JAZLHO010000008.1:0-27306 GCA_045616865.1 Lachnospiraceae bacterium | reverse complement strand
ATGATATCTGACATAGTTTAATCTCCTGTAATTCTGACCTTATTTAACACCAAAGATGGCCATGAATGTACCGGCTGCAACTGCAGTACCGATAACACCTGCTACGTTTGGTCCCATTGCATGCATAAGAAGGAAGTTTGTCGGATCATACTCAGAACCAACCTTCTGTGAAACACGTGCTGCCATAGGAACTGCCGAAACACCTGCTGAACCGATAAGCGGATTGATCTTGCCCTTTGTAAGCTTGCACATGAGCTTTCCAAGCATAACGCCTGCTGCTGTACCAAATGCGAATGCCACAAGACCAAGTGCTACGATTTTAAGTGTATCTGCATTAAGGAATGCCTCTGCTGATGTTGTTGCTCCTACTGATGTACCAAGAAGGATAACAACGATAAACATAAGTGCATTGGATGCTGTATCCGTAAGCTGCTTAACAACTCCACTCTCCTTAAAGAGATTACCGAGCATAAGCATACCAACCAGCGGAGCTGTGGATGGAAGAATCAGACATACTACTGTGGTAACAACGATCGGGAAAAGTATTTTCTCGAGCTTTGATACCGGACGAAGTGTGCTCATCTTGACCTTACGCTCTGCATCAGTTGTCATAGCTCTCATGATAGGCGGCTGAATAACCGGAACCAGTGCCATGTATGAGTATGCTGCAACTGCAATCGGTCCGAGAAGACCCGTCTGTCCGAGCTTATTGGCAAGGAAGATAGATGTAGGTCCGTCCGCACCGCCGATGATTGAAATAGCTGCTGCTGCCTGGCCATTGAATCCCAGGAGTATAGCAACAAAGTAAGCTGCGTAGATACCGAACTGAGCTGCTGCTCCGAGCAGGAATGAGATCGGATTTGCGATCAGCGGACTGAAGTCCGTCTGCGCACCTACGCCCATGAAGATAAGTGAAGGAAGAATCGTCCACTCATCAAGTTTAAAGAAATAATGTAATAAACCTCCGACGCCGTTAGGTGTATCCTCTGCGGAATACATGATATCCGGATAAATGTTAACCAGAAGCATACCAAACGCAATCGGAACTAACAGTAATGGCTCAAAGCCTTTCTTAATAGCCAGGTATAAAAACACAAAGGCTACCAAGATCATGACATAGTTACCCCAGGTCAATCCGAAAAATGCGGACTGATGAATGAGGTTACTTAATGTCTCGCCTAAACTCATCATTATTGTGAATCCTCCGATTTTCTAGATTGCTGTGTTAGTTAAGAGTTGCAAGTATGTCTCCTGACTCAACTGCCTGTCCTACAGATGCATTGATTGATGCAACTGTTCCTGCTTCCGGAGCCACGATATCATTTTCCATCTTCATAGCCTCAAGAACCATAAGAACATCTCCCTTTGCCACTGCCTGTCCTGCTGCTACCTTTACTGCAAGGATCTTTCCTGACATAGGAGCTTCAACCTTGATACCGCCTGCTGCTGCAGGAGCTGCTGCAGGTGCAGGAGCTGATGCCGGTGCAGGTGCTGCTGCCGGAGCTGCCTGAACTACAGGAGCTGCTGCAGTTCCTTCCTGAACTGTTACATTATATGTATTTCCGTTAACTGTAATTGTATAATTCTTCATCTCATTATCCTCTCTTAAACGATTTAACTACTATGCCATTGTTGAGTGACGGCTGTTTCTCGATCGAGCAGCCCTCATCCTCTTCATAGGCTGCGATGGCTGCTGCGATCACTGCCTGAAGCTCCGCATCTGATGCAGGTGCAGATGATACCGTAACCGCCGGTGCCGGCTGAGCTGCCTTAGCTGCCGGTGCTGCCTCAGCCTTTGCCGGAGCTGATGCTGTTTTGGCGGCTGCCTTAGCCTTCTTCTTTTCTTCAACCTTCTGCTCAGCCTTATTTACGTACTTGAACAGACTGATAATCCATGCGAGGAAGATAAGAACTGCGAATACCGTTCCCATTCCTATAAGAAGGTTTGTTCCTGCCTGACCAAGTTTCTCACCCATGGTGTACTCAGGGTTGAAGGTCAGCTGATTGATGTAACTTATGATATTTCCGGTATCCTTAAGTGCTCTTCCCTTAAGACCCATAATGAATTCACAGTTACGGTTTTCGAACTCAAGCGGAAGTGTCATCGTATAGCTGCCGTCAGATTCGATCTTTGTCGATCCTGAACCTGCGAAGCCGATGAACTCTCCGAGTTCCTTCTTGGCTGATTTCCAAGAGTTAAATCCGTTTGCAAGCGGAACATTCTGCTCGTACTCGTACTGCTCGATCAGCATATCTATCTGCTCGTCTTCGAGGTCGATGATATTGTATGCCATCTGAGCTGCAGTCATCTCCAGGTTAAGCTGTTCCTGGTCTGTCAGCTCTGTCTGCTTACTTCCGCAAGCAGTAACAGCGAGTACTGATAAAGTCAGAATGCATGCAAGCAAAATCTTTTTAAACTGTTTCATGCATCTCACCTCTTAATCCTTATACTGTTCCGTGTTTTCTCGGAAGCATCTCAACTTCCTTGCTTAAAAGCATCTCAAATGCTGCTGCAAGTCTCTGTCTTGTCTCTGCCGGAGCGATGATGTCATCTACATAACCGCGGCGTGCATTGTACTCAGCATCATTGATGTCCTTATCTACTGCATCTGTGATGCCATCAAGAAGTGACTTGTCCATAAGACCCATCTTAGCACCGGTCCATGCATATACAAGATCGGCACCGATAGCCTTGGAATTCATAACTACACCTGCTGTTCCATACGCATCACCGACGATTACAGTAACCTTCGGAACTGTAGCACCTGCATATGTATAAGCGAGCTTGGCGATTCCGCGAGGAAGAAGCTTCTCATTATGCTCATTTCTCTTGAAGCCGTCAACATCTGCAAGTGTAAGAACCGGTACTCCGAATGAATCGCAGAAGTTGATGAAATGGATAGCCTTCTTGCATCCGCCGAAGCAGATAGTCTTCTCATTTGCATTGTTAGCTACTACACCGATGGTATTGCCATTGAGCTTCATAAAGCCTGTTACGATGCACTGAGCATTGTCAGCCTTGATCTCAAGGAACTTACCGTTATCGGCGATCTGCCTTATCATCTCAACCTTGCATTTGAGTGATTCGATACCTGCAACTGCTCTGTTGAGATCATCATCACACTCAAAGAATGAGAAATCATCTACATTGCTGTGAGGAATCATTCCGACTAATTCTCTGATAGCTGCATTGATTTCATCAGCTGTTCCTGTGAAGTCTGCGATACCGGTCTTCTCAGACTGGAATGCTGCAGATGCCGTATCACATTTGCCCTCATAATTACCCTCAACTGCATTCGGGCTGTTGAGGAAGAGCTTGCTGTCCTTCTCCATGAATACGAAATCGCTCATTGCTGCCGCAACTGCCATTCCTCCGCCACATGTACCGAATACAGCTGTGATCTGAGGAACGATGCCGCTTGCTTTTGCCTGATGAGCAAACATGCGTCCAAAGCTGAAGAGTGAATCGTTACCCTCGTTGAGTCTTACGCCTGCGCAGTCAACGATGGCAATCACAGGTGCCTTCATATCTACAGCAAGGTTATAAAGCTTGCTGATCTTCTTTGCATGCATCTCTCCGATGGAACCACCGAGATATGATGGATCCTGTGCATAAACGTAAACCAGCGCTCCGTCGATAGTACCGTATCCTGTTACGACACCATCACCGTTAACCTCGCCTGCAGCTGAATATTTTGCTGCCACGTGAGCACCGATTTCGACAAAGCTGCCTGCGTCAAGAAGAGCATTGATTCTGCCGTAAGCAGTCGTCAGTGAACTAATCATTTCTGTTTCCTCCATTCTTTATATCTTTAAAAGCATTATGTATTTTATAATGCGATCCGGCATATGCCGAAAAATCGCCAATTTGGTTTAATTCTAACATAATAATGTTAAAAAAGATATAGCCAAAACGGCTATATCTCATTATTTTTCTAAAACCATCAATCAGGCACCGCCCGGACGGCTTTACCGGATTCAATTCGCATCGATATTTCCGCGAAGCGCTGCCTTATAGTCCAGTATGGCCTGCACATATGAATTAAGTGCACCGGTATATGCCGCATCCTTCTGAACCTTTTCTATGGAGGCTCCAAGATACTGAGGCTCACTGAGAAGTCCCTGTCTGTACTGCGTATCTACCGCTTTTTTATTAAGCTTTGCTGCCTCAAGTCCGACCTGCGCCGCCTCATATCCCTGCTGTGCAGCGATCACATCTGCATATACCTTCTGCATATTGGCTCTGACATAACCCTTCAGTTCAGCTTCTTTTCCGAAATAAACATCAAGACCTGCACTGGTATTTTTATGCTTTGCCGAATGAAGAGCCTTGATCTGTGAATTATTATTTGCTGCTACTTCGGCATCCGCCTCAGGGTTCATCCCTGCCACTTCTGAAGCATCAGGAACCGGGATACTGCCGATATTTACTCTGTCACCGCTCTTCCATCCGCACATGGTTATGATCTGATTATACAGCTGCTGATCTGTAGTTTTCAGCTTTGCCAGATTGGACTGAGATGATACCAGATCTGACTGTGCCTTAAGCACATCTGTTTCAGTTGCCATTCCCTGGGTCATAAGTGACTTATAGGAATCAAGCTGTTTTGTGTAAAGCTCGACAAGCTTCTGAAGCATGCCCACATTGGCATGAACCGTAGAGTATGCCACCATAAGTGACTGCACCGCATAAGTCAGTGAGTCCTCTGCAGAATAAAGACCGCGTGTCATGCTGTTGCTTGATCTCATCTTCTTATAATTATCATTGTAAGATTTAGCTGCTGATCCTACTGCCGTCTCAAGAGACTTAAGAGAATCGAGTTCTTTGATTTTTGCCTGCTTCATCTCCTCCGGAATCGGAAGAAGTCGAATCTGCTTCACCGAGTCATCGTAGGTCTCTTTGGTTTTCTTCCTGGCATCATTCAGAACGAAGACAGACTGCTGCATATCTCTTGCATTGTCATCCATCTGATTCCATCCATTATCCATGTTCGGATTGAAAAGATGAATCAGTTCTTTTATCTCTCTGTATTCAAGATTGTCATCGATGAGCCGTGCCCACTCCTCTTCGCTATATCCGTTGAGCTCTGCCATGCTTTTGCCTGATTCAGACGGCTCCTTCGCACTTCTGATATAACCGTATGAAGTAATCGGGGTAAGCATCATGATACATGCCGTGATTACCGCAATAATTTTTTTCATAATTTTATGCCCCCGCAAGTCCGCCCACTGCATAATCATATAATGTAATAGCTTCAAGCAGCGAATACTTTGCCTGTTCAATCGCTATCTGTGAAATCTGCGCGTTGATCTCCTCTGCCTTCAGCTCAAAATCACTGGCATCCCCGGTTTCATGTTTTTTCCTCATCTGAGCCAGTGTCTGTCTCTGAACCTTATCAGCAGAAACAGCATAATCATATGCATCACGTGCCGCAGTCACAGTCATATAAGCGGTTGTAACTGACAGAGGAATATTCTGCATATTTGAATTGATCGAAGTCTGAAGTGTCTCCTTAGTCGCATCTGAACGTGCATTGGAAAGCTTTCTCTGATTCATCTTCAGAGTATAGTTGTTCTCTATAGCTTTCTGCGCGTCCGTATCAGGATTCATCGCAGCTATCCGGGCCATGTCAGGTGCCGGAAGGGCTGCTATCACAGGAGTATCGTCATACTTCCAGCCGCATGCAACCTGAAGTTTCTTTCCTGCTGTCACGATTGAAGCCGCTGCCTGGGTATGCGCTTTCCGGGCATTCATAAGCTCCTCCGTAGCCTTAAGCACATCTACCTGAGTTGCAGTTCCTGCCTGAGTCTGCGACTTCTTTATCTTAAGCTGGTTTTCAAGAAGCTCGACATTCAGTTGTGCGCGGCGTGCTTCAAGCTGATTATAATAATAAGCTATCATATCCTGCTTTGCCTGCTGCGCTATCTGCTTTTCCTGCTGCTCATACCCGAGCCTGTTTACCTCATAATCCTCGACAGCATTATCAGCCTGCTGTTCAAGCTGTCTTGCCGTCACCTGATTGGAAACAGCAGACATCGCATTCATGGCATACATAGGATTATCGGGATCAAGATCCACTCCGCTCTCCAACTCACTTGCCAGATCACGGTACTTCTCACTTATCTCCTCGTTGGTCTTTCCGTATTTGTTTTTGAATTCCCGAAGATCATAAGCATTGCTCTTTACTGTCGGATTGTATTCATTTATCAGCGCATCTATCTCGTCAAATTCAAGAGTATTATCGCGGATACGGGACCATTCTTCTTCCGTCCTTCCGAACTCCGGAGCTGCAGCAAATGCTTCCGGTACCGCTACTGTACATAAAGCAACCAAAAGAACAAATCCTGCTATCTTTCTCTTCATCATACTGTCTCCGTTCTGATTTTCTTTCTCTTGTCAAACATCTGATATACCGTCGGAAGAAGCAGCAGGGTAAGAAGTGTCGATGCAAGCAATCCTCCGATATTTACAAGTGCAAGTCCCTGAAGCATCTCGCCTGAGTTTCCGTATGCGAGAGCCATAGGAATCATCGCAAGTACAGTTGTAAGTGTAGTCATCAGCATAGGTCTGATACGTGTAGCTCCCGCTTCAACAAGTGCTTCTGACAAAGGCATCTCCTGCCTGTACTGGTTAACGGTATCAACATAGAGGATACCGTTGTTTACGACAGTTCCGACCATCATCAAAAGTCCAAGCATCGAAACCATGTTAAGCTTTGAATTGCAGAAGAACAAAAAGCCGAATGCGCCGATGAGCGAGAACGGAATCGTGAACATAACCATAATCGAAAGTCTCGGTGATTCAAACTGCATAGCCATAACTATGAATACAAGAAATACCGCTGTAAGTATGGCCCTGCCCAGTGCTCCGAGTTCTTCATTCATCATTTCATCCATAGCGTTGATCTTCTGATGAACTCCGTTCGGCATCTCATAGTTGTTGATAAATTCAGTCAGCTTCGCCTGTGCACTGTTTTCATATGAAACAGGTATCTGTCCGTTGATGGAGACCTGATACTGTTTGTTGCTTCTTGAAATGGTTCTTGCACTGTCTTCAAACACAACATCCGCAATATCCTGAAGCGGTATGGTGGCTCCTGTCATCGTCGGAATCAGCATGCCCTTTACATCCTCTATCTCCTTATACTGCCAGTCAGGATTCTCAAGCATTACTGAAACTTCAGAACCATTGGACGTATAATTCAGGACCTCTTTGCCTGTCATGTTGCTGTATACCATTCCTGCAACGCTCACCGGGGTAAGTCCGTATGCTTCTGCCTTCACCGGATCGACCTTGACCTTGACAACAGGTGCCGCATTTTCAGCACTTGAATGTACCTGTGTGATGAACGGTTCCCCATGGAGCTGTTCGACTATCTCATCTGCAGTCTTCTTCAGCAGATCATAATCCGTACTCTCCAGATTGACTGAAGCAGATGAAGATGACAGCATGTTCATACCGGTGGTGGATGAGCTCTCGACTGAAATCGTCGTGTCCTCATACTGCACAAGTGCTCTCTTCCAGTCCTTGATCAGTTCTTTTGTCTTCTTTGATCTGTCTTCTTTAAGATATGCCGTAACAGATATCGTATTGGAAGAACCGGTTCCCATAACACTCGTTCCTCCTGATCCGTAGGAAAGCAGATACTCCTCGACATCCGGCTGCTCCGAAACAAAGGTCTCTATCCTTGTCGCTATCTCATCTGCCTCATCGATTACGATACCGGGCTTGACTCTTGCGGATATCGCGATTATTCCCTCATCGACCTCCGGCATCAGCTCGAATCCGAGCTGTCCGAGCATAACAAACGAAAGTATCAGAAGAAATACTGTGACACCGATCACTTTACCCTTCTGTGGAATGATATATTTCACCAGATCTCTGTATCCGTTCTGGAATTTTGTCATGAATTTTCCTATCGGTGATTCCTTCTTCTCGACAGGTTTAACCCAATAGTAAAGCAGCGGAACGATCATGATAGCCGAAAGGAATGAGGCTGCCATACAGAATACGATAGTGAATCCGAGCTGTCTGAACAGCTGTCCTGTAAGGCCCTGAAGCAAAGCCAATGGAAGAAATACTACGCAGGTAGTGACCGTAGATCCGAATATGGATCCGATGACTGTCTTCGTTCCTTCTATCGCCGCTTCCGTATAATCATATCTGTCCTTTGCTCTGAAGCAGCTCTCAACGACAACTATCGAGTTATCTACTATCATACCGACACCCAGAGCCAGTGAACCTACTGAAACAATATTCAAAGAAAATCCTGCTGCCCCCATAAGCGTAAGCGACACGAGCACAGACACAGGAATCGAGCTTCCGACGATAATCGATGATTTCCAGTCTCCGAAGAATGCAAACAGAACTATCATCGCAAGGACAACTGCGATAAGCAAAGTCTTGAATACCGATGAAAGTGATGAAGTGATACCCTTTGCGGCATCATAGACTATTCTGAAATTCAGAGTACTGTTGGTCTCTTTAAGATTATCCAGTGTTCTGTTAACCGCACGTGAAAGTGTGACAGCACTGGCCTTCTGCTGCTTGCTGATACTTATCGCAACTACATCCTCTGAATTGTACCTGCTGAGACTGGTTCTATCCTTAATCGTACTGCTGATGGCAGCTACATCTGAAAGATGAATGATATCCCCGGTCTGCAGCGGAAGTACTATATTGCCTATGCTCTCGATATTTCTGTACTCATCTCCGATCGTGAGATTCAGCTCCCGGTCTCCGTTGATGACAGCTCCCGAAGGCATGGAGAAATCAGCCGAGGTGATAAGCTGCGCTATCGTATTCATATTCAGTCCGTACTGTGCAAGCTTCTCAGGCATCAGCTCTATCCTGATATAATTCTGCTGTCCGCCGGATACGCTGACCTCTGCAACGGATGATATTTTTTCAAACTCAGGAACTATCGCATCCTTTACATAATTATACAGATTTTCATCCGTACCGCCTGATACTGCGATACTCATAGAAGCCGATGAATTGATATCAAGCTCATATATAACCGGTTCCTGCGCATCCTCAGGAAGCCCTGACTTGATGGAATCGAGACTCTTCCTCAGATTCATATATGCAGTATCCATGTTTGTGCCGTAGTCATACTGCAGAACTACCATTGACACATTTTCCGCCGAGGTCGATGCGACCGTATCTATTCCCGCAAGAGTTGACACATTTCCCTCAATCGGTTTTGTAATCAGCTCATTGATATCCTCGGGAGCCGCACCCGGATAGATCGTATAGATGATCTGCATCGGCATGTTCATATCCGGAGTCAGTTCCATCGGTGAAGACAGAACCGACTGGATACCGAAATACAGTACCGCCACCAGAAGCAATATCAAAGTGACGGGTCTTTTAAGTGAAAACTTAGTCAGTCTGATCATTGCCTCTCCTTACTGTCCGTCAGATTTTACTGTTACTTCTGCGCCGTTATATATCTCACGGCTCCATGAGCTTACGACATTATCGGTGAAGCTCAGTCCATCGTAGATTTCAATATACTCACCGTCATCAATTCCCGGTATGAAATTCCTCTTCTCAAGTGTATTATCATCCTTAAGAACATAAACAAAGCTCTCTCCGCCATCGTGATATACAGCCTTAAGCGGAACAGTCATGACATCCTCTGCTCTTCTTTTGATCACACCTACAATAACGCGTGTATTTGCAGTGAGATCACCCGGATCGTCAAGTTCAGCCTTCACACTGTAAAGACCGTTCTGTCCGACCATACTGTTGATTTCCGTGATATTACCGTAACCCGTGTAGCCGGTCTTCGATACAGTAATCTGATCTCCAACCTGAAGTGAATTCATAGAATCCTCAGGAATGCCGAAAGTAACTGATGCCTTACCTGAACCCAGAATAGATGCAACAGGATTGCCCTGCGCTGCAAAGCTATGAACCTCTGCATTCTTATACTGTACCGTACCACTGATAGGGGCTGTGATGTTTGCATATTTCTTCTGTGTTTCATACTGACTCTTTGCCGACTCATATTGAAGCTTCGCACCATCAGCCGCTGCCTGTACCTGCTCCATCTGTGACTTCGATACAGCACCCGTATCGAAAAGTGCCTTAGTGCGTTCGAGATTGCTTTCCGCACTGTCTTTCTGGATCTCAGCCGCATCAACTGCGATCTTAAGTGCATCGAGTGAATCCGCCTGAAGTACTACAAGCACATCTCCTTTCTTAACCTTATCACCCGGATCAAAATTGACCTCAAGTATCTCTCCGGCCATCATCGGAACCACATTGACAGTCTCACCCGGCTGTACTGTTCCTATCTGCTCGGTATATACATACACATCTCTGTTCTGCGGAACCTCGACCTTTACTATAGGTCTTGAATCCGTAACCTCATGCTGATTCCCGATGATCCTGCGAATACCGATCACCGCCACAGTAACAACCACCAGTGCTATTAAAATGATCGCAATAATTCTGCCGTATTTCTTATTCCCTCTCTCGCGCGTTTCGCTCATTTTAAAGCTCCTCCTTTAATGCCTCTTTCCATCACATCATATTGCCTGAATAATAACTGTAATATCTTATCCTTTTCCGCCGGATTTCTCTTTGCTGCCACAAGCGCCTTGACACTCATCACTACCATCATATCCCCCAGAATATAAAACACTTTCTCCGGGATACACTCCTTCAGATCATTCATACGCGAATATATCTTATGGAGCAGATCTCCGAAAGCCGAACATGTATCATCCACAGGTATCTCATTGAGGTGGGCAATGATACCGAAATCTGACATGATCTTATCAAAAAGTATCAACGCCTTATCATCCGGACGCGCGGCAACATCCGCGCCCTGCCTGACCAGATTCCTCGCAGCCCTGAAGATATCTCCCTTGTTCCTGTCTATCTCATGCAGTATACTGACCGTCGCAGACTTCTTGAGCATGCTGAAAATAAATTCAAACAGATCCGTCTTATCCACGAAATATGTATAGAAGCTTCCCCTCGAAATGTCAGCATCCCTGATAATCTTATTAATCGACGCATCGTGCATTCCGGATGATATGAACTCATCCATGGAAGCCTCGATGATGCGCTGCTGCTTATCATCACTAAGCTTGAAATATCTCTCACTTGGCATATGCACCCCTCCCGATAATGACACATTGTCACCCGGATATGATACCATCAAAGTGACAGGGTGTCAACAGCAGCGGGACGATTTCATTTTACTTGCAGTTTGTCATCATAAGAGGTAAAATAACTAAAATTTATCATTAAGGAAGGGAATGAAGAAAATGGCTACTTTTATCAACGAACCTGCTCACACATTTAATGAATACTTACTCATTCCGGGATACTCATCAAGCGACTGCATTCCGGCAAATGTAAGCCTTAAGACTCCGCTTGTTAAATTCAAAAAAGGTGAGGAGCCTGCCATCACTCTGAATATTCCCATGATATCCGCTATCATGCAGTCTGTATCCGGATCCGATCTGGCTATTGCGCTTGCAACAGAAGGCGGAGTTTCCTTTATATACGGATCTCAGTCCATCGAGGATGAGGCAAAGATGGTTAAGACCGTCAAGGACTACAAAGCCGGCTTCGTCATCAGTGATTCAAATGTAAAACCTGATGATACTCTTGCAGATGTAATTGAACTGACCAATGCTACCGGACACTCTACCATCGCTGTCACTGAAGACGGTTCCCCGCAGGGAAAACTCGTCGGCATAGTGACGAGCCGTGACTACAGAGTGAGCCGCATGGAGTCCACGCTCAAGGTCAGAGAATTCATGACACCGCTGGACAGACTTGTGACAGCACCGGAGGGAACATCACTTAAGACTGCCAATGATATCATCTGGGATCACAAGCTCAATTCTCTTCCGCTCATCGATGATAACGGCAATCTCAAATATATGGTATTCCGCAAGGACTACGATTCACACAAGCAGAATCCGAACGAACTCCTCGATACCGACAAGCGCTACATCGTAGGTGCCGGAATCAACACACGCGATTATGAAGAAAGAGTTCCTGCTCTCGTAGAAGCAGGCGTTGATGCGCTCTGTATAGATTCGTCAGAAGGCTTCTCGGAGTGGCAGAAGCTCACTATCGAATGGATCAGAAAAACCTACGGGGACACAGTCAAAGTAGGTGCGGGAAATGTAGTCGATGCCGAAGGCTTCCGCTTCCTCGCTGACTGCGGAGCTGACTTCATCAAGGTCGGTATCGGCGGCGGATCTATCTGCATCACCAGAGAGACCAAGGGTATCGGACGCGGCCAGGCTACAGCACTCATCGAGGTATGCACGGCACGTGACGAATACTTCAAAGAAACAGGCATATATGTTCCGGTATGTTCAGACGGCGGTATCGTATATGATCATCACATCACTCTCGCACTCGCTATGGGTGCAGACTTCGTGATGCTCGGCAGATACTTCGCAAGATTCGAGGAAAGCCCGACCAATAAAGTCATGATCAACGGAACTTATTATAAAGAGTACTGGGGTGAAGGTTCCGCAAGAGCCCGCAACTGGCAGAGATACGATCTCGGTGGAGACAAGAAGCTCTCATTCGAGGAAGGTGTGGATTCCTATGTACCGTACGCAGGACCACTGAAGGATAATGTCGGTACAACACTCAGCAAGGTACGCTCAACCATGTGCAACTGCGGAGCACTCACTATACCTGAGCTTCAGCAGAAGGCGAAGCTCACGCTTATCTCCGCAACCAGCATCGTTGAAGGCGGCGCACATGATGTAATCAGAAAAGAAAGTCAGTCGTACGGAAAATAATAAAACAGATATATATTTCAAAAGACCCGGGGCAATCCCCGGGTCTTTGGTTTTCATACCGATCATATGGAAACCATCCTGACTGTATTTCTATTTGAATCTGTATCCTACGCCCCAGATTGTCTCAATATAGTTCGGATCAGCTGTAGTATCCTCGAGCTTCTCACGTATCTTCTTGATGTGAACCGTGACTGTAGCGACATCATCGCCTACTGATTCCATCTCCCATATCTCCCGGAACAGATCAGCCTTGCTGTAGACATGATTCGGATGGGTGGCAAGGAAGGTAAGCAGATCAAATTCCTTTGCGGTGAATACCTTCTCTGTCCCGTTTATCCAAACCTTACGCGCTGTGCGGTCTATCTTAAGTCCCCTCACCTCGATGACATCATTAGCCGTCTTGGCTGCACCGGTAAGTCTGTCATACCTTGATAAATGTGCCTTAACTCTGGCAACCAGTTCACCCGGTGAAAAGGGCTTGGTCATATAATCATCCGCGCCGAGTCCGAGCGCACGTATCTTATCGATATCATCCCTGCGGGCGCTGACCATGATCACCGGGATATCCTTCTCTTCACGAACTCTCCTGCAGATCTCAAATCCGTCTGAACCCGGAAGCATGATATCCAGCACCAGCAGATCATATTCACCCTTCAGCGCCTTGTATAATCCCTCATCACCGTCACTGCATATATCCACATCATATCCGGATATCTGCAGATAATCCCGCTCAAGCTCGGCGATGCTCTCTTCATCTTCTACAATAAGTATCTTACTCATCATTCAGTCCAGCCTCCTGATATTTTCTGAGAATAAAAGTAAATGTAGTACCCTCGCCCCGTCTGCTCGAAGCCCATATCTTGCCGCCGTGATCCTCGATGATCTTTTTTGCTATCGAAAGCCCGATACCGCTTCCGCCTGTATTGGAATTCCTTGAAGCATCGGTTCTGTAAAACCTGTCAAAAATCTTTGAAATATCCTCCGATGCAATCCCCGCACCGTTATCCGAAATCACGAACTTCACGAAATCACCGTCATTGAGCAGATTGATGTCAATTCTTCCGGGTGTCTTATCGATATATTTGACAGCATTGTTGATGATATTGTTGACCACCTTTGCCAGCTGCTCCACATCCGCGATTACGATGTCATCCGGATTCACATTGCTGCTGTACGTAAATATGATACCCTTTGATTCCATATCCAGACCGACATCCTCCACACAGTCATCGAAAAATCTGACCGGTGAGACCTTCCCGAATTTATACGGTATCCTGTTTGTATCAATCTTGGTATAATAAGTCAGCTCATCGATAAGTCTGGCCATATCGTCAGCCTTATTGTATATCGTCGTGATATATTTCTTCTGCTGCTCCGGAGTTGTCACTACACCGTCCAGTATTCCCTCCGCATAACCTTTTATCGCGGTGATAGGTGTCTTCAGGTCATGTGAAATGTTCCCGATCAGCTCACGGTTCTCACGATCAAGGGTATCCCTGCTCTCCTTATTATTCTTGATACTGATCCTGAGTCTCTCGAAATCCTGACACAGTTCTCCGATCTCGTCATTGCTATCGCACCCCAGAATATGATCGAGGTTTCCCTTTGATACTTCATCGATAGCCCCTCCCAGCTTCTCAAGCGGGTTCATGACTCCCTTTCTGAGCCAGCGTATCAGCCTGACAAAAGAAAGGAAAATCACTGCGGCCAGAATCAGGAATATAAAGAACACCTGCTCCTTCCATTGTATTACCGCGTTAAAGGTAACAGCAATCAGAAGTGCAAGTGCTATAAATAAAACAATTAAAATCCTGTTAAGCTGTTTTCTCATCCAACCTTCATGGCAAACTTCTTTGCTTCACGTTCAGAATCAATAATATCTATAGTTGCTCCGAGTTCTCTGAGCTTCTGATCAAAATGCTCATACCCTCTCTGCACAAACTCAATCTCATCAACGATAGTAATTCCGTCTGCTGCAAGTCCCGCCATAACAAGCGCTGCGCCTGCACGAAGATCCGGTGCCTTGATCTGAGCCGGTGAAAAAGCATTCACACCATTGACCACTGCTATATTGCCCTCGACACGGATGTCTGCTCCCATTCGCACCAGCTCCTCGACATACTTGAATCTGCTGTCGAAGATACTCTCAACCACCATGCTTGTTCCGCCTGAAAGCGCAAGCAATGTAGTAATCTGCGGCTGCATATCAGTCGGAAAGCCCGGGTAAGGCAGAGTCATGATATTAGCCGGTCTTATCCTGTCAGTTCCTATTACCCTTATAGCATCATCATACTCGATGACAGTACAGCCCACCTCTTCAAGCTTGGCTGATATGGATTCCATATGCTTCGGTATGATATTGCGGACAGTGATATCTCCTCTTGTGACAGCGGCTGCACACATGAATGTTCCGGCCTCAATCTGATCCGGAATGATAGAATAAACCGTTCCGTGCAATCTGCTGACACCGGTGATCCTGATAACATCAGTACCTGCACCGCGGATATTTGCTCCCATACTGTTAAGGAAGTTTGCCATATCAACGATGTGCGGCTCCTTGGCAGCATTGCCTATTACAGTTTTTCCTTCAGCAAGAGCTGCAGCCATCATGATATTGATAGTGGCTCCAACGGAAACCTTATCAAGATAGATCTCATCACCTATGAGTCTGTCTGCCTTAGTCACTACATTACCGTTTTCGATATTCACTCTGGCACCCAGCGCCCTGAAGCCCTTGATGTGCTGATCTATAGGTCTTGAACCGATGACACAGCCGCCCGGAAGGGGAACATTGGCCTCATGGTGCTTTCCAAGAAGTGCGCCGATAAAATAATAAGAAGCTCTCATCATACGCAGATAATCGTCATCGATTGCTGCACATCTGATGGAACTGGCATTGATCTTAACTGTATTGGCATCCAGACGATCGACGCTGGCGCCAAGCTCCTTCAGTGCCTCGAGCATGATATTGGTATCACGAACATCGGGCACATTTTCGATGTGCACGTCATCATCTGTCAGAATGGCTCCTGCTATGATTCCCAAAGCTGCATTCTTGGCTCCGCTTATATTCACTTCTCCGTTGAGCGGCTTACCGCCCTTCATTATATATTGTGACATAATTCCTCTTTTATCCCAAACTGTGATATTATAGCATATTTTCAGTTCAAGGTAAAGAAGCACGAGAAGTCCCCGTGTCCGCGGGAGAACATCTCTCCGGCCTCCTCCTGATTCCAGTATTCACGTTCC
The DNA here is from genome assembly GCA_045616865.1 of Lachnospiraceae bacterium. Taxonomy (GTDB): domain Bacteria; phylum Bacillota; class Clostridia; order Lachnospirales; family Lachnospiraceae; genus Darwinimomas. The sequence continues at coordinate 11,265 of JAZLHO010000008.1, read as the reverse complement.
TTTGTATTCAGATCAAATAATGAGACCGTGGTCTTATCATACGCATATATAGCAACAGGTCTTCCGGAATCAGTATATGCAAGCACCGGCATCTTGCGGCTCACATAATACAGAGCCTGCCTGAGCGTGATTCCGTACAGATCAAACAGCTCTCCCCGCTTCCTCTGCTCCTGCAGCTCCTCCGTCACCGTTTCAACACCGTCTATTATTCGGCTTGTTACCATAGCCGGCCGGCAATAGATCACATTTCCTCTGCAGCGGACATAACCCATCTTTTCGTAAGCATTTCCTATCGCATCTGCCACCTCATCCTTAGCATAGAACAAAGTATCATCTCCGTATGCATAGTATCTGTTATCCTCACCGAGCCTTATGCTGTTTATCTCCAGACCGCCGTCCACGATATCTGTCGTAGCGGCAACCTTGATGCCTCTGCCCTTTACATCATCACCGAGATATATATAACAAACCTTCAGTTTGAAATCATCATTATAGGTACCGATGTCCTCGCGTCGCTCCGGAACCTCGGTACTGCTGACGATAGTATCCTCACCGGAATCAATGAAGCCTCCGGAATCAGTCTTTTTGAGAAGCTTCATATTGACTCTTCCGTCATGGACATTGATCTCTCCGATGAACTCGTCCCTGCGGTCATAATTCTTCATGACATTGAGATTATCATCAAGTATCTCAACTGAATTTGCGGGGATACTGCGAACTACACCGTTGATCTTCCATTCATTATTCCTATCATGCATGCTGATTACGATATCATTTCCGATAAAGCCCTCAGCCTTCAGAAGCGTTCCATCCTCTGATCTTATCTCCTGCTTCCTGCCCGATTCCAGATCGAAGATATTGATTGCACCTGATCCGAGCTTGTCATTATCCTCCTGCCACGCAAGCTTACGCATGCCCTTGCTGATCTGATAATTGCCGTCATGCAGTCCCTCCGCCAGAACTATAGCACTTCCGTCTCTGGTATCGATGCCATAGAAACCGCCGTCTATCTTGATGTAGAAAATATCGGCATCACTCAGATATACAAAATTCTTCACATCCTGGGCTATGCTTTCATATGTTCTCGCTATCGGGATGAAAAGCTTCTCAGTAACGGTATCCGTCTCAACATCGTAATTCATAAGAGCCATACCAGTCGCACCCTCGCGGATACCACGGTTCATATACCCGTAAACCAGGAAAGTCAGATTGCCGGCATCATCACATCTGATCATGTGCACATTATGATGCCTGTATCCGTTGACCATATCCGTACTGCGGTTGCTGCGGAAGGAAAAAATATTCTCAACAGTCTGCCTTTCCGTGTCATAGCACCACAAATCGCGCGTAGCAAGGAAATATACCTTCTTCCCGTCTTTGCTCGTCATGCACTCAAGCTCGCTTTCCTTATTAATCCCGAGGAGCGCACGCCTGCTGGATATGGTCTCATTACCCGAGAACACCTCGCGGATATTTCTCGCGTAGTTCAGCATATATATACGGTTAAGTCCCATACGCATAGTAAAGGTCTCTGATATTTCAAATGTCTCCGTCCCGCCGCCTGACAGCTTCCTGTATGCCAGATAATCCATCTGAATCTCTCCGGTATTACCGTCATAATATGAAAAACGTATATCCTTCTTTGCGGACGCAGAAAGCTTCAGGTTATTGAATGCGAGATTATTGAATGTCGATTTTAAGCTGGTATAATCAAGCGTCGAATCATCCGCCGTTCCGTCTGTCTCAACATAAGTCGTATTCTCTTTTGCATCATCGTAATTATAATTGCGTGTCGAAAAATCCTGCGCGAGCTCAAGCATATCTCCTGCAAGTTCATTTTCATCCGTCTGGATAAGTCTGGTGTAATAATGGATCGTGCCGGATTCCTGGGTATGCAGACTGATATCCAGCCGGTATTCCCTGTCCTTGATGATCAGATTCGGGATCGGGATAGATATCCTGGTTCCTGTCTCATCACGCACTATATCAGTGATCTCAGCCTTGTCGATAAGCTCTGTAAGATCTGCACTCCTTATCTCATATTCCGGCTTTAGAATATAAACTGATGCATCATCGATATGCATGGATAATACTCTGTTCTCCGGAATAAGAGTCAGCGTCTCATAGGTCTCTTCAAAGCTGACAGGTGTGGTATGTCCGCGCATACAGTTCATCTCCGTGCCCAGCATATCCACCCAGATGACAGGAAGCCTCGACTCCTCAAGAGTCTTTGAATAAACCTCATCATTCTGTACCGCATCCTTCTGTCTCAGCAGAAAGAAAACGATAAGTGAGATGAGAAATACTCCAGCGATAATAAGTATTCTGTATTTTAATTTCAGCTTATCCAATCTATAGCCTTACGAACCGTGTCCTTCATATCGTCTTTGCCGCACTCAGCCTTATGTCTGATCTCAGCTGTCCTCAGCTCACTTACCGCTGCCGGAATGGCTGTATTGCTGATGCTGCTCAGTTCATCGATGATATCAAAATCATCTCCCTCTGCACTGCCCTTTACAGAACCTACAACAGCCTTTGAAAACTTGTACGGACTTGCAGTCGAAGCAATCACTGTCGGAGTCTCATCGCCTGAGATCCTCTTATAATCCTCATAAACTGCCGCAGCAACCCCTGTGTGTGTGTCAACCACATATCCTGTTCTCTCATACAGATCCTTAATCTTCCTATGAACTCTTTCCTGTGCAGCATATCCGCCTGCAAAATCCTTCATATACTCCTTCATGTCAGAACTGATCTCATACTTTCCTGTCTTTGAAAGACCTGCCATCAGGGAAGCATTTTTCTCTGCATCACATCCGCAGCTGAGATAAATGAGCCTCTCGAGATTGCTTGATACCAGTATGTCCATCGACGGAGAATCTGTGAGAATAAATTCACGGTTCTTATCATAACATCCTGACTCAAAGAAATCACAGAGCACCTTGTTGTCATTGGATGCACAGATCAGCCTGTTGACCGGAAGTCCCATCTGCTTTGCCATATATGCAGCAAGTATGTTTCCGAAATTGCCGGTCGGAACGCAGATATTGATCTTCTCGCCTGCACCTATGCGACCCTCCTCAAGAAGCTTCACATAAGAATAAACATAATAAACGACCTGCGGAACCAGTCGGCCGATATTGATCGAGTTCGCACTTGAAAGCCGCACGCCCCTTGCCGCAAGCTCTGCCGCGAAATCCTTATCTCCGAAAATCTGCTTCACGCCTGTCTGCGCATCATCGAAATTGCCATGAATTGCAACTGCTGTTACATTAGCCCCCTTCTGCGTCGTCATCTGAAGCTGCTGGATATGACTTACTCCGCCCTTCGGGAAGAACACTATGATACCCGTTCCCGGCACATCAGCAAATCCTGCCATCGCAGCCTTGCCGGTATCACCGCTCGTCGCTGTGAGGATGATGATCTTATCCGTCACATTGTTTTTCTTTGCAGCAACAGTCATGAGATGCGGCAGAATCGAAAGAGCCATATCCTTAAATGCGATCGTAGCCCCGTGATACAGTTCAAGATAATAAGCACCATCCGCATAAGCAACCGGCGCGATCTCATCTGTATCGAATTTGGAATCATATGCACGCTCGATACATCCGCGAAGCTCTTCATCCGTATAGTCTGTCAGATACAGCTTCATGACCTCAAACGCGATATCCTGATATCTCTTCCCGCACAGATCCTTGATTTCAAAATCAAATGCAGGAATCTTATCCGGCATGAACAGACCTCCGTCGCATGCCAGTCCCTTAAGTATTGCCTGTGATGCTGTTACATCTTTCTCTCCGCCTCTTGTGCTGCTGTAGTAAATCATGTTGTCGTTCCTTTCCTGTTTCATGCGGTCTGCGCCGCCTGTCATATTTCAAATATTATGTAGTCACCACCGGTCCTGGAAGCCGGTCTCAGAAGCTGCGGCCTCCGCCGCCTCCTCCGTGAAATGTTCCCGAGCCTCCCATATGTATCGTACTGCCTCCGGAATGCCCCGGGCCCTTCTCCACCTGCACGATCGGACGTCTATGCCGCGTCACATCACGGCTCAGAAGCTCATCATCAAGCATTCCATATGCAAATGCTGCCGTGCCTCTGTATGCGAATCTGTAATTGGAGGCCTGAACCTTCTCCTTCTTCATCCCGTACTGGTTTCTGATATTTCTTACCACTGAAAAGCCTATCACACCCGGTATTAGCGCCGCCACGATAAGCTCAAACAAACTGATGCTCTTTTGTCCCGGCTGTGCCGGAGCATCTGCATACACATAATGCTGATCCACCTCAATCCCAAGGCCATGATAATATAATACCCGCTCTAAAAATCTTTCCGCTGCCAGCTTGTACTCTCCGTACGCGAGATGGTCAAATAATGTATCATCACCATCTGTCATATCGTATATCCTGCTGTCCGTAAAATACTTTGTCGCATCACCTGTCGTAGACATATGCACTCTGCGATCTTCCATATCGATAAGAAAAAGCAGGCCGCTCTTTTCGTCTCCTATGCCGAAGCCATGCTCATCATAGAAATCATCAGCATACTCCACACGGGTCTTTCTGTCCTTACTGTTTGTCGTAACAACAGCTATATCAAGGCCTGTCCTGTCAACAGCCTGAGCGATCATGTCTTCAAGAGACTCTCTCTCATTATCGCTTAAAAGTCCGGCCTGATCATACACTCGCTGACCGTTCTCAGCGGCCGCTGCCGGTATCACGCAGCTCATCACAAGGAGCAGTGCCGCACATAACGCTGTAAGTTTTTTCATTTAGCCTGTTCTCCTTATCAGAATATGAAATAAAACAAAGCAAGCAATGCCAGAAATACAGGAATGAAAATCAGCAGGAAGGTCCTGATGAGCTTGCCTGTATCAACCGGCAGCTCGCCCACTGTCTTGCCGCTCTGCCCGTTAACTGAAAAATAATATATCTTACCTTTATCGTTATAAGTCAGTGACCACACCGGACAAAGCGCATACTCCCACTTCTCATTGGAAATGCTTATGTTACCTGCATCTATCTTCACGCCCTCGTAGCCCGACACCTCGGTCTGCAGCCTCGAGATGGCATAGTCTCTGATCTCATTTTTCATTTCATCCTGAAGAGATGAACAGTCGATGTCCCTCTTCTCTGCAAAAAATCCCGAAAGATAACTCATATTGAAGGGCTTCATGTCATCCGGAGAAAACGAAAACGGAAGCACTCCGTCAGCCAGCGTCGCATTAGCCTTCTTAAGCGCATTGCGGAAAATGTGCTGCACATCCATGCTTCCGTCACGCACGATGTGATAACGTGTCCGCTCTGTACAGTCAAACATACCCTCGGAATAAACCCTGACCTTGGTTCCCTCTGTGTCGATATGGCATGAGACATCACAGGTATAGAGCAGATACGGAAAATATATTCCGGTGAACTTCTCTATCTGATCCTTGCTGTAAAATGCTTTCGGGACATATTTCTTTCTGCCTATCCATGACCCGAATATCTGAAGTGCCTTCTCCCTGCTGATCCTGAAGGGCACTACATAATCAGGTTTAAACTCACCTGAAAGTCTGCCCGAAAGAACCACCGGGTTGTGGCAGTAATAACAGAAGGTCGCAGCTGTCGTGGAATCCGTCACTATCGTGGCTCCGCAGCTCGGACATGTATAAACCTTCGCATCTTCGGTGGATACATCTGTTGTATCAGATGTAACAGAAGCAGGCCCGGCGCTTCCGCCTGCCTGCTTCCCGATATTTGTTTTTTCACTCACATCCTTCTGCGTAAACCTGCTTCTGCAATACTCGCAGGTATGCATACCGCTCTTCGGATCAAACTTCAGAGGGCCTCCGCAGTTTGGACATTTGTACTGGACTATCTCCATGCCTCTCCGCCTTTGATTATTTTCCGGATCAATGTGCCGGTTCAAACCTTAAGGCAGTCTCCCTGCCGGTTTGATGCGCCGCGCTTATGCTCTTGGCTTGCCGCACTGGCTGCAGAAATTACCCGTATTGACACTGCCGCATGAGCATGTCCATGATGCAGGCTGTGGCTTAGGTGCGCCGCACTGGCCACAGAAATTACCTGAATTGACACTGCCGCATGCACAGGTCCATGTTCCGGTTGCCTGAGCTGCCTGAGCCTGGGCTGCCTGAGCCTGCATCTGCTGCGCATTCGTTGCACTTGCCGCGCCCATGAATCCGCCGGCTGCACTCATTCCCATGCCCATACCCATAAATGCTGCGCCCGCACCATTCGGGTTTGAACCCGCCTGTCCGAGTCCACGTGCGATCTCGCTCTGCACATATCCTTCGCGGATAGTTGCATCGCTCATCATAGCACCCTGATTTCTCATGTTGATGAGCTTCTGACTCTCCTCATCATAGGTGATGCTTGCGATACCTACGCTGTCTACCTCGAAACCTCTCTTTGATTTCCATGTATCATCAAGACACTCTGCCATATACTTCGAAAGAGCCGGTCCCTTGCTTGTGACAAATGAGATTCTCTCACCGTCAGCACTCATTTTATTGATAGATGCCTGCAAAGCCTCAAGGAACTCTGCCAGATACTGCTCGCTGATATCCTCGAAGTCAACCTTGTCTGCATTCTTCGGAATCACCTCTGAATAGAAAAGCAGCGGATCGGTAACTTTTACTGAATAATCTCCGTGACATCTGAGGAAAAGCTCAGCATTGTAGAAATTATCGAAATAGTTGATAGGGTTTCTGGTTCCGAATTTCTGTCCCTTAATCTCCTGTGTATTGATGAAGAAAACCTTCTGTGCACCTGAAGAAACTCCACCGAACCTGATACGGCTGAAGGTCTCCTTAAGGCTGTCTCCGAACTGTCCGTTGAACATCGAAGGCATAGAAGAATTATCTACCTTGTAGTATCCCTCCTCGGCTGTATAATCTACGACCTTGCCGCCATCTGTAAGCAGCATGAACTGATTCGGATATACATGAATGATAGAACCATTGCTGACTGCCTTCTCACTTCCCTTCGTATTTGATCCGCCCTGTCTTACAGGAACTCCGGATGTAAATACGGTGCTGCCGCCCATATCGCCTGCTTCATAGACCTCAAGCCACTGGTCAGCCAGTCCGCTTCCGATTGCACTAACTGCTGCTTTGATGATTCCCATAGTTATATCCTCCTTATCAGGTTATATACATTTGAAGATATTATACTATAAATCCGGCCTGTATCATAGAAATCAAATATGAAAAAACTATAAATATTCTATGTCTTCTGTTATAATTTCCTCAGGGGTTGCTTCTTTTTGTATGCCGGAAAAGGAGAACTGATTGATAATAGAAAAAGCCAGACTGAATGAAGCACTTCGCTTCATCAGAAAAATCACGGAGGGCAAAAATCCCATACTGTCTGACGGCAGTAAAACAGATGATATTCTTGATCATCCTGAAATGATCAGAAATATGTTCTTCGTTCTCGATGTCTTAAATGAAATCAAAAAAGGCGAGCTTGTAAGTAAAACCAAAAGCCCTTTTCCGTATGAGATTCTGGAGTTGTTTGAATACCAGGAGGACAAAGGAATCTCCGGTCTGCTCAGGCAGATATATGAACCCATCGTCAGTGAAAATGTTCAGGTCGTAACTCCGCAGGGAGCCGGACGCTGGCTTCGCGCTCAGGGCATGCTCACATACGAGTATGATTCCGAACAAGGCGCCAATGTCGCGCTTCCCACTCCGAAAGGAGAAGCCATCGGCATCTACTCACATGCACGCGAATTTCAGGGAAGACATTTCCGTCAGATATATTACTCCCGCCCCGCGCAGGAATATATCGCAGCAAACTTTAAAGAAATACTGGAATTTACCGGTGGGAAATAAAGGGTAAAAAAAGGATGCACTGTGATCTGTTATGAAGGTCACCCGTGCATCCCTTTTTCTGTTTTATCGTACTATCCGTTTCGGGGAATCAAAAATCCTCATCCATCAAATCATACCCGTCAACCAACTTTGAGAAGAACAGAATACCTACTCCTCCGATACCGAGATGTGAACCGAGTACACATCCTATCGGATGAATAAAGGTCTTCGCATCCGGAAGCGCCTCATGCACCATCTTCTCAATCGTTTCTGCCGCCTCTCTGTCATCAGCATGCGCGATACCTATCAGCTGCCCGGGACAATCCGCGAGATCCTTGTTCATCATATTGATAAGAGTCTTAAATGCCGTCTTGCGTCCTCTCACGATTCCCGCCACATGCAGATACTTATCCGGGAAATCAAGTATCGGCTTTATCTGAAGCTTGTCACCGATATATCCCGCCGGCGGTGTGATTCTTCCGCCCTTAGCCAGCCATGACAGACTTTCGAGCGTGAATACATGCCGTGTATTCGGTATCATTTCATATATACCCTGTAAAATGAAATCGTAATCCCTGTTCTGTGCCATCCATCTTGCAGCCTGAAGTGCCTGTATTCCTATGCCCATACTGCCGGCCTCGGAATCAACCGCTTCCATGCGTCTGTCAGGATAATCCGGACGGATGTCCTCAAGTATTATTTTCGCCAGCTGATATGTTCCGGAAAGACCGCTTGAAAAGCTGAGATATATCAGATCATCTCCGTCATCAAGGATGTCTCTGAAGGTCTTCTCAGCCTCCTCACTGCTTATCTGAGAAGTCATGGGAACAATACCGCTCCTCATCTTCTCATAAACCTCTTCAAGAGTGATATCGACCCTGTCACGATAACTCTCATCTCCGATAGTTACAAAAAGCGGGAGCACCGCAATATTATATTTTTTGATCAGCAGTTCCGGTAAATCGCAGATGCTGTCTACAACCAGCCGTGTCATAAGTAAGTCCTCATTTGTTGAAATCACAAAAATCCATCATCATTATACTACGATAGTGATAAAAGCACTATATTATTTTATTTTCCGCCATACAGCTTCCTGAAGACATAATCCGCAGTCTTCGCGCAGGTTTCAAGCTTCAGCATATCCTCCTCAGGAATCTCAATACCGTATTGCGCTGCAGTTGTTGAGAAAATCTCATACATATCAAGGCTGTCTGCGCCTAAAACCTCCACGTAATGATCATCATCACCGATCTTTTCTATGTCTATTGACAGCTCTTCTGACAGCTTTGCCTTGATGCCTGCAAGTATCTCTATATATCTCTCATCCTGTGCATACGATGAATCGTATGAAGCAGGCGATGCAGAGGAAGCCTCTGATACTGATGCTCCCCGTGCTTCCGGTACCGGGGCAGATGCATCAGTCTCCGGTGATGACAGGTTCGCAGCTGCTTTTTTATATACATCAGCCATATCGCATTCCCATGCACCTGATTCTATCTCACAGCGAAGTATCTGACGTTTGATTTTCATGCTTCCGGATAAAGGAAGTGCTTTCTGTGAAAAGCATATCCTGACTGCGCGATGTGCTGATGGAAGCTTCTCATTTACAGCTCTGACAGCCTCGAGCACAGCATTTCTGTCAGCAGATGCATCCGTCTCTGCCACAAGCACTACATCCTCATACTGTCCGTTATTAAGTCCCATCAGGCAGAAGTTCTTTACTCCGCTTATGCCCGAGAAACTATCTTCGATTTCCTCAGGATATATATTTTCGCCCGATGCTCCGATGATCACATCCTTGCAGCGGCCGGTAATGTATAATCCGTCACTTGTATTTCTGACCACATCTCCCGTTCTGAACCATGCGCTTGTATCGCGTGCAACTATCTGACCGTTGATTATGCTTGCGGTATAAAGCGCACCGCCACGGATGAGAAGCTCGCCCTCGGTATCATTTCCCCCGTCTATCCTCCACTCAGTAAGTGTGAACGGAGTTCCGATGCTTCCCTTGATTCTCTGAGCAGCGTCAAGTGAACGCTCGACTGCGATGATGCCTGTCTCCGTCATACCGAAGCCGTTGCAGAGCGGATAGCCGACCGAATTGATCACATCAAGTGTGCTCTGCGGAACATGACCGCCGCCGGTTATCATGGAACGGATCTTCGTGCCGAGAGTTTTCTTTTTAATTATCTGTTTTGTCAGAAATGATAGCTTGTGTATGTCACGGTCACCAAGCTGTTTTGCGATGCCCCCTGCGAGTGCGTTAAAGAACATCGGAATGCAGTACAGATGTGTGACTCCGTGGTTGCGGCAGGTTCCGAGTATGGTGCTGACAGCTTTATCCTTCATATAGACAAGAGTTTTGCCCGTGCATGAATACAGAATATATACGACCGAGAATCCGAACACATGATGGAACGGAAGAAATGCAAGAAGCTTGCACGGTTTGTTTTCGATGAACGGCATGTCCGGATGCACTCTTTTGGCTTCATCGAAGCTCAGCATATGATTGGCGATGGTCTGAGAATCATAAAGGAAGATACGGCTGCTGCCTGTCGTTCCCGATGTGCAGAGTGCGACATACTGTCCCCATTTTTCTTCTGCCTGATTCGCGATGCCTGCGGGATGTCCGGAGGTTCCGGTGCGTATGGTCTTTTCGTCGGCTCCGGGTTTCTCGTTCTTTCCGGGTCTCTCAAAATCCAGCAGCTCCGCAGCCGGAATAAATTCGGCATCACTGCCCTCCACCGGTTTGGCCGAAACATATGCGTATGCATCTGCCTCTTTCATGATGGCACACAGAGATGCTGCATCCATAAGAGGATTAAGAAGAAGCGGATTGTTGCCGGACATTAATATGCCCCACATCAGTACAGGCCAGTCCATGCATGTATCATAGATAAGCCCTATCATTTTCCGGCCTGCGCTGACCGTCCCGGTTCCGCGCGACCGCAGATTGTCACAGACAGACTTTGACATATCAATGTATTCCCGATAGGTGCGTTTTATTTCTTTACCGTTTTTATCTGTCATCTCCGCAGCGATGTCATTTTCAAAACGCTCCATCATATGAAACATGCTGCTGTAGCTTGAATCTTTTTTCAGCAACTCCAGTGTTTCATTCCATACATTTTTCATAGCAGTTACTCCATTTCAAAACTCTCAATTCTATGTACTGCGACCCCGAGGAAATAATTTTTCTCCGGGACACACGAGTCCGTATCTTGAGCAAAGACCTTCCTCTTCAGGACACGCCAGGGTGAATCGTCCTTCAGAGAACACATGAGTCCGTATCTTGAACAAAGACCTTCCTCTTCAGGACACGCCAGGGCGAATCGTCCTTCAGAGAACACACGAGTCCGTATCTTGAACAAAGACCTTCCTCTTCAGGACACGCCAGGGCGAATCGTCCTTCAGAGAACACATGAGTCCGTATCTTGAACAAAGACCTTCC
>JAZLHO010000007.1:0-5344 GCA_045616865.1 Lachnospiraceae bacterium | reverse complement strand
CAACCAACTATATGGATAATCAGTATAATTGCCTTCTACCAGTTGAATTGGAAGAAATGATCCTGTTTCGAGGAATGAAAAAGTAAACCAGCTTACAAGCGAAAACCAGAACAATCTGGTTATATATTTTTTCAAATCACGGGTATAGGTAAACCCATCTGCCAACATATATGCCATTAGCGGAAATGTGATTCGTCCGATAATTCGGAATATGAGCCATATTACAGAACCATTGATAAGGAAGCTGCCGGCAATATGGTCCATTGTCATTGCAATAATCGCAATAATCTTCAGCCAGTCCCTGTCAAGAACCTTCCATTTGTTTTCTATCATATAACCTCCATCAAAAGCCTATTATTCCATCTTAAACCGCCGGATCTTTTATTCTCCGGTATTCAAAATCAACTGTGTCTTCAGAGCATCTTTATGTAAGATGATGCCCATTTCGTCCAGACTCTTAATAAAACTGTCATGCATAACAACTGCTTCATCCATATCCTCGGCATGAGCTGAAAACTCAGTAATATATTCAATCTTTCCTTCCGACTCTATTGGCCATATCTCAATACGGATATCGTAGCCTTCAAATGTTCCCGAATACCGCATAAAACGGATTGGGCCGGCAATCTGAGCATCATTTATCAGATTGGTTCCCCACCTGTCGGATTTGCAGTTTATTTCTTCCTGCGGCATATGTTCAGCAATCATCTGTATAGCATCACCGTGATTCAAAAGATTGATGTCCAAAGGGGTTTCGGATTTCACCTCAGACTCGTTAGAAAAGCTGAGGGTCATCTTAGAATAACCCCAGTCGACCTCTGCCGGAAACCTCGCATCAGATATTAAGAATCCCTCTTTGCCGGCTTCGATTACTGCCGGTTCCAGGTTATTGTCCGTAACAGAAAAACGTCTTTTGTAAGTAAGTGTATATTTTGATTTTCCTTCCTTTAGACGTATACGGTTAACCCATCCGGAATTAAGGAAATCTCTTTCTGCTGTATCCAGATATTCCACATAGATACCCTGATATTCATCTCCTGTTTGAAAAGCTTCACGTATGCTTTCTTTTAAAAGTCTATTCTCATCAAGTACACATTCATTATCAAGCAGTAGCTTAATTTCGCAGGGAGTAACTATTGATTCCAATGTCTCTGTTTCTGCAGGAACTGTACGTGAAAAACATCCTGCAAGCAGCAGGGAGCAAATGACCATACAAAACAGAATTAATTTCTTCATATGTTTACCTTTATTCGATAGTAAAATTCACTTTGTAGCTCGTTACTTCAATCTTCTTTGTTTCCCATGTTTTGTCATCTACTTCGTAGTTTGGCAGTGGGAGTACCCCAAATGCAGACTTGTCTGCGCTTACAGAAATCGCATAAGGACTATAATCAACATCCTGTTTTTCACCATTCATCTCAAGCTCTGACGGAATCACACGAATATCTTTTCCTGTTTCGTTTACTATAAGAATATTCAAATTTGAAAAGAATTCTTCTTCGGATTGAATAGAATATATCTTTACTCCTTCGCTGTCATAGATCGGATCATCGAGGCTTGACACTTCAGCGTCTGGACTACTTGCCTCAGTATCAATAACAACAGGATCTATAACCGCAACTTCCGGAAGTATCACATCATATGTGTCTGCATCGAATGTATAAATAGAAAAGCCTGTCTTAACATCCGAGAAGTTTTTCAAACCATATGCTGCCATAGCTGATGTCCATATTGACATTGTCGTTTCAATCTCATTTCCGGCAGGATTCATAAACTTTGACGGAGCACTAATCTCAAATCCATTTACACTACAATTGGAAAGCGAAACTGCAACATTTTCATCTGACTCGGTTGCATCAATTCTTATATCCATTGTCAAATCACCCTTTTCGTTCAATTTTGCTGTCGGAGTATAATAAATCTTAGCCCCATTGTATTCGTATAACAGCTGATATCCTGCCAATGGATCGGGTTGTTCCTCAACCACCATTTCTTCCACATACAAATCATCTTCACCTGCAGGTTCTGTTTCCGTTTCATCAACAGCAACTGCTTCTACTGATTCAATTGTTGCCGCTTCAGATTCCTGTTTTTCCTCAACTACCTTTTTCCCGCAGCCTGCAATTGCAAATGTAATTGCGAACATAAGCATCAAAATTATTATTTTTTTCATGCATTACAATTCCTTTCAAATCTTATCCTTCTTAATATCCTTTTCCATTTCTTTTTCTTTTCCTAAAAATGATGTGAATTATCTACGTAGCCATATTGCAGAAATGCCGAAATATCAAACTCTCGAGAAAAATCCATTGGTTTTTTATTTAACAACTAATACAGTAAGTCCATCTTCGTCCATATGTATATCGCTGATAGCATACTGAAGTACATTTGATATCATATTGTCAGAATCCTTCAGTTCTGAGAGTATGTCTTTCTGAGGCATCTTATACTTCATGATGATCTTAAGCTTATCATCCTTCTCGGAAGTCTCAAATATCAGATGAATTCCGTCTTCGTCAGGAAGCTTTGGAAGAATAACGTGCAGCCCCAGTTCCTCTATCACAAGCTGAACCCTGTAAATACACGCCCTGGAAAGCCCGAGTACCGAACAGAAATTAGCTGCGCGTGTAACAGTTTCCATATAACTTTCGATATTGTGACTCATCTGAGTCTCCATATGTCGGAAGTTAAAGACGAACTGAGCGGTCTTCTCTTTTTGAGGATGACTAAATATCTGTTCAAGAGTTCCGTCCTCATATATTCCACCTTCCTCCATGAAGAAGACGCGGTTTGCAACGGATTTTACAAGACTCATCTCATGTGTGACGATAATCATGGTATGTCCTTCACGGGCAAGCTCCGAAATAATAAACGCAACTTCTCCCACCAGAGAAGGATCAAGGGCAGAGGTAGGCTCGTCCATGAGGATGATTTCAGGATTCATGGAGAGAGTCCTGGCAATGGCAGCTCTCTGTTTCTGACCTCCGGAAAGAGAGTCCGGATATCTTAGAAGCCTGTCTTCCAAACCAACTCTTTTCAGATTACTCACAGCTATGTCACAGGCCTCCTGCCTGCTTCGTCCCAGAATATCCATCTGTGGAACGATTGCATTTTCCAATACGGTAAGGTGATTGAACAGATTGAACTGCTGAAATACCATACCCACTTTATGGCGGACCTTGACTGGTTCATACCCCGATGCGGTGACTTCCTCACCGTCAAGGAATATCTGACCTTCAGTAGGAGGATCAAGCAAATTAAGACAGCGAATGAAGGTTGATTTACCTGTACCGGACGGACCGATGACCGCGATCACGTTTCCTTCGTTTATATCAGCATTTACATCTTTAAGTATTACTGAAGAATCAAACTGCTTTTTAAGATTCCGGATTTCCAGTATCGGTTTCCGATTCCTCTCGGATTCGCTATGACTAGTCCTCACAGAACATACATTTTCTGATGAAGAACCGATATTAAGCCCCCTTAATATCTCCGCTTCCGTTCTGGTCTTTGTATCGACACGTCTGGCTATAGCCCTGATAATCTGACGCATAATAAGCGACATCAGAGCATATATGATGGAAACAGCGGCAAGCGGCATGATTGCATCGTAGGTTCTGGCCCTTATAATATCACCGGCCTTGGTAATGTCTACAACTGAGATATAACCTACAATTGCCGTAGCTTTTATATGACTAACCACTTCATCCTCATATGCCGGAAGAAAATGCATAGCAGACTGAGGTAGAATGAAACGGAAAAAAGCCCTGTTGTTTCCGTAACCCAAAGAGTATGCCGCCTCTGCCTGTCCCTGATCGACCGCCTTTTCTCCGGATATCAGCATGCCGTGCATAGCACAGGCAAATGTCAGCGTAAAACCGACAATCGATACCGCCACTGACGAAAGACCGGAGCGCGCAAATATGACGTAGTAAAGTATCATCAACAGCACTACCATCGGGAATGCGCGAATCACACGCTTACATAAATCTGTAATTGTTACAGCTGCTTTTCTTCCGGTTCTTGTCAGCAGATATACTCCGAATCCGAGGAGTGTTCCTGCAGTAACTGAAATCAGTATGATAAGTAAGGTAACCAGTGCACCGTCGGCAAACATTTTCCATCTGTCTTCCTGGACGAAATTTCGGTAAAATCCGTTCACCAGACGATTACCCAGGTCCGTCACTCCTGTAGCAGCCGCATCATCAATAACAGCTATTGAAGCATGGCTTATATACATAGGTTCACTGAAATTAACATTTATCTTACGCTCCTCAGTGATGGAAAGACCTGAAGCAGCAATATCATATGTACCTGCGGTCAGTCCTGTTATGATTCCGTCAAACGGAGCTATCTCAAATACAGGTTTATAACCCGCATATCGGCAGAATTCAGCAACAAGCTCAATCTCATAACCGGCAATACGGTTTCCGGACATATACTGAAATGGGGCAAAGGATGGAGCAGTAGCTATAACCAACTCCCCGTTGATATCCGGAAGGTTTTCATAATTAAAAATCTCAGGTTCTCCGTCGGAATGGTTCATCCATTTATCTTCAAGTTCCTGCAGACTGCCGTCTTTTTTCTTTAAGGCGAGGAAAACATTATATTCATCCCTGAGCTTTTCACCGGCCGGATTTTTCTGAAAAGCTGTTGCAAGAGACTCTGAATAGTCGTAGCTTATAATGGCTTTGACCGGTTCGTCAGACACGGAGTTGAAATATTTAAGTACCGGTTCATCGCACATCATGGCATCTATCTTACCTGCACGAAGCGCAATCAACCCGTCCGGAATTGAGGGAAAATATGAAAGCACAGGTTCCTTTATTATATTAGGAGCTATGGTCTCAAGCGTAGAACCAGTCTGAACTCCAATGTTTTTTCCTGTCAGGCCGTTCAGGATATCACTGTCTGTTTGGGCATATGTTCCCATGGCAGCAAATATAGTAAAAAGCAATGATACTAAAAAAATTTTTAACAATTTCATAATATTCATGATACCTCCAATGTGTTTATTAGTTTCTTCGCTTAAGACTTGAACTAATAACACACTATTTTTTTATAGCTATCATTCCGAGACCAAGCAGGGCAAATACTATCATTAAAGCAAAAACAAGATATCCTACGCCAATTCCAAAACATGTGATGCCTTTGGCTCATATCTTCGGTCAAATATAAAGGTTTCCTTGTCAAAGTCATCTTCCTAGGATTCCGTTCTTAATTTTCCACAAAATTCTTATATAAAGTTTCTTTAGTAGCCGGGATTTTTTCCGGATTCATAACTACATGATCTCCGGCTTTTATTTCTCCTGCAGTTATTTCTACATATTCATCATTCGAGATT
>JAZLHO010000006.1:0-17967 GCA_045616865.1 Lachnospiraceae bacterium | reverse complement strand
CTCGTGCACTTACTCTTGCTCTCGAATTTCAGGGTTATGTGTACTGTTTAATCTTTGATTTTCAAGGTCCTTTTGCTGCGCTTTTTGAGCGACAGCTTGTATAATATATCACTCTGTTTATTCGATGTCAACTGATTTTTTTATTTTTTTTAAAGTTTTTTTAATTGTCCAAAAGCAATGGTCACAGATAGTATTCCTGCTATCTGTGACCACTACTAATTGTGTCTTCGTGTGATTTTATTTCTTTAGAAAATTCTCCATCCGACTATGAAATGATTCTGCCACCAGCTTCCCAGGCTTCTCTCGATTACTCTTCCGTTTGACGATGATGCATCGATGAGACATCCTCCTGTTGATATGAATCCTACATGTCCGTTAACTACTATTATATCTCCTGCGCGCAAATCGCTGTAATTACTGATACGTGTGTATTTACCTACATTACGCCATCCTGCACTTGTTATGTAGGATTGTGATACACCGCACTGATTAAGTACCCAGTTTACAAAGCCTGAACAGTCAAATGAATTCGGTCCCTTAGATCCCCATACATACGGAGATCCTATCTTTGACCGTGCAACGGAAAGAAGATTTGCCACCGAACCGGATACTCCATCTGAATCAGTATTCGGAACACTGCTTCCACCTGTGGTCTGCTGCATTGATCCTGCATCTGCTCCGCTGCCTGCACTTCCGCCACTTCCGGCACTTGCCGTTCCACCTGAACTGCCTCCCGAACTGCTTCCCGATTTATTTCCTGATGGTGCTGTCGTATTAAAGTTGGCTCCGTCCAGCATTCCGCTTGCGGCTTTCTTCGGCTTTGTTGATGTAAGCTTTGCAAGAGTCTGTGCTCCTACCATTCCGTCTGCTGAAAGTCCATTCTGCTTCTGGAAATTCTTTACAGCCTTCTGTGTTATTTCCCCAAAATATCCTGTCGCATATTTCGGACTTAAGTACGAATATTTTACCAGAAGCTTCTGAACTCTGATTACCTGTTCATTTGAATCTCCCAGACCAAGTCCGTTATGCAGCGCATTCGGACTCATAAGAACTTCTTTTGTCGTAGGACCCAGGAATCCGTCAACAACAAGTGCATTCTTGCCCTGGAAATTTTTAACTGCATAATAAGTATCTTCTCCGTATGTTCCGTCCGGAGTACTTGTCATATAACCCAGATTAAAAAGTCTTTGCTGGCAGGCCAGCACCACATCGCTCTGTTCACCGAAAGTAAGAAAGTTTGCTGCAACCTCATCGGAATAGATCAGATTGTATGTCTGTCTTCCCACTTTACCATCGACTGTCAATCCATTGATTTCCTGAAGCTTCATTACTGCCTCTTCGGTTTTATCTCCGAAATTGCCCGTCACCATTTCATGCGTTGCAAGATAACCAAGCTGATACAGTCTTTCCTGAATACTGATTATGTCGTCACCGCTGTATCCCTTTTTTGCAGCGTAGTATTTCGCATCGTCAGCAAAAATCATTTCCAATGTATCAGGTCCGACTACTCCATCCTGTTCCAGTTCGTGCTGCCTTTGAAACTTTTTAACCGCTGCTTCCGTACCGTTGCCATAATAATCCGTCGGCTCATCCATGTCCATAAAGCCGAGATCCATAAGTCTTTGCTGAATATCCTTTATAATAGAATGCTTTACTCCTATGGAAATATACTCCGGTGCCGGTGCCTCCGTCGGTACTATTTCGAGGTCAAGATTCGGAAATACCGGTCCATCTGCAGTAAGCGGAAGTACTTCACGTGACTCCTTAGTCTCCGCCTGTGCCTCAGGCTCCTCGTATACCATTGGTATATCATCTTCCTTTTGTCCTTCTTTCCGGGATGCATTTATCGCAGCAACTGCAATAATCGCTGCAATTATAACTGCAATCAAAATCGCCCCGCCGATGAAAAACCATTTTTTTCTTTTCCCGGCAGATTGTCCGATTTTCATTTTGATATTGTTTTTTATTGTTTTGAATTTCATTAAAACCCTTTGTAAATCATTTTATTCTATTTGAAAGCTCTGCAAACTGTTCCAATGATAAGGCCTCTCCCCTGATACTTTCATTCAGGTTCATAGCCCGGAGTATACCGGCAACATCATCCTTTTCAAAATGCAGCTCTTCGAAGTGATTCAGACAGTTCTGCAATGTTTTTCTTCTTTGATTGAATGCCGCGCGAATGATGCAAAACATCAGCTTCTCATCATTTACTTCAACCGGTGGTTTCTTGTGAAGCGTAAGTCTGATGACAGCACTTCCGACATTCGGTCTCGGCATAAAACAATTCTGCGGCACATTGGCAACTATATAGGGTTCGGCATAATACTGAACTGCCAGTGATAATGCTCCGTAATCCTTGGTACCGGCCCTGGCCTTCATTCGTTCGGCAACCTCTTTCTGAACCATCACCGTAATAGAATCAAGCGGAACATGTGATTCAAGAAGTCCCATGATAATAGGAGTAGTAATGTAATACGGAAGATTAGCCACTACCTTGTTTGCACCCAGTGCTGCTATATCGACCTTCATCACATCCTCATTGATTATTTCTACATTATCATAACCACCTAAATTATCTCTTAATATAGGGATAAGATTCTCATCTATTTCAACTGCAATCACTCTTTTGGCGTGTTCGGCAAGCGCCTGAGTCATCGTTCCGATTCCCGGACCTATTTCAAGCACTGTATCCTGCAGTCCTATATCGGCAGCATTGATGATTTTATCCAATACATGTGCGTCAATAAGAAAGTTCTGTCCAAATCGTTTCTGGAACACGAACTTATTTCTCTGTATCACTTCAATAGTGTTTTTAGGATCTACTAAGCTTGCCATAAACCTCTCTTGCATTTCCTGCTGTGATTTCAATCACATCTTCCGGTGACATCCCCTTTATTTCTCCTATTGCCGCAGCCACATATGGAAGATTCCTTGAATCATTTCTTTCTCCCCGATGCGGTGATGGTGACAGATACGGACAATCTGTTTCCAGAACGATCCGTTCAACAGGCAGAAAATCCACAGTCTCTTTAATGGTTTTTGAATTTTTAAATGTTACCGTTCCGCCGATTCCGAAATGAAATCCCATTTTCAGATACTCTCCGGCCATTTCGACACTGTAAGAATAACAGTGAACTATTCCACCGTTGATACCTGCCTTTTCATTTCTGATTATGTCAAATGTATCCTGAGCAGCATCCCGCGAATGTATGTTTACAGGCAGACATGCTTCCTGCGCAAGCTTTATCTGTTTAACGAACCATTCCTTCTGCACATCTCTGGGATTGACATCCCAATGATAGTCAAGACCTATCTCTCCGATAGCCACAACCTTACTTTCATGTGAGTATCGCAAAAAATTCTGCAGATCCTCATCGGTCAGTTCTGCAACTTCATCAGGATGAACACCGATCGCTGCATAAATATTTGTATATTTCCTTGAAAATTCAAGTGCCGTAAGCGCGGACCCCTTTGTGGCTCCGACATTTACGGCAATAATATTTTTATTATTAAGTTCATCGATGAGCTGCTCCCGATCTGCATCAAAAGCAGCATCATCATAATGAGAGTGTGTATCAATAAGCATTAGCCAATCTCACTTCCGGCTTTGACATTCTTCTCTGGTGTCATAAGAACTACATGTCCTTCATCATCCTCTGCGCACAGAAGCATTCCTTCAGACATAACTCCTGCTATCTCACGCGGTGCGAGATTGACAAGAACCATAACCTGCTTTCCGACCATCTCCTCTGCAGAATAATACTGCTTGATTCCGCTGAGGATAGTGCGAACCTGAGATCCTACTCTTACCTGTGATTTAAGAAGCTTCTTTGATTTAGGAACCTCCTCACATGCTTCGATAACTCCGACCTGCAGCTGAAGCTTTGCAAAATCATCATATGTGATGATTTCCTTAGCTTCTATGTCTATAAACTCCGGCTTTTCATCTTTCTTTTCTTCTGTAATACCTGCTGCAGCCTTCTGAGCTGCCTGAAGCTTCTCAACTTCTGCAAATATATCTTCCGGCTTAAGTCTTGCAAAAAGAATCTCCGGTTTTTCAGTCACCTTATTGCCTGACTTATAGTTACCCCACTTGGTCATCTGCTCAAGGTCGAGTTTTGCTGTATTGACCTGTGCAAGAACCCTTCTTGATGTCTCCGGCATAAAGCTGTAAAGGAGTGATGCGCCGATGGTGATCGACTCACAAAGATTATACAGAACTGTCTGAAGTCTCTCTCTGTTTGCCCCGTCCTTTGCAAGTTCCCACGGGCAGGTCTCATCGATATACTTATTACTTCTGCGGAAGATAGACCATACCTCTGTAATTGCATCAGCTACTCTTAATTCATCCATCTTTGCATTGCATTTTTCAACAGCCATCAGCACCGTATTCTTAAGATCCATATCTGCCTCACGGTGTCCCGGGCCGCCCTCATCTCCTGCATCTGTTACAACACCGTCAAAATACTTGTTTGACATTGCTATCGTTCTTGATACGAGGTTACCAAGAATATTTGCAAGATCAGAATTAAATCTTTCAATCATAAGATCCCAGCTGATTACACCATCATTATCGAAAGGCATCTCATGTAATACGAAATAGCGTACAGCATCGACACCAAATATCCCGACAAGATCATCTGCATAAAGTACATTTCCCTTTGACTTGCTCATCTTGCCGTCACCCTGAAGCAGCCACGGATGTCCGAATACCTGCTTAGGAAGAGGAAGATCAAGTGACATCAGGAATATAGGCCAGTAAATAGTATGGAATCTGATAATATCCTTACCTATAAGATGAAGATCTGCCGGCCAGTATTTAGCCCAGAGTTCCTTACCGCCCTCCGGATCAGCCGGTTTGCAGGTAAGACTGTTGGCATATGCTGCACATTCTTCATCCGGATCACCATCGACATTGTATCCCAGACCTGTAATATAGTTTGACAATGCATCAAGCCATACATATACAACATGCTTCGAATCAAAATCTACAGGAATTCCCCATTTGAATGATGTACGTGATACGCACAGATCCTGAAGTCCCGGAAGCAGAAAGTTATTCATCATTTCGTTCTTTCTTGCTACAGGCTGTATGAATTCGGGATGTGTATTGATGTGCTCGATAAGTCTGTCTGCATACTTGCTCATTTTAAAGAAATAAGCCTCTTCCTTGGCTGGCTTTACAGGACGTCCGCAGTCAGGGCATTTTCCGTCAACAAGCTGTGATTCCGTAAAAAATGACTCGCAAGGTGTGCAGTAAAGGCCTTCGTAATATCCCTTGTAGATATCGCCTTTATCGTACATCTTTTTAAACATCTTCTTGATCTGCTTTTCATGCTGCGGATCTGTAGTACGGATAAACTTATCATATGATGTGTTCATCAGATCCCAGATACCCTTTATCTCTGCTGCCACATCATCTACAAATTCCTTCGGAGTTTTTTCGGCTGCCATCGCTTTCTCTTCGATTTTCTGTCCATGCTCATCTGTTCCGGTCATGAAACGAACATCGTATCCCTGTTCTCTTCTGAACCTTGCGATTGCGTCAGCAAGTACTATCTCATATGTATTACCGATATGAGGTTTGCCTGATGTATATGCTATTGCAGTTGTAATATAATATGGTTTTCCCTTGCATTTGTCACACATAATCTTGTCTCCTTATCATTCAACACCCGGGCCGCCTGATGATATCTCTGGATCAAAGTCAGCAGCACCGCCTTCATAAGTGTCATCAATGTTTTTCCAGTCAGCACAATATCCTGAAACCATGACAGTATCATCGTCAATCTTAAGCTCCCACTGATCAGGAAATTCAAAATTCTGTGTAAAAGTATTGATTACTGCGATTGCCTGACGCGGTGTAAGACGTGATACCCCTGTATAAGTAATCACATGATTTACAGGATCAAATCCGATAAGTTCAGCTGTCTGTGGAAGTACTCCGTAATCTATAAGCTTCTGTGACAGTTCATCATCGGTTATCTCGGAAACATCGTCCAGCTTTTCCTCCAATCCTGTATTTCCGTCTGCAGGAACATATATTAAAACATTCTCTCTGTGAGGCGCATCCGGATCCGGAACCTTATCTTCAATTCCTCCGCCCTTAAAGGACTCCTGATACTCTTCAAGAGCCGATTCCAGTTCTTTCTGATGCTCGTCATATTCTGACTCGTGTTTTGAAGCGCAGCCACCGAGGCTGAGCATAATTACAGCTGCCATCACAAGCATAATCATCATGCATAACAATTTCTTCATTTCCAATATCTCCTTATCAAAGCTTAAAGTATTATAGTTTATCAGATATTACCTGTCTATCAGGATATCGTTGTATTGCTTCTCATATCCAAGTTCTGTAGATTCCCCGTGTCCCGGGAATACTTCTACAGCATCATCATCTATTTTGAACAGCTTATTCATCAGTGAATCAACAATTTCCTGATAGCTGCCTGTTTCAAGATCGGTTCTGCCATAGGACCTTCGGAAAAGTGTATCTCCGGAAAACATCGCCTGCTCTTCCGGAATATAATAACAAACACTGCCTGCAGAGTGTCCCGGAGTATGAATAACGATCCATTTATATCCTATCAGTTCAATTACCTGATCATCCTTTAACGGAATATACTCTGTTACGGCCTTATCATCCAGTCCCTTTGGGAAAAAACCTGCTGACGGATGTAAAAGCATCTCGCGTTCAGCTTCATGAGCGTAAACCGGGATACCGTATTTTTCTTTCAGTTCATTTACTGCCATGATATGATCGAAATGTCCATGTGTCAGTAATATCGCCACCGGCTTAAAAGCGTCTTCCTGCAATTTGCTGATTATTTCACCGGCCTTAGCCGCCGGATCTATGATCACGCACTCATTGGTTTCCGGGTTGCCTGCAAAATACACATTCGTCGCTATAGGTCCCAGCACCTTATAATCCAGTTTCAGTCTGTGCATTCTTTATATACTTCCCTCTTTCCTATTCCGCGATCCGAAGCAACCTTCTTCATGGCTTCTTTTTTATCAAAGCCCTCATCCATATATTGCTTCACATGTTCGCGAATCGTGATATCACTCCATCTGCTTCGTTCTTCATTTATTATTTCCCGTGGGTTTCTGCCTTCAATAACAATGACAAACTCCCCTCTCGGTTCTTCATTTTCATATTTTTCCAGCAGCTCACCGAGAGTCGATTTATCAACCTCTTCATAAACCTTAGTCAACTCCCTGACAGCGCTGGCTGGTCTGCCCGACCCGAAGGTGTCCGTCAGAATCTTAAGAGTTTTTTTCAGTCTGTGCGGTGCCTCATAAAAGATAATGGTGCGCGTCTCGTTTTTTAATTCCTCAAGCCTTGCTTCCCGTTCCTTTTTATTTTTATCATTCGGAAGAAATCCCTCAAAAACAAACCGCCCTGTAGGCAATCCGCTTATAGCAAGCGCACTCACAGCTGCGCATGGTCCCGGCACTATCGTAACCTCTATTCCGGAATCATATGACATCCTCACAAGATCTTCTCCAGGATCTGAGATGGCAGGCATACCTGCATCAGTCACCAGAGCAACATCAAGTCCCGAATGCATTTTATCTATAAGCTCCTGCGCTTTTTCAATACGGTTATACTCATGGTAACTGGTCATAGGTGTTTTTATATCAAAATGATTGAGGAGTCTGATGGTGTTCCTCGTATCCTCCGCTGCGATAAGATCCGCCTCCTGCAATGCTGCGACAGCACGCGGGCTCATATCATTCAGATTTCCTATCGGTGTAGCTACTAAGAATAGTTTACCCATAATAAAGTGCTTTAACTTCTTCCGTATATTCCCCTGCAGACTTATAAATCACAAGGGGTTCTTCAACCCTTAAAAACGGTTTCCCGTTCTTTACTGCTTCTATAAGAACCATATTTGCTTCTTTGTCAGCAAAAGGATATACAAGCCTCATGCGTTTTGGTTCCATTTTATAACTGCGCATCACTGTCAGAACGTTCATAAGACGATGCGGCCGGTGTACCATATAGTATCTTCCGCCTGACTTAAGCATCCTGCAGCCTTCACGGACAACATCCTCGAGGGTACAGCTTATTTCATGTCTGGAAAGTGCCAGTGACCTGTTCTCGTTTTTCAGTCCATGTTCGTCATTCATATATGGAGGATTGCAAGTCACTACATCCGCTGACTGATTCGGAATAATCTCAGACGATTTGTTGACGTCACAGCAGATGATTTTTACCTTATCTTCAAGCTTATTTAAGGTCACGCTTCTGGATGCCATCTCTGCCATATCATCCTGAATCTCCAGTCCGATATGCATCTTCCCCTGCCCTTTTGAAGTCATAAGTAATGGTATTACACCTGTTCCGGTTCCGATATCAATCAGAACCTCTCCATGCCTGACTCTTGCAAATCCGGTCAGAAGAACCGCATCCATACCAAAGCAGAATTTATCTGGATTCTGGATTATTCTTAGGCCGTCTCTTTCTAAATCGTCTATGCGCTCCATTTTGCTTGTTCTCGCCGTTTCCTTCGTGTTCCTGTGGATGGTGATTCTGCTTTTCTCCGCTGTCATTGCCATTTTCATCCGGCTTACGTCTGCGATGATGATGCCTGCGGTGATGCGGTGTCTCGCGTTTCTCATCCTTCTCACCGGCTTCACGTTTTTCAGGTTCAGAGGCCTCTTCTACGTCTGCCATCTCGAGAACCTTGAGTTCTCTTTCTTCTTCCGCTTCAGCTTCTTCGATAAGCTCATCAACAGTCTCATCTATTTCTTCAACACTGCTAAGTTTCTTTTTGCCTTCTGCATCACCTGCTTTATCCGAAGCCCTGCATTTGCGCCTCGGAGTAAACTTCAGATCAGAAGCAGCAAATTCCTCCATCTCACGGTTGCCCTGTTCATCAGTAAAAAGTACTCTGACTCTCTCTCTGAGAACATTGACACTCTCTGCTATTCCCTCTCTTCCGTCAGGTGTTACAACTTTTCCGCCATCCTTCGGAAGTCTTGTGTTCAGATCTTCATATGTATCGGCTTCATTTTTCAGACAGCACATCAGTCTTCCGCATACACCGCTTATTTTCTGCGGATTCAGTGAAAGATTCTGTTCCTTTGCCATACGAATCGAAACCGGAACAAAATCAGACAGGTAGCTTGCGCAGCATAAAGGTCTTCCGCATCCGCCTAATCCGCCCATCAGCTTCGTTTCATCACGCACACCGACCTGACGCAGCTCTATACGAATCTTGAAAACCGCCGCAAGATCCTTGACCAGCTCACGGAAGTCTACTCTTCCATCCGCTGTAAAGTAGAAAAGAATCTTGGCATTATCAAATGTATATTCTGCCGAAATCAGCTTCATCTCAAGTCCGCGTTCCTTGATCTTTTCCTTGCAGACATTGAATGCATTCTTCTCTTTTTCCCGGTTGCTGAGCATTCTGTCCACATCATCAGCTGTCGCTATACGTCTCACGACCTTCAGCGGCTGAACGATCTCCTCATCCTCGGCCTGTCGGTTGCCTATCATGACTGTGCCGAATTCTGTTCCGCGCACAGTATCAACTATGACATTGTCTCCGGCATTCAGCTGAAGGTCTCCCGGATTAAAATAATATATTTTTCCTACTTCTCTAAATCTAACGCCTACTACTGTTGTCATCTTCGGTATCAAATCTCCATTAACATCATTTGTATTGTCAGTTCTGCATTTACATTGAACTTGATTCTTGTTTCAGCTTCATCGATAAGCTCAAGCGCCCTGTAAGCTCTTGTCATGTCAAATGCGTCCGACCCGCCGCCTGCTTTCATCAGCTCGCATATCCTCTCTCTGAGAAATCCCGTAAATTTCTGCAGCTGTCCCGGTCCTTCAGCAAGCACTTCTCCTGTTATTTCTGCGGCCCTTGCGGCATCGATATGCTCACGTCTTGATGCAGTATCAAATGTGATATCAGCTGCAAGCTCAGGTCTGAAAAATTCCTTCGGTTCTTCCTCATGGTCACATTTGAGAGTAATGCATCTGCTTCTTATAGTATCCAGCAGCATCTCCTGATTTGATGTCATAAGAATCATGCATCCGTACTCAGGCGGTTCCTCGATTGTCTTAAGCAAAGCATTCTGCGCACCCGGCGGCATAAGCTCTGCTTCATCCATGATATAAAGCTTCCACCCTCCTTCAAAGGGTCTGATTCCCATTGTGTCACATATCTGCTCCCTGACCTCGCGCACAGAGATGGTAAGCGGCTTTTCATGTTCCACCCGGATAATATCAGGATGCGAACCTGCTTTGATCTGAGCCATGGCATGCTCATCTCTCCCCATGAGAACTCTGATGAATTCATCTGCAGCCTTCTGCCTCAGCTCCGGCGACTTACCTTCAATTATGTATGCATGCGACATCTTCGACCGCACGACAGCATTTTCCAGATATTCCTTTATCATGAATCAGCTTTTATGCGCCTTTCTTCGGATCTTCTATGTCTGCACGGATCTTTGAAAAACATTCATGCAGATTCTCATTGACATACTGCTTTGTAATTCCGGCAGCCTTGATTTTTTCATCAGAGAAATCTTCTTCGTCTGCGATAAACCGGCGGCACATCTCCTTATATTGCGGAACAGTCTGGGAATTCTCCCTGTTCAGTGCTCTCTGAAGCCGTATCCCGCTGTCCAGAGTAATCAATATCGGAACCACCTTTTCTTGACCGAAATAGTCCCTTATCTTCTGATATGATTCAAGAGTACCTATGACCAGATAATTCCTGTTCAGTGTCATGAGGTGAGAGTCATCGACGGTTGCATATGCCCATGGACCGTGAACCGTATTGTAAACCCTCTTTTCAACCAGCTTGCCCTCTTTTTCAAACCTTTCCAAGTCCTCAGGCTTAACAAAATGATACTCTACACCATCAGTCTCACCTTCACGCATCGGGCGGGTAGTGTAAAGAACCATTTTTTTCATTTTCGGACACTCGGCAAGCAGTTTTTTAAAGATAGTATCTTTACCGCTGGCACTCTTACCCATAATACAATAAATCTTACCCATTTGGTTTATCTCCACAATAAATCCATTTTATTATATCATAAAAGTATGTATATCGCGATAATTTGCATATTTTTGTCAATTAGAGTAAACTATAGAGCATGAGTACAAAAAAATATAAGGGGTTAGGAAACTCCAAAAAGAAAGAACAAAAACAGAATATCGGTAAGGAAATACTGAGCTGGATAGAGGTATTCGTCATAGCGGCCGCCATTGCATTCGTCGTAAACCGCTTTCTGATAGCCAACTCGGTGGTTCCTACAGGGTCAATGGAGCCAAATATTATGTCCGGTTCGAGAGTATTCGGATCAAGGCTGACATATCTTAACAGCGACCCTGCGCGCGGAGATGTGGTTATATTCCACTGGCCGGATAATGAGAAAATCTATTTTGTAAAAAGAGTCATCGGTCTTCCGGGAGAGACTGTGGATATCATTCAGGGTCAGGTTTATGTAAATGGTGAGCCTCTGGACGAACCTTATCTGGCAGAGCCTATGGACCCGTACGAAGATCCGATGCATTTCGAGGTTCCGGAGGGCGCGTATTTCGTGATGGGAGATAACCGTAACGAGTCAGCTGATGCCCGATACTGGAGAAATACATACGTCTACCGGGATAAGATCATAGCTAAAGTCGGGATAAAGTATTTCCCGTTCCCGATTACAAAGGTTGAATAAATGAAACAGCAGCCCTTTTGATGGGGCTGCTTTGTTCTTATGTTCTCATGACATCTGCAACTACCGCCGTTGCAGTAGGAAGCTTTCCGGCTCCCGGTCCGTAGTATAAAGACTTTCCCATATATTCTGACTCTACAAGTACCGCATTCATAACACCGCTTACACTGTAAAGCTCATTCTCCGGTCCTATCACAGTCGGTCTGACATAAGCATTCAGCTTTCCGTCTGCAGTCTTCTCAACTACACCCAGAAGCTTGATCGTCTTACTCTCTGCCTTGGCTCTGTCGATATCTTCCTTTGTGATCTTTGTGATACCCTCAGTAGGAATCGATTTGTAATCAGGCATTCTGCCGCTGATCAGCCAGCCAAGTATTGCTGTCTTCCGACAGGTATCCCAGCCTTCGATATCAGCCGACGGATCTCTCTCCGCGTATCCCAGCTCCTGAGCAAGCTTCAATGCCTCATCAAACGTCATACCCTTTTCATCCATCTGCTTAAGAATAAAATTGGTCGTTCCGTTCAGAATTCCTGTGATCTTTGTGATGCCATCGCATCTCAGACACTCTGTGATTACGTGAATAATCGGTATTCCTCCGCCAACAGATGCTTCAAATAAAAACCGAACTCCATTTGACTGAGCTATAGCTATGAGTTCTTCTCCGAATGCAGCCACAAGTGCCTTATTGGATGTGACCACATTCTTTCCGCTTTCAAGACACTGCTTTACAAATTCATATGCCGGATGCTCTCCGCCCATAGTCTCCACAACTGTCTCGCAGTCACTTTTCAATACATCTTCAAAGTTTTTTGTAAGCTCCGGCACATCCAGATCCCGCAGATCAAGCACCCTGGCTATCTCTATATTATTGGCTCTGGCGATTTCATATACACCGCTGCCGATCGTACCAAATCCTAAAATCGAAATTTTCATCAGTCTTCAACCTTTCTGTCCGGGCATCCAAGTGACATCCATGTAAGATATGCTGTAATAAACTTATCAAGTCCTCCGTCAAGAACCGCATCGGTATTTCCGGATTCACATCCTGTACGAAGATCCTTGACCATCTTGTACGGCTGAAGGACATAGGAACGTATCTGCGATCCCCATGCATTATCCTTGATTTCTCCACGTATGCCTGAAAGCTTCTCCATATTTTCCTGCTGTTTAAGCATAAAAAGCTTGGTTTTCAGAATCTGCATAGCCTTGTCCTTATTCTGAAACTGGCTTCGCTCATTCTGGCAGGTGACAACGATTCCTGTAGGAAAATGCGTAATACGTATAGCTGATGAAGTCTTGTTGATATGCTGACCGCCGGCACCTGATGAACGATAAGTATCTATTCTGATATCATCGTCTTTGATCTCCACATCAAGATCCTCTTCAATATCAGGCATGATATCACAGCTTACGAAGCTGGTCTGACGTTTGCCCTGCGCATTGAACGGACTGATACGAACCAGTCTGTGTATGCCATGTTCTGAACGCAGAAAACCGTATGCATTTTCCCCATTGATCTGAATGGTAACTGACTTTATTCCTGCTTCATCACCATCAAGAAAATCAAGAACGTCGACTGTGTATCCCTTCTTCTCAGCCCATCTCGTATACATACGATAAAGCATAGAGCACCAGTCACAGGACTCGGTTCCGCCCGCTCCCGCATTGAGTCTGAGTATCGCACTGCTGTGATCATACTGACCTGACAGAAGCTGCTGGGTCTTCATCATATCAATCCTGGCAGTAAGCTCCTCGACCAGAAGCTGTATCTCTTCGATAAGACTGTGATCGTCCTCCTCATTCGCGATATCTATCATATCCTTTGCGTCCGCATAATCACGTTCAACCTGATCATACATCTGAACTGTATCTTTCAGATTTTTAGCTTCCTTTGAAAGCTTGGTTGAACGCTCTGCATCCGTCCAGAAATCCGGTGCTTCCATAGCGCGGTCCAGTTCTGCGATTCGGTTCTTCTTATTTTCCAGATCAAGAGAAGCCTTCAGATCCTTCAAAGGCTGCTCATACTGTGACAATGTGTATTTAAATTGATCAAGCTCTACCATGACAGTTCTTATACTTCTTTCCTGATCCGCACGGACACGGATCATTTGGATATACTTTTGCTGCTGCTTTCTTAACCGGCTGACGAACAGCTGAATCATCCCTGTTTGTTCCGGTCACCTTGGCTGCCGGTTCACGTTCAAGCTTACGCTCTACCTGAAGATGATACAGAATCCTGACCGTATCTTCTTCTATCCCGGCCTCCATCTGCTCAAACATATCGTATGCCTGAATCTTATATTCAATCAGCGGATCCTTCTGACCATATGCCACAACTCCGATATTCTGGCGAAGCTGCTCCATATCGTCAATGTGGTTCATCCACTTATTATCGATTACCTTAAGGAGTATGACTCTCTCAGCCTCACGGGCCTGATTTGCGGTCGGGAACTGAGCCTCCCTGGCTTCATACAGTTTTACAGCCTCTTCCTTAAGTCTGTGGATAAGGTTGTTCTTTTTCTCATCCCGTCCAATGCTCACAGGCTGCAGCGGAATCACCGGAAGCAGTAACTCATTAAGAGCTGTGACATCCCACTGATCCTGCGGTGCATCCTCATTGCACGTCATATCGACTGCATGCTCTACAATATCGTTTACCATCTTCATGATGGTTTCACGCATATTGTGACCTTCAAGAACCTGATTTCGTTCAGCGTAAATCACCTCTCGCTGCTCGTTATTTACCTGGTCATATTTCAGAAGGTTTTCACGGATACCATAGTTGTTATTTTCGATTCGCTCCTGGGCTTTCCTGATGGCATCCGAAAGCATCTTGTGATGAATTTCTTCACCGTCTTCAACGCCAAGTGATGTAAAGACACCCATCAGTCTGTCTGATCCGAAAAGTCTCATCAGATCATCCTCAAGACTTATGAAGAACTGACTGCTTCCCGGATCTCCCTGACGTCCTGAACGTCCGCGAAGCTGATTATCGATACGTCTTGCCTCATGTCGTTCTGTACCGATTATTTTCAGACCGCCAGCTGCACGGCTGTACTCATCAAGCTTGATATCAGTACCACGTCCCGCCATATTGGTTGCAATTGTGACCGCACCCTTCTGACCTGCTCCCGCAACGATTTCCGCTTCTTTTTCATGGAACTTTGCATTAAGTACTGTATGCGGAATACCTTTTCTGCGGAGCATGGTTGAGAGCATTTCAGATGTCTCGATCGTGATGGTACCCACCAGAACCGGCTGACCTGTCTCATGAGTTGCTATGATTTCATCGACAACTGCATTGAATTTTTCACGCTGTGATTTATATACTGCATCTTCATGGTCGATACGTGCTATCGGAAGATTGGTCGGAATCTCGATAACATCCATTCCGTATGTGTTTCTGAATTCCTTTTCTTCCGTAAGGGCAGTACCTGTCATTCCTGCTTTCTTATTGAACTTGTTAAAGAAATTCTGGAATGTGATCGTAGCCAGAGTCTTGGATTCTCTCTTGACCTTGACATGTTCCTTGGCCTCTATAGCCTGATGAAGTCCGTCGCTGTATCTTCTTCCCTCCATGATACGCCCGGTAAACTCATCAACTATAAGCACTTCGTCATTCTTGACTACGTAATCCTGGTCCTTGAACATCAGGTTATTCGCCCTGAGAGCCAGTATGATACAATGCTGTATTTCCAGGTTCTCGGCATCAGCCAGATTGTCTATATGGAAGAACTGCTCAACCTTGGAAACACCTTCTTCCGTAAGATTGATTATCTTTTCTTTTTCATTGACAATGAAATCTCCGGTCTCGACGATGTCCTCATTCATGAGAGCATTCATCTTGGTAAACTCACCGCTCGCCTCACCGCGTCTGAGCTGTTTGGCCAGCAGATCACAGAGTTCATAAAGCTTTGTCGATTTGCCTGACTGTCCGCTGATGATAAGCGGAGTTCTGGCTTCATCGATCAAAACTGAGTCGACCTCATCGATGATTGCAAAATCAAGCTCACGTATTACCTGCTGCTCTCTGTAGATAGCCATATTGTCACGCAGGTAATCAAAACCAAGCTCATTATTGGTTACATATGTGATATCACAGGCATACTGTTCCTTTCTCTCTTCAGAGGTCATGCCGCAAAGCACACATCCGACCCTGAGCCCCAGAAACTCATGAACCGCTCCCATCCACTCGGCATCTCGCTTTGCCAGATAGTCATTGACTGTAACGATATGAACGCCATGTCCGGCAAGTGCATTAAGATAGGCCGGACAGGTGGAAACAAGAGTCTTACCTTCACCGGTCTTCATCTCGGCTATTCGTCCCTGATGAAGTACGATACCGCCAACCAGCTGAACCGGATAATGCTCCATATGCAATACTCTGTTTGCAGCCTCACGTACAGTTGCGAATGCCTCTACTAAAATATCATCCAGAGTCTCACCCTCGGCCAGACGCTTTTTGAATCCGGCAGTCTGGTTTCTGAGTTCTTCATCTGACATAGCCTGCATCTGAGGACGTAAAGCAACAATCTGATCCACCAGAGGATTGATTATTTTCAGTTCTCTTTCACTATGTGTTCCAAAGAGTTTATCTACTATACCACTCATGCGCATATTTCTCCTTATACACTAGTGAATATAATAACATATTTTAGTCCGGCATGCGATATTTTGCCTCTCATGTTTACATTTTTTTTACATATCATCAATTGCCTTAAGCATCCCTAGTTTGACACTTGTTTTTTAAAGCCGAATCCGGAAAGCTTTGCCACATAAGGCATAGGCTTATTTTTTTCTTTGAAATTTATACATTTTTATGTGGCGATATGTCTCGATATATGGTATAATAAAATTATCCGGAGGACTATATCATGTATCTGAAAAAAAGTACGAATAAAAAAACCGGACGTACTCAGCTTACTATTGCTGAATCGTATCGTTCCGGTAAAATTTCCAAGACAAGAGTAATTAAAAATCTCGGTTATCTCGACCTCCTACAAAAAGAGTACGATGATCCAATCGCACACTTCAAAGAAGTCGCTAGGCAAATGACCCTTGAAAAGAAAGAAGCAGAAAAACCACTAGTTCTTGAAATAGACAAAACGAGAAAACTTCCTGTCGGAACAGATAACCTAAGGAACCTTGGCTATCTCGCTGCTTCAAAGATCTATCACGAACTGGAGATAGATCAGTTCTTTGCAAACAGGCAGAGGCAGACTAAGGCAGAGTATAACTTAAACTCTATATTTCGTGCGTTAGTCTTTTCACGGCTGATATCTCCCGACTCGAAGAAGGGGTCTTATGAAGGTTTTAATCAGTTCTTCGATAAGTGTGATTTCTCTCTTGAGGATGTTTATCGTTCTCTTGATATCTTTGAAAAGTATCAGTCAGATCTTCAGGTATGGATGCATGAACACATCCGTGCTCAGTATGGAAGGGATACCTCCCTTGTGTACTATGATGTCACCAACTATTACTTTGAAGTAGACAAAGAAGATGAAATGAAAAAAAGAGGTGTAGGAAAAGAGCATCGTCCTGTTCCTATCGTCCAGATGGGGCTGTTCATGGATACTAATGGACTCCCGATTACTTACGGACTCTTTTCCGGAAACACTCTTGATAAGCAGACTCTTATCCCTATGATGGGTGAGATTACCGATAAATATTCTCTTGGAAGAATCATAGTAGTTGCAGACAGGGGAATGATTACCGGAGACAACATAGCTCAGACGATACTTGACGGTAATGGATATGTCCTTAGTTTCTCTATCAGAGGATCTGACAAAGCATTTAAGGAGTATGTCCTTGATGAGACGGGATATCGAAGAAATAAGGATGACCCTGAAGGTTTTAAAATAAAGTCGCGTCAGTATGACAGAACCATCCATGTGACGAATCCTCTTACAGGAAAGAAAAAGAATGTAAAGGTTGAAGAAAAGCACATCGTCTTCTATTCTCCGGAGTATGCCTCAAAGACAAAACATGACAGAGAGATAGTTCTTGCAAAGTCGAGAGATCTTGTAGCTAATCCTCAGAAATACTCAAGAGCCACCGGATATGGAGCCGCTAAGTATGTAAAGAATGCGGTATTTGATAAAACAACAGGTGAGATAATCCTAAAGAAAGGGCAGTCTCTTTCGATAGATGAAGATCTCATAAAGGAAGAAGAAAAGTATGACGGCTATTACGCTATCGTAACAAGTGAATACGAAAAGAATGATTATGAGATTTTAGACATCTACAGAGGATTATGGGAAATTGAAGAAAACTTC
>JAZLHO010000005.1:0-43760 GCA_045616865.1 Lachnospiraceae bacterium | reverse complement strand
CAGCAGCAGTAACTGTAGGCATAGTAGTACTCCATGAGCCACCTACAGGATTCGAATCAGAAGTACTTACATAGTAATATGGAGTAGTATTGGTAAATTTCTTAGTACCAGTATTAAATAATGTTTGTCCACTACCGGTATAATAGAAATCTCCCGATTTTGCACTTGGGTTAGTACTAAAATATGCATCGGCTTTTGATACAGTAAAGGATACATTCGATAGACCTGTCTGATAATAGTTATTTGTTCCTCCACTAGCAAGATAGTATATCGTATAGCTTCCTGCATTGAATACTTGACGATATGAAGACCCTGCCCAAACAGTTCCTGTAGTTGTTCCTGTACTTTTACCATCAGTGCCTAAATAGTAACCCGTAGCTGTATCATTAATACGATAATAAATAGTTTGTTCATCCCCAGAACTGTATACAGGAGCAGTTTGTAAAACATCTTGTTTACTTTCTGTATATACAAGATTGCTCTTTACTACTAAAGGTGAAGTCAAAGTAGCAGTTGCTTTATTTACTGTAATAGTGTAAGTAATATCTTTAGTACCAGAATTATAATTAGCATTTCCAGCTGCAGTTGCTGTAACTACATAAGTATAATCCCCAGCAGCAGTTCCTTTTGTCACAGTGATAGTTCCTGAAGAATTAACAGTAAATTTTTCACTTGAATCCGTCTTTTCAGTATAAGTCACCGTACCCTGTGCATTCTTTACAGTACCGGAAGGAACAGAAATTGTTGAAGTTGAAGAGCTGTTGTATGTAGTGCTAACCGCTTTATCAGTAACGGTCATCGGGTTATCTGCTTTAGCAACCTTAATAGTATATGTAATATCCTTAGAACCAGAATTATAGTTGCCATTACCAGCTGCTGTTGCTGTAACCACATAGGTATAAGTGCCTGCAGGAGTACTTGCTGCTACTGTAACAGCACCAGTTGTTTTGCTGACAGTAAAATAACCCTTTTCATCTGATTTTTCTTTATATGTTACATCACCCTGTGCGCTGCTTACAGTTCCATCTGGCATGTCAATTGTTTGAGAAGAGGTGCTGAATGTTGAATTTAGCGTTTTATTTTTTATAGAAATAGGATTACTATCCTTATTTATAGTCCATGTAATACTTTTTGTGGATACTGTGCCGTCAGACCAACAGTAATCATCATTTGGTGTATATGTTACTGTGTAACTACCTGCATTAGTTGCACTATAAGTTCCGCCTCTTGTCATATTTGACAAATTACTTGGTCCTTGTGCTGAGCCGTTATATGTAAAGCTTGTAGTTGGAGCAGGATCATTAAGTACTGTATATTCAGAAAGGACAAATACTAAATATTCATTTTCACTCGAATTAACATAATCATATTTCTTAGTTGATCCAAGCGGTACTTGTAACCATTTAATAAAATTATGTTCTATATCTGCACTTTTAATTAGATATTTTTTTCCAGTTGGCGCCGATTTCATAGTTACATCTATACGATATTGTTCAGTTGGCGAGTTTCCCTTCATAGCATCAACTAGTACATATGTACCAAAAACTTCAATTCTTATATCACGGTCATTGTTACCAATTTGATGATTTGTATCTGAGTAAGACCAATCATTTGATGCTTGAATTGTAAAATAATTATTAACAGGATTTGGATCTAACCTTTTGCAAACTACTTTAGTAGCATAATCTCTAAAATTGTCACCATCTGGATGATACCAAAAATATCTATTGGCAGTCAGCGGTTCTCCTTTAATTGCTGTTCTTCTTGCTGTTAAAAGGTTATGAACAGTATTTCTAGGGCCAATTAAATCACCAAAAACATTATTAAATAATACTTGTTCATCATCTGATAAAGTACTTACTTCATTAGGTATAGTTCCAGTAACAAGATTAATAAGTAGTGTAATTTCACTACCTGAACCATAATCAAAATATATTGTATTTACTTCTTCTTCTGTAAGAGGAAGTGCATTTATTTCTGCTACGAGAGCCTTGAACTCTGCCGAAAGGTTTTCATAGTCAGTCTCTTCCATTTCTGCATTTGCTAATGCATATTTAATTA
Organism: Lachnospiraceae bacterium; assembly: GCA_045616865.1. GTDB lineage: Bacteria > Bacillota > Clostridia > Lachnospirales > Lachnospiraceae > Darwinimomas. Next base: position 41,699 of record JAZLHO010000005.1, on the reverse strand, counting down.
CATCTGAAAGGTTGTCCCATTCGGATGTATTAAGAAGCGCATCTAAAAGCCCTGCCTTTTCATTAAGTACGGGCAAGATGCTTTCGTTATAATATGCTATCTGCTCTTCAGTAATCTTTACTTCTGCAATCTGTTCTTCTGTGATTTCGCTCTTTGCTGTGCCTGTTTCATTGGCAAGCTGGGTACGAATTTTGCTGTCGTTTGAATAAACATCCACATACGCTTTGATATATGATATATCGCCCTTAACCTGCCAGATCTCGCTTCTATCTGTCAGTTCACTTATCTGCGCATCTGCAGCTACGTCCCAGATTCTAACCGTGAGTTCCTCCGGAAGAGGGGATACTTCAAGGAAACGCTCTCTGAGCGCATCAAGAAGTTCACTCAAATATTCATCTGCAGTTGCTTCTGCGGGTTCATCTGCAGGTTCGTCTGCATATCCATCCGCGAGTTCATCTGCAGGTAATACCGTTGGTGTTTCTGCCGGTTCTTCTGTTTCTGTCAGAGCGTCTTTAGGTGTTTCCAATGATGTTTCTGCGGACGCATTATCCTTATAATGAGAATTAAGATATGCCTGTTCTTCTTCTGAGAGTGCAGCTTTCTCAACAAGTATGTCGTAGACATCTTCTTTATGTTCAAGCAAATCAGCAGCTCTACTTATTTCATTTATTTCTTCAAGTGCCGGAAGTGCCTTTATTTTTTCTATGAGTGCCTTGAGTTCGTCGGACAGAGCTTCATCTTCCTGCACGTCTTTTACGAGCTCATAGAGTTCTTCCACAAGCTCTTTGTACTCTGTGTTGTATGTTTCAAGTTCTGCTTCAGTCAGTTCCTCTGCGCCTTTTCTTATATCTTCAAGGGCTGTTTTGATCTCAAGAAGCTCTGCAAGGGCACCTTTGTTGTCTTCTGCGATTGCTTCAAGGAGATCTTCGATATGTTCTTTCGCCGGAAGGCTGTTAAGCAGGGCCATCAGTTCCTCGGGAAGAGACTCTTTTTCAATCAGGGTCGGTTCCGCTTCAGGATCGAGTTCACCGTCTTCTGCATTTTTCAATGTAAGTGCAAGTGATTTCTTCGGTGTAATGTCGTTTTCTACAAGTGTCGCGTTCTCGTCCTCTATTGCTTCTTCTGCCGCAACATATTCCAGTTCTTCCTTGCTTTCCTTGAATTCATTTCTTATGGATTTTACAAGCTCGTTGAATTCCTCATTATCCTCAAAGAATTTCTTTTCTGCAAGGTGCTTTTTTGCAAGTACTGTAAGTTCTTCGGCTTCTTCTTCGCTTACTGTTTCTGCAGAAGTTGCTTCCTGAGATTCCCCTTCTGTCCGAGCTTCTTCTGCTGCTCGAGCTTCTTTTTTTGCAAGTTCTTCGAGCGCCGTGATCATCTCCGGGATGGTGTCATTAACCAGCAGGATATAGCGTGCCAGATCTCCGATCGAGGTAACCGAAGCAAGCTCACCGGCTTCGAGTGGGAGCGTATTGAAGGTGTCTATTATCTCTCTGAATTCATCTGAGGCTGTTTCGTACTGTTCTTCTGTAATCAGCGCCCTCAGGACTTCTGAGAGCTTGCTGTAATCACCGTTAGCATAGAGCATCTGGTTTATGACTTCTTCTTCTTTATCGGCGTAGGCTCTAAGAGCAGAGTATTTTGCCTTTACTGCAAAGATTTCACTTCTTTCTCCTGTGATCTTGCCTATGTCTTCCTTCTTCGGAAGCTCGTTAAGGATATTTTTCAGTTCATCTGTCAGTTCCGGATCGGCTGTCGGCTGCTGATTCTGCTCGGCTGTTGGCTCCTGTTCCTGCTCGGCTGCAGAACCCTGCTGTTCCCCGGTCAGAGTCTCTCCGGCGGCATTCTGATCATTATAGGAGGCGTCAGTATTTTGATCATCATTTGTGCCGTCATTAAGCTGGCCCCATTCATCTTCAGGGTCTGTATTGTTTTCCTCTATGATATTAAGCGTACCATCCGGAACGCTGTCTTCTGTCTGTTCAACGCTTTCCGTTGTCTGTTCAACGCTTTCCGTTATCTGTTCAACGCTTTCCGTTATCTGCTCAACGCTTTCCGTTATCTGCTCAACACTTTCCGGTATATCCGGTATAGTATTTGCAAATGCTGCGTGCGCAGGGATCGATGAAACCAGCATGACCGCGCACAGGATCATGCATATTATCCTTTTGATGTTGATTCTGATGAATTTTTTCATAATGACGCTCTCCTTATACGAAACCGGTTATTTCTCCGGCTCCGGTTATCCTTCCGAACCTTCTTCTGTTTCGGAAGGTATGACAGGCGTAAAATTCGGTCCGTGTGCCGCTCTGTCATAGATGATGCTTTGTGTTCCGTCTTCTTCATATTCCACCTGAGTTGCATATGCTCCGAGGCTCAGGCTTATAGATGCATACTGGTATCGGTTATCCATGTTATCCGGCGCAACTATGAGAAAGTTGAGTTTTCCCAGCTCAGATGCTCCTGTTATTTCTATTGTTTTTTCCGGATGCGTTTCGTCCGCCGGATATACTATGGTCAAATTCTGAGGTTCTATTTTTCCGCCTGAATTTGTGACTACGGACTTCGGGAGCAGATATCCCGTATACGCAGCATCAGAAGGAGATGCCTCTTCTCCCTCTGCTTTGTTCATTATGTCCTTTATGGTTCCGACATAGTTTTCATCTTTTATGTCGCTTCTGTCCTTTCCTATGTATACCTTCAGCACATCCTCCAGATGGCCTCCGTTGTCTATGTATGCGCCTTCTCCTGCTTCGGGGTCCGGGTCCGGTATCCACTGTTCAGAAAAAATCACCTTCAGTTTCATCTGATAGTCGGAGTTATTTTTGTATGCTTCTGCTTCTACGTCTCCGTATTTACCTTCTCCCGCTTCTTTTGTCAGCCTCTGAGTTCCCGTGAGGCTGTCGCCTTCAGCTACATTGAAGCCGGCCGAATAGGTAAATGCCAGCTCTCCGATATTGGCCACATAGAATGTCACCGGATACACCTGTCCCGGCTCCACGCTCTTTAAGGTTATTACCTTCAGATCTTTATTTGTTATGTCGTAGTAGGTCTCAGAAGCTTCTGTCCCTTCAAGTTTTCTTTCGTATTTCGTCAGCTTCAGTACATCCGTTGCATATTCATCCAGTGTACCTGTAAAATCATCCGGCTTGTTTTCTTCCATGTATTTCTGCAGCAGGTCTTCGTCAATCAAAAGCTCTGCGCCCATGAATCCGGCCGAGATGGAGCTTCCCTTCGTAAGTGCCTCATCCGAAAACCATGCATAGGTGGCACCAGCCAGCAGAAAAAGAGCAACAAACGAAATCACAAGGCTCTTTATGAGTTCCCTGTGTTTTAAGCTGTCCCTGCCCTTTGCGACATTTTCCTCAGCAGCCGGGGTTTGTCCTGCTGTTTCGTTTGTTTCTTTTGTTCCTTTTATTTCTTCTGTCAAAATCAATCCTCCCAATCATCATCATTGGGTATGTCTATTTCTTCAAATTCGCTGTCTTTTATAAATTCAAAAACGTAGGTGTAATCACCATCAAGTTTTGCTTCTATCTCATCCTTATCCGAATTCGACGACCCCTGGCCCGTTTCCAGAACTTCGGGGTTCTCACTGCTCTTATACTCTTTCGTTCCATATTTTGTCCATTTGGAAAATCTGTAACCCTCATACGGTACAGGAGTGAGAGTTACGGTATCTTCATCACCTTCTGTATTCTTATGATATATTCCGCCTCCGGTCACGACACCCATGATCCTGCCGTCATTGTCGGGCTTGCTTATCGCTGTGATCGTGCACAGCTCTCTGGCATTTTGTGTGCCGATGAGCCTTAATCCTACCTGCACGTTCTGATTCTGATATTTCTCATCGGTTTTTTCAGGAAGGCTCAGTTTTATGCTTATTATCTGCTTGTAATCGCCGCTCGCAGGCTGTCCAGCCTGCGGCATGAGGGATTGGCGGAGCTTTTCGATCGAATGAGAGAAATTTTCATCCCCTTCCTCCGGATCATAGGCTCTCGTATGCTCCCCATCGTAGCCTTCGCCTTCAGCTTCCTCACTTGTGAGCAGCAGGCCTCTTATGATGTTCCCGTCGTTTGCATCAAGCGCACCAAAAACATCTTCTTCGGAAGCATATGCATCGCTTTTGGCTATATCCTTAAGCTTTCCTATATATATGTAATTTCCTGTTTTGCCGTCTTTATCTCTTACAGCAAAGGACACATCTATCACGTCTGCGACCGAAGCCTCATCCTCTCCACTGCGTTCTGATCCGTCTTCTTTTACGGTAAACATAAGACCGTACTCGGAAAACGCATCTCCTTTATTTACTACCGCTACATGTCGTATTATTTCATTATCATCATCCGCCTCGCCCGTTCCGGGCAGCAGCTTTTCATCACTTGAAAAAAGCGGGTCTTCACGGGTTATTTCCTCGCATTTGTCAGCAAAATTACTCACATCTATCGTTTCGTCAACCGGATTAATCTTGACATTATATCTATACAGCTCCAGGTTGAATATTCCGCTTTTTATTTCGCTTCCATCCGACAGAGCCGTCTTGACGAACCATGCATAGGTCATGCATGAAAGGCCAGCCGTAAGGACAACTGCCGCTGCGATAAATATCACAACGGATGAGAAAAGGCGAGGTCTTTTTTTCGTGCTTTTTACGGCTTGTATCACTCGTCCCATGAATCGACCTCTATCCTGTCTGTGTTCTCCTGATCCGTATCTGTATCGGTATCTACGGCAGTCTTTTCATCGTCTGATTCGCCATCAGAAGCGGTGTCAGAGTTTTGGCCGTCGGACGTTTTTTCTCCGGTTCCGGACGCGGATCCATCCATAGCTATGGAATCATCTTTGTTCTTCTGAACGGTGTCACCTGATGATGCTTCTGTCCGGTCGTCTTCATACTGATCTTTTGAGTCACTGTCTTTTTTTGCTTCCTTTTCGATTGATACGGCCTTAAGCGGCGTATCATCCTCATCATCATAAGATCCGGAGGATAAACCGGCATTTGCCCCGGGACGCATCAGAAGTGCCGGAGACGGATCTGTATCCGGATCAGAAGCTGCATCTGTTTCCGTGAACGAACCGATAACTACGGTTCCTGCAGTGTATTCCCGGCTCTGATAAAAGTAAGCCCGTGTTTTCAGGCAGACAAAGGACAGGCACGCTGTTATGCAGAGTGCCGCAGCGCACAGAATGGCTGCTTTTATTTTCCATATGATGGTTTCGGGTTTGTCTGCTTTCTTATCCATGCTATCCGTCTACGCTTCTATCTGTCTATCTTTTTGTTTATCTACACTTCCGGACTTTCTTCTGATTGGTCTTCTGATTTCATTTCCGGGGTGCTGTCTAATCCATCCGCTACCATTCCCTTAAGCTGCTCAAGCTCTTTCATCATTCTCTCGGTCTCTGCTTTCTGATCCTCGAGTGCCTTTCTTTCTTCTACCAGCTTGTCCATCTCATCCTTCTTATACGCTCTGAATGACTTGATTGTATTAACTAAATTGAGGATGATAAGAAAGGCGAACGGGATAAAAATGCAGCATACGTACCCCGGTGTCGTTTTTAGAAAGTCGAAGAAATACCCTACCTTGGGGATGTGGAAAACGTACTTGCCGAGTACATTTACACCCTGTACTCTGGACGGATCCTCCACTCCTGTCGTGGTTCCGTAGGTGGTGAAGAGATACAGTCCGTTGCTCTCTTCGACTGCCTTTACCTTATGGGTAATTATCTGGCCATTCGAGGATGGATCGGTCGAGACAAACGATATGATGTCTCCTTCCTTGATCTCTGAGGGATCAACGCTCCTGCTGACTACCAGATCTCCTGCCGCAAAATCAGTGGCTTTCATAGAGTCTGACAGACAGATGAAGAATCTGAAGCCCAACAGGCTTCTGTCATTTCTGTTGATCGTTACTACGGAAACTACTGCGATGACTGCCACGGTAACTGCCAGTACTGTCAGTATCGTGGTGATGACGTTCCATATTTTTTTCATTGTCTCCTTCATAGTTATGCTCCTTGATTATTTAACAGTGAATCTGTTATCTGTTAATCATTGAATTCTCTACTCTCATTGTTCTTAGCCTGTACGGCCTCGACAGAGATGTCAAAATCGTAACTCTTGGTGTTTATGTATACTTGCTCAAATTCGTCGGAATAGGTCATCTCAAAATAAAAGTCTTTTGATTCTCCTGCTGTGAGCGGCTGCTGGTTCATAAGGTAATCCTGGCCCGGACCTGAGCTGTACCAGGCTTGATTGAGACTGTTGGCAAGCACATGATCGATTACGGGATCCTTATCTGTTCCGTCCTCTTTTTTCGCTTTGATCAGATTGCCGCTTGGGTCTCTGTCTGCTTCCCAGATGGTTACTTCCAGATAGTTGCCGAGTGTGTTATAGTATGGCTCGGGAAGTCTGTCTGGGGCATTTGGAGCCGGATCGATATATATCCTGTAATAGCAGGCTCCATCCCTATCGTCTGTGCAGTTTTTTACGAAGAACGTTCTGGCCACCTTCCATGGAACCCATTCTCCATCTTCGTTACGGTGATCCTTTATCATGGCATCAGCGTTGACAGGCTTACCATCTTTCTCATTACCATTTATCATCGCTTGGTCTGAGGTGAACAGCTTCTGCTCTCCGTTGCTTCCGTAATAACCTATACACACCTGTATCTTTCCGAGCCGCAGGCTGTTGCCGGTCATCATCACACCTGCATACAAGGCCCACGCGATACTCGCCAGAATCGCACACAGGATAAGGACTATGATGGTCGCTATTCTTATTTTTTTGCTTATTTTAAATTTTGTATCTTCCCTATCCATTGAATCCTTTCAATATCATGTGCTGGCTATCGTATCTGCCAGTTTATGGCAAAATCCGTAATCTTTTTCCCTTGATAGCTGTTTTCCAGAGACGAATCATCATTTAATGTCGTAGGTACTGTCACTGTTATGTTGCATTTTTTTGATAATTTCTTCGTGTTATCTGCATGCGGAAGCGCATATTCTGCTTCCATATCTCTGAGTTTATGCGAACCACCCGCTTTGGGGTAGATGATTTCGTCGTCTATTTTTACTTCGCAGTCAAGCAGTTCAGATAAGCCTGTGGCTTCTTCATCTATATTTTCTGCGGGAATGCTTATCAATAACTTTCTGTCTCCGGAGTATGTCAGATCGATGGTGTAGCTTCGTGATTTACTGTCTCCTGGATACAGTGACCCATCTATAGTAATGCTGAATCTGTCACCTGCGGAGCCGTCATCAGGAGTCACTGTTATCTGCGGAGGTTCCTCCTTTTTGTCCTTGCCCTTGCCCTTGCCACTGCCGCCACCACCTCCTGGGCCACCAGTGTCTGTTTTCGCATGGCTTTTTCCGGAATCTCCGCCTGTTTCTGCTTCAGACGGACCGTATAGAGCGGTGGGGTAGTTTTCATCCGGGGCTAAGCCGTCGCTCAACTGCTTTGCTCTTTTTAAGAGTGCGTCGAGAAGTTCATTCAGTCTGTCTTTGTATATCGCATCAAAATACACTTTTTCCCCGTCTGAGAGTTTTTCGGCTTCAGACAATATGGAACGAATCTTTTCTATAAGGGCATGGATGACATCCGGATCATTTATTTCGGAAATATCTTTTATCGACGGAAGCGAATCAATATCTTCGATAATCGCTTCAAATTCTTCCGATACTTCGCCCGGCAGGCTTTCTTCTCCGAAGTAAATCGTGTTGCCACTTACTTTGAATATTCCTTTCCGCTCCATTTTGTAATAATTGATTCCTGCCACGAGGAGCAAAAGCAGAAGCAGGATGAGTATGATTATGGAAAGAAGCAAAAGGAGCCATTCGCTGCGTAATGTCTTCTCATCTTTTACTTTATTTTCATTGTTATCGTGTCTTTCTTCCATAATATATGCTTGTTAATATATACCTGTTCCTGTGTTTTTCTGAAATGAATCTCTGTAATCTGTATGTGTTCTGTATCTTTAACGGTCTTAAAGGACCGTGGTATTTTCGAATCTGGTTTTGTTGTTGGTTTGTTTATCTACCGGCCTGTGTATTTGTCTTCCTGCCTGTTTGTCCTTCGGCTTTGTCTGGTTTGTCCCGGGGGAGTGGCCAGACTCCCCCGGAACCCTTTTTACTGACACAGCGCATGCGCTGTGATTTTTTCTGTTCCCATGTGAAGGCTTGAAACACATGAGAGGGTAAATCTAAAGAACTAAATTAGTTTACTTCTTATTCAATTCCGTAACGGTCCGGTTATCGATTACGGAGCCGGTGTCGGATCAGGTTCTGCAGCCGGCTGTCTTGCGTCTGTATTATCATAAATCATCACGTTAGTACCGTCTGTTTCGAACTCGACCTGAGTTGCAGTTACACCGACATTGAGTGTGATGCTTGCGTTCTGATAAAGATCATCGACTGTTGTCGGCATATGAATTGCGTAGTATGCCGTTCCTATGTCAGAAACACCTGTTTTTGTTTCCACAAGGCCTCCTGCAGTGTTATAGACAGGAACTGATCCAGACCAATCAGGATCTTTCGCTACATCTGTTGGTACGCAGTATCCTGATGCATTTGCTGCAAGTCTCGCAGCGACTGCAAGAAGTTCTGCCTTCTTTGTAGCATCAGTAAGACCCGCCATATATGCAGCATCATTGCACTTGATTATCTGGTCAACAGTTCCGATATAATTTGCTTTCTTCGTAACTTCTCCTGTCGCAGGATCAACAACATCTTCCTTTAAAAGATCCATCGACTTACCTTCAGCGGCGTTCTCTTTATTTGATTTCTCATACTCAGCTTTGGTAACTGCATAGACTTCGAGAACTTCCTCCAGCTTCTTACCTATGTCAGCACCGGCACTATTCTTTTGCTTTGCACCAAGTTTTGCTTTCCTGAATGAATATTCTGGATCGGTTTTATCTGAATATTGTTCTTCCAGAGTTTCAAGTCCGGTCTTTGACATTCCAGTATCGATCGAAAAACCTGCAGAATAAGAAATTGCAAGATCACCGCTGTTCTTAACATCGATATCTACTGGCCATGTAGAACCCGGCTCAACGTTCTCCAACTTGATAAGCGGAACCGTCTTGTCAGTTACGATGAAGTAGTCATTTTCAGTTTCACTACCGGATTTTACTGGTTTGTCAAAAGCAGCACTATTTTCTGCCTTAACATTCTCAAATTTGTGATTTTCAACTGAATCATCTTCCTTATATTCAGGGTCCAAAGCAGCTGCTATTTTTGCACCCTTAGCAACAACATCAACATAAAGATTTCCTGCGTAAACCTTGTTGCCCTTTACTGTTGCAGTATCTGTGAACCATGCGAATGTGCCGACTGTAAGCATTGCCAGACATACGATCAGGGCCACGATACTAAGTAAGCCTTTTTTTCTGTTTTTTGTGCTTTCCATAATGTCCTCCTTTTTCTTAAATAGTATTTTGTGCACGCAAAATACTATTTTTTGTATAATTAAGAACACATTTCCCTTTGTCCTTCTATATGAATGGCCAACAAGAGAGCCTGTATTCCTATTACCTGCTTATTTAATGGATTATCTTTACTATTCCTGAAAGTGGCTGATACCTCGGCAGATAATATATCGCCCTGAGTGTCGGGTCATTCGAGTCATGTCTATAGACTCTGGTATATTCAGACAAATCTGCCTCTATATCTTCTTCTGATGTGTACAGGATGACCGTATCAGTCGGAAAAAGTGTTTTACCTCCCAGACACATCATGTTCTCAAATACTCTGACCACATACTTGCCCTTATAGCCAGAGGGGCTGTCATACAGTACGAGTATCGGGAATTTCAGTACCTTCATATTTATTTCATTTATGCTTTTTGCGATTTTATCCATATGTCCTCTTTTGATGCAGTACCGAAGTTTTATATCAGTCATGTGATGAATCGGAATTCAATCTGACATTTCACTGCCTGTGTCTATGAATTAATGTTTACTATCAGACATTGTTGATTCATAAACAAAAGGCCACATAATGTGAATTATGTGTTTAATCGTATAAAAAATCGATATCATATTAAATCAACACATCACCTTTAACGAGTAAAATAAGTTTCAGATGAGACTGTTTCATAAAACATTATAAATCATTCTCAAAAAAAAACAACCAAAAATGAATCAGTCATTTTTTTGATGCTGTTGCTGATTTGCGACAGTTATCTTTGACTGAAGTATGTGATGGAATGGATTAAGAGAGTATAAAAAGAACCGTTAGTACACGTACAACATGTTCAGGGATGGATTCCCTGTTTTTTGTGCAAGCAAAAGACCACATAATTCACATTATGTGTTTTTTATTTTTCAACATATCAGCTTGAGTACTTCTATCATTTTTCTGTGTTCGATTCCAGCTGTCTTAAGGTATATTCTCGTCGTGTTTATGCTGGAGTGACCCAGTACATCTGCAAGTTTTACTATATCTTTTTTTATTTCATAGAATTTTCTTGCAAAGAGTTTTCTCAGATTGTGCGGAAAAACTCTTTTTTTATCGATACCTGCTTTTTCTGCCACCTTTTTAAGCATTTTCCAGATATAACCTCTGTCCATCGGTCTGCCGTTTCGCGTGCAGAAAATGGGGCCTGATTCTATCTGCTGTTTTGAGACGTAATACAGCAGATGTTTTTGCAGCTTCCCCGGGATGATGATCCTTCGTATCTTACCTTTGCATCTTACCTCTATGGCTCCTTCGCTTACCGCTTCTACTGTAAAGTAACGAAGTTCTGATACCCTTATACCCGTAGAACATATCGTGGTTATCATCAGATGATTTCTACTCTCTCCCGCTGCCTCACACAGCTTATGGTAATCATCTATCGTGAGTGTCCTTTTTTCGTCTGAATATGGAGATTGCTGTATACGAATTGATTTTACTTTGAGATCATCTCTGCCTATGTACTTAAGCAGCTTATTGACAGCCGCAAGATATGAGTTGACGCTGGTGGCTTCGTGATTTTCCAGCAGTCCGTTCTTATAATCTATAATCTCCTGTTTCGTCAATTCTCTTCCCTCGAGATATGTAAGGAATTTTTCTGCATCTCTTACGTACTTTTCTATCGTATTTTCACTTTTTTCCTCCTGCACAAGGTACATTTTGAATCCTTCGATTATACTGTTCATGTCAATCCTCCCTTCCATGATGCCGTCACGTTCGGCAATCCGTTTTACCAACTGAGAAAACATTTCCTCTGACTGTTTGTCGATATCGGCAAACCAACTAATTTCCTTTTATCTCCCTCAGAAAGCTATTGGTTATTGTCAAAATCCCTCTGCCGGTTGCCCGACAGAGGGATTCGTTTTAGACAATATTCTTCAATATTACTGGGCAATATTTCCCTAGATTGAATTCCAACCGGATATTCTATCCTTGAGTTCCTGAATATTCACAAGCAACACCTCCGATTATTCCCTTACGACATCATTGTATCATTTTTAACTTTATTTATCGATATAATAAAGTTAAAAGTTAAATCCTTGTTGAATTCTTTGTTTTTTCATTTTTTCCTCCGGCACAAGGTATGTTAACACCTTGAAAAAATAGGTTGCAACATACTTGCAAAAATAGGTTAACAGTTTTATAATAGGCTTATGGACAGATTGGAAAGATTAATAGCAGAATTAAACACACTTCCAAAGGGATACATTTCTAAGAAGAAGATTCGTGGAAAGGTATACCACTATCTTCAGTACACAGAAAACAATACATTAAAAAGCGAATATATAAAAAGCGGCGATTTGCAAGGATTGATTACTGATTTAAACAGACGTCATGAAATTGAATTGCAGATATCCGCCTACTACAATAACGGAAGTGATCTCAATATTCCGAAAAAAAGAGCTCGCGAATTTACCGGAAGTATCATGATGGAAGATAAGGAAGTTGCACGATTTATCAACGGGGTCTGTATGTATAAAGACGAGCAGCTTTGTCCTTTATTTATCAAACGTACATCGAATGTTTCAGAATATCTCAGGTCACGAGCTATGGACAGGAATCGTACAAATGCCAGATTGCTTAGAAAAGTCCTGAACATTTCCGAAAAAGATGATGCCATAATATCCTTGTACGCTTATGGGGCTTCCATAACAGATAACTACTGGTTTAAGGCTTCAGGATCAAAACTTAAATATAAGGATATTTCTTTTCACTATGACTATTACAATGATATCGCCCTGAAAGGAGAAATTCTTTTATATCCTAAATCTCCCAAGCACTCTCCACAGCTGACACTTACTGGAAGCTATGAAAAATGCTGGAAAAGGATTGATGATACATGGTGGATGTATAAAAAAGGTTCAGAAGATGAAATCTTTTCTGAGCTGTTTTGCACAAAGCTGGCAAGAATACTTAAAATACCTACAGCTGTATACGAGAAGGACGGGGATTATATCAGAACAAAGAACTTCGCTGAAAGCAGCAATTTTGAACCTATGACATCAATTGCCGGGGATGATGATAACTATGAACACGTATTTCAGGCTTTATTAAGCGCATGTCCTAAGCTAATCAAGCAGTACCTTCGACTTATCTGGTTTGATGCATTGGTCAACAACGTAGATAGACATAATGAAAATTGCGGAATTATGCGTGATAAAGAAAACGGGCAGATTCTTTCTCTTGCACCAAATTTCGATAACAATCTTGCACTTATCAGCAGGAGCAGAACGCTAAACCTCGATGCTTCGAAGGACGGTTTTATCAAACAGTTCCTTAAATTTGTTAATAAAAATGATTTAGCAAAGCAATATTATCAAAAAATGCCTTGCCCGAAACTTGATGAAATAGCGATTAATCGTTGCCTTTCAAACATAGATATTAAGAAAGAAGATGTACCGGTAGCGCAATATATACTGGGGAGATACCGTTATCTGCAGTCGGCAATATTCCGATAGCAGAGATTTTATTGCGTGGCTCGTCTTATTCTTGCTCAATGCTTAAAGCGCCGGGTTTATATCCGGCTTCTTTTATTACAGCCGCAAGTTTTTCTGCATCAAGCTTCTCTGCGCTTATGATAACTGTCTGTGCTGCGTTGTGATCTGAAGTTACGCTTTCTATATCAAATGCTTTCTGAATTGCTTCGTTGGTATGCTTCTCGCACATCGGGCACATCATACCTTCAACTCCTACCGTTGTTTTATACATCTTAGGCTTCTCCTTTTTATTATTTATTGTCTTAACGCCATCACAGGCGTACCCGGCTTCCTCAATATGCTGTTCTGCCGCTTTATCCGGATTCCCCTTCAGCGGTCTGTCTCTCTTAGTATCATATATATCAAACAGATTCAGCCTCAGCGCATTCATCACCACTATAAAGCTTGATGCGCTCATTGCAGCAGCACAGAACATCGGATTAAGCTGCCATCCTGTTATCGGGATGAATACTCCGGCTGCAAGCGGTATTCCAATGATATTATAGCAAAACGCCCAGAAGAGATTCTGATGGATATTTCTGATAACCAGCCTGCTCAGTCTTACTGCAGCCGGCACATCCTGAAGACAGCTTTTCATAAGCACGACATCTGCTGCATCGATAGCTACATCTGTTCCTGCTCCTATTGCAACGCCGGTATCCGCAACAGTCAGTGCCGGTGCATCATTGATACCATCTCCGACCATCATGACACTTCCGTATCTGCGCAGCTTTCTGACAGCCGCTGCCTTTCCTTCCGGAAGTACCCCGGCTATCACCTCATCCACTCCTGCCTTTAGTCCTATGGCCCTTGCCGTGCGCTCATTGTCACCGGTCAGCATGACGGTTCTGATTCCCATCTTTCTTAGCTGTCTGATGCTTCCTTCAGATTCAGGTTTTATCTCATCCGCCACTGCGATAAGTCCGACGAATCCTCCGTCCAAAGCAAATGCAATCGGGGTCTTCCCTTCCTCTGCCAGAAGCGCCGCAGCTTCTTTTATATCATCATCAAGTTTTATCAGACCGGAAATGAAATCTATGCTTCCGGAGTATGCCTGCTTTCCTTCATACAAAGCTGATATTCCGTTTCCCGGAAGTGCTTTGAAATCCTCACATGTGCATAGGGGACGGTTCTCTGTGCATTTTTTCACTGTGCATTTTTTCCCAAAGCTCACAATCGCTCTTGCAAGCGGATGCTCACTTTTTTCCTCCAGCGATACGGCCAGCCTGAGCATATCCGATTTACCTGCATTTTCTGAATCAAGTCTTCTGCCGGTATCATCCATAATATCCGTAACTGCTGGCTTTCCGCTTGTTATAGTACCTGTCTTATCAAGAATAACTGTCCTGACCTTTCCAGCCTGTTCCAGCGATACTGCTGTCTTGAAAAGGATTCCGTTCTTTGCGCCCTTTCCGCTTCCGACCATAATTGCTACCGGTGTCGCCAGTCCGAGTGCACATGGACAGCTGATGACAAGAACCGATATCGCGCGTGACAGTGCAAAGCCGATGTCACTTCCTGTAATCATCCAGATGATAAATGTCACGCCTGCTATTCCTATGACTGCGGGTACAAATACACCCGCAACCTTATCTGCGATCTTCGCAATAGGCGCCCTGGTCGATGAAGCATCGCTAACCATTCGGATGATCTGTCCGAGGGCGGTATCATTACCCACACGTGTTGCCCTGCATCTGAGATATCCTGAGGTATTGACCGTTCCTGCGCTGACATCATCCCCCGGCTGCTTATCGACCGGGATGCTTTCTCCGGTAAGCGCGGACTCATCGACTGCACTGATTCCTTCGATCACAACAGCATCCGCCGGGATACTTTCTCCCGGCCTGACCTCAAATTCTTCCCCGACTTTGATATCGACCTGCGGAACCAGTTTCATCAGAGATCTGATTGCATTGGTCGTCCTGCCCTTTGAATATGCCTCAAGAGTCTTACCAACTGTGATGAGTGCAAGTATCATCGCAGCCGAATCATAATATCCATAGATAAATGATGCCAGACTTCCGAGAGCTACAAGTGTATCCATATTCGGGGCCTTGTGTATCGCACCCTTGAATCCGCTAATAAAAAATCTGCGGTTGATAATCATCACGACAAGAGCAAGCACCGGTTTAATCCACTCAGGTGCCGGCGTCTGAGCCATGCTTATGACCATCAGCAATACGGAAATTATCACACTGATAATCAGTCTGCGCACCAGCTTCGGTGTCTCGATGTCCTCCATGATAAAATCATCATTTTTTACCGAGCACCCATAGCCGGCCTCCTGAACAGCCCTGATGATACCTTCATCCGAAGCCCTGCCTCCGACGCTCATCGAGTTTGTGAGCAGATTGACACCCACCTCATCAACGCCGGGAACAGCCTGTACGGCCTTCTCAACTCTTGCGCTGCATGCGGCACAGCTCATACCTGTTATGTTGTACTGTCTCAGTTTCATATAATTATTATATCAGATTTCATCTTGTCATAAATCCCGTTTTTTACTATACTTTTCTTCGTGAATGACAGTTCTGTGAAAATGCTAACGCGATCCGCTATGATAGCAGCACTTTATGTGGTGCTCACATTGGCATCCCACGGACTGGGACTTGCCAACGGGCAGATACAGATCCGCCTGTCTGAAGCACTCACCATACTGCCTGTTTTTACTCCGGCTGCAATACCCGGACTTTTCATCGGATGCATACTTTCCAATATTCTCACCGGAGCTGCACTGCCGGATATCATCATAGGGTCTCTGGCCACACTGATAGGTGCGTTTGGCACAAAACTTCTTAAATCAAGCAAATATCTTGCCGTACTTCCGCCAATCGCAGCGAATACAGTTATTATTCCGTTTCTTCTTCACTTTGTATATGGCATAGTTCCACTATGGCTTTCCTTTATAACAGTATTCGCCGGGGAGCTTATCTCCGCCGGCGTACTTGGTATCATCCTGTATAACAGTCTGAATAAACATTCCGACCGTTTATCTTTTTGATATTTCCTTTTATCATCCCTTTCCGGATACATGAAATGGTTTCCGGTATCATATCTTTATCAAAAGAACATTCATTCCCAGAGTAGTCTGGTATCTCATTTCCTTTGCTATACCTGAAACCATTCTTATTCCGATATTCTTCATCGGATCATCGACATTTTCCTTGTACTGCTTAAGTTTGCTGAAGGGATCAAACTGAGGTGCATTATCTCTAAGTCTGATCAATATCTCATCATCTCTGACCGCAACATATATATCAACCGACAGATCTTTTTTCTTTTTGTTCTTGGCAAATCCGTGGCTTATGATATTTCCGGCCATTTCCTCCAAGCATAATGCTGTATTCATACTGCGTTTGTTGTCGATGTTTCTGTCATTTAAAAATACCTGCACTGTCTGTGCCACCTTGACAACATCATCAATGCCATCAACAGATATTACTATCCTGTCTTTCTCTGAAACGCCATAATCCTTATCCAGCCAAAGCAGCCTTTCAATACTGTTTGGGAAATGCTTTGATTTGATCCATGCAATCAGACAGATGGTTGCTGCTCCAAGCAGCTGCGCCAATCCATAGCAGCTCCATACACCAAATACTTTATAACCCTCCGGTGCAATTGATGCACCGATATATATAAACATGATTCCGTACAGGCAGACTACCAGAAACTGCAATAATGATGCAAGTCCGGACCTTCCTATACTCTGATATGTACCGATCAGAACGAAGCAGAACCAGTTTAGCAGATATTCTCCGCAATAAAATCTCATGGCAGCTGAGGCCATTCCGATACCTTCGGTTTCAGCGCCGAACAGCACTGCTATATAAGGTGCCGCTATATAATAACCTGCTGCTGCACTTAAAAATATCACTGCACTTCGCTTAAGCAGATAAGTCACGAGATTATAAACTGATGTTTTGTTTCCCTCACCTACACTGATGCTTACAAGCGTTGATGTCGCTGTGACAAATGCAACATTGACAGCACTGATAAAACCTGCCGAACAATTCATAATTCCCATACCTGCAACAGCAAGAGTGCCTCCCGTAGCAAGCGTCATTGTATTCAGTATCGTATTACGCACTGCCGCACCGATCTGAAGGACCGCTGCCGGTGCTCCGAAGCGGATGATACTGCCGGTTTCTGAGACAATATTCTCGCTTCGAACTATATGTCCGAATTCCGGATGCTTCAGAAATTTCGCATACAGAAATGCAAACGTACAGAATCCCGCCATTGATGAGGCGATTCCCATTCCCAGCATTCCGCCGTGAAACACATTTACATTCAACATTCCGAAAACGAGAATGCATACCGCAAGCACCAGAGATGAAAGCATACCGTACCTTGCCTCATTGCCAAGATTGAGAAATGTGACCAGACTCGGTGCTATAAGCGATGGGATAGTTCCGACGAACTGTCCTCTCAGATAGTCTATCGTCGGCTGCAGTGTATCTCCGTGCGCTCCTATCATACCGGCAATCGGTTCCGCAAACAGTTCCCCCACTGCGGTAAGCACTATTCCTATGATCAGAAGTGCTGTAAAGTTTGCTGTATAAACCTTATGAACATCTTCTGCCTGTCCTCTTCCCAGATTTCTTCCGTAGATAATTCCCGCACCGCTTGCAAAAGTCGATGCAATCGCTGAAATCACCATCGCCAGCGGTGAAACAAAACTTGTCGCTGCCATTGCCTCCGGCGGAAATACATTTCCGACTATAAGTCCGTTGATAAGTCCTGATAAAGTAGGAATCAGGCTTGCAACCAGAAGTGCCGGAAATAAATTCCAGAATGCCTGAGCTGTCGTTTTAGCCGAGTATTCTTTTAGGGTATTGCTGTCAACTGCTGACATAGTTTCAGTTCCTTTCTGCCTGAAGCTTCTCTCTCATTGCCTTCAATGCCTTTCCCCTGTGCCCTATGGCAATCTTCTCATCCATTGTTATCTGAGCCGTCGTCCTGCCCAGTTTGGGAACAAACAGTATCGGATCATAACCGAATCCGTTATTCCCTTCCATCTTATCATTTACTATTCCGCTGAGTCTGCCTTCTGCTACCAGCCTCTTTCCGTCCGGAAGTATCGCTGTGATTACTGTTACAAATGCCGCACCGCGTTTTTCCTTCGGGACTCCCTCCATTTCCTTCAGGATCCCTTTGCATTTCATCTCATAGCTTGCATTCTCACCCATATATCTTGCCGAATATACTCCGGGTGCTCCGTTCAGATAATCTACCACAAATCCGGAATCATCCGCCATCACAAGCCCGCCGAATCTGTCCCAGATGGCTTTTGCTTTTATGTACGAATTCTCTTCGAAGGTCTCCCCGTTCTCCTCGATATCTCCGTCATATCCGGCATCCTTCATCGATACTATCTCATAATCCGTATCTTCAAAAGCTCTTCTTATTTCCTTTAATTTATCTTTGTTACCTGTAGCAAATAGTATTTTCATCGCCCAACCTCAAGTATGTCTTGCTTATATCTTTATGAACCTGCAGAACCAGCCTCGATGACAGCTTTCTTCGGCGGTTTCGGACCCAGGAACTGATAAAAATAGGTTTTCATCATGCCGTTATATATCTTACGGTTTTTGTCTGCTTTTCGTCCAATGAATTTCTCGGCATCACCGAATGCAGTGATCAGATACATCGACCACGAATCAAGCTGAGCATATCTATCCCCGAGAATTTTATATAAGCCCTCGCATTCCTTTTTATCTGATATTCTTTCCCCGTATGGTGGATTGGTTATGATGAATCCGTATTTTTTCGGATGAGACAGCTGCGCTACATCTCTCTGCTGCAGATGAAGCAGGGTCTCTACTCCTGCCTGCTGCGCATTGATGCGTGCGGCCTTTACGACAGCCGGATCGATATCATAACCCTGTATGTCAGTCTCAACATCCGGTATTACCATATCTCTTGCCTCATCAATACATTCGTACCAGATCTTCCGTTCGATAAGATTATCCCAGCTCTGTGCCAGGAACTCTCTGTTCATCCCCGGTGCCATGTTGGCTGCAATCATAGCAGCTTCAATGGCAAATGTTCCCGACCCGCAGAACGGATCTACAAGTATCCTGTCGGCATGCCACGGTGTAAGCATTATGAGTGCTGCTGCCAGGGTCTCTGTAATCGGAGCCTTCGCAGTCATAGTTCTGTATCCGCGCTTATGCAGCGATTCCCCTGAAGTATCGATTCCGACGGTTACAATGTCTTTATTGATAGCTACCCGGAGAGGATATGAGTTTCCGCTTTCTTCAAACCAGCTTATCCCGTAAACTGATTTAAGTCTTTCCACCATCGCCTTTTTCATAATGGACTGGATATCCGATGGGGAAAACAACTTTGACTTAACAGAATTTGCCTTGGTGACCCAGAATTTTCCGTCCCTCGGAATATAATTCTCCCACGGAATCGCTTTGGTTGCTTCAAAAAGCTCTTCATATGTAGTGGCCTTGAATTCCCCCGCCTTAAGCAGCACTCTTTCCGTCGTCCTCAATCCTATGTTCGCACGAACAATCGCTTCCGCATCTCCTGCGAAAATCACTTTGCCGTCCTCTACCGTCGTAATATCATATCCAAGGTCTGTTATTTCTCTTTTTAATACTGACTCCATGCCGAAATGGCATGGAGTGATAAGTTCAAATAGTTTAGTCATTTTTTATCCAATTATTTCTTTTACTTTTTCAGCCAATGCCTTTCCAAGTGCCCTGTGACTGTCAGCCGTCAGATGTGTTCCGTCAGCCGGGTCAACCGTCACAATCGCATCGGCATCAAAAAAATCACATTTCATTTCTTCTGCAAGCTGCATATAGTATTTTCTGATTCCGTCAGCCATATCAACGGATTTCTGTGAAAAACCATACGTGAAGGTTCCGTCCCCGCATGGAGACAATCTTGCAGGATTTACGATTATGATCTTTGCATCCGGCGAATTGGAATCCGCCATCAGCTTCTTCAGTTCACATATCAGTCTGAGCATTCCGTTATAGATGATATACGGATCTGTTCCGAACATTTCCTTCTGATCATTCGTTCCGAGCATGATAACGATAAGATCAACCGGATCACAGGTTCTGAATGCAACCTCCAGATGTTTAAGACCGTTTCTGCCATATGCCAGAGGATCGTCAAAAACCGTCGTTCTTCCGCAATAGCCTTCCTCCAGAACCTTATATCCATCACCGAGCACGTCCGCCATGGCACCTGGCCAGCGGACATGCTCAGGATATCTTGACGGAACACCCGTTACCTGATTGGCTTCATGGGGATTATGCCCCCAGGTATTTGAATCTCCGTAGCAAAGGATTTTCTTCATCTCATGATACCTCGAAAATTATTTATTGTTCTTATGTAACTTTCTGTATGCTTTTGATCTGTGTGACTTGCCTGCAGTAGCCTTAGACTCTGTAGCATGCTTATGCTGATCGATATTCTTCATGATATCTTCAATCTCAATTCCTGCAATCTCGTTGAAGAATTTAAGTCTTTCGGATTTGTCCATCCTCTGTTTCTGCATAGCCTGCTTGAGTTCCTCAACCTTGATGATCACATCATGCTTATCACCATACTTCTTAACAGCCGCAATCGTCTTGAATGATGCAACCATATCCACCGCGAACAGTCCCCAGAAAAGTCCGATAATAAAACTGAACGCCAGATTACTGCTGAGCCATTCCAGCTCGCTGATAACATAATTATGAAGAAGCAGATAATAAGCCGCACCTATTGCTGTCCAGATGAGCGCAAACAGCGGGCAGAAAATTCCCATGATGTTTCCCGGCTGATCGCGGTAGTCCCACAAACGTGTATTGAAACATTTAAGAAGTACATATCCGCCGATAAACTCAATCACATTCATCGTGATACCGATCAGAAGGATAACAACTATCGGTGAAGCATTCGGAACAGCCTGCTGTATCAGTGCTGAAATCGTAAACATGGCAGCAAGTCCTATTCCGTATATCGGCAGCCACGGACCTTTACAGAACCCGGGGTTGATAAAATATTTACCGCGTGGTCCCTTGTGGCTGATAAGGTTTCTAAACAGGAACTCGATTATCCATCCTTCGATAGCTCCCCAGTAAAACAAAAACGCAAGCGCAAGCGGCCAATTCATAATTACTTTTCCTCCTGTTTAACTAACGTCATTACTCCGAATGCAGCCGGGTTGTGGAATGTAACCGGCTCATCGGGATATTTATTCCATGATATGAAATGCGGAATCTTCGTATCATCTCCGCACTTCATACAATTTGCATTGATAACCATGCCTTCCTTCAGCTCATATCCGGGATAGAATTTACGGATAAATGATACCGGTACGGTAAGATACATCTCCCATCCGTCCTGCGTACGCGCCGTTTTAATCGAAAAGTCATTCTTCTCATCCTGATCAAGCAGGCGGACCCTGTCAGGCATATTCGTTCCGATACCTGTATAAAGCGCGCCGTTAGGATTGCACTCAAAATTGAGGTACCTTTTGTCCTTCTCATCCGGCTGGAAGAAAAACTCCATGCAGCTGTCACACCATACGTCACAGTTCTGCTCATCAAATCTTGCAAGTATATCCTTCTCTGCAGATACCCCATGATATGTGATGCCTTCCTCATTCCAGACAATCTGAAACCTCGTAGAAATGTCGCACGGATCGCACCAGTTCCACTCATCAACCTTGAGTTCGGGAACATTGGCCCAATCGGTCTCGCCCTTTGAATAAGTGATGCTATATGTTTTCATTTTCTCTCCTGTCTGAAAAATGTATTGATAAACTTATCTTCAGCTATTATATCATAGACGGCTGCAATATTACATATGGTTAGTCACATGCTCATTCAACATGTTTTTTGTATCGACAGCTTCCTGTTCTGTTTTTACATCATTTTCGAGTATCAGTTCGAACAGTTTTTCTGATTAAGAATAAAGCATATCGCGTGCGATATGCTGCGATATGCTTTGTTCATTGATCAGTGATTCTCGTCCCACGCCTTGCGCACAGCGCCGATCATCTCGTCTACCATAGCTGCACGTTCTTCGCGTGTCTTCAGCTTTGCGACACCTGATGACGTTCCAGTGGCATCTGCTCCGGCTTTGATCGTATTATATACATCTGTGCCGTTGGCTATGCCTGCTGCAGTAAGAACCAGAATGTCCGGATTAATCTTCTTTACAGCATTGGTTGCTGCATCTACGTATTCAGGACTGACTGATATTCCTGTACCGATAAGCTCTGATGGCTCTGCAACAATTATATCCGGATTAAGCTCTGCGAGTGCCGATGCCTCCGCAAGTGAATCTCCGCATACGATAGTTGTAAGTCCAACCTCATCAGCTCTTTTGATAGTCTCCTTAAGAACCCCCAGAGTAAGTGGTCTCTCCGTATGGTTAAGCATAACACCTTCAGCGCCTGCTGCCACTACAGACTCCGGAAGAATCTCTGTAAGTCCTCTGCCCGGCTGAAGCGGATCCATATGAGGAGCGAAGACATGAATTCTCTTTGTGGCTGCCTTCACCTCCCTGATGGAAATAACAGGAGTTGTAAAGATGATATCGACATCGTACTTCTCACTTGCCGCATCTGCTGCCTTTGCAAGTTCAACTACATCATCTCCGTAAAGGTATGACTTTGGTCCGATTTCAAAAAACGGAGCTTTGATCCTGCAATTAGACATTAGTAACCTACCTTCTCCCAGCACTCAAATGGAGCTGCGATCTCATCTGAAATATAAACCTGTGTCTTCATCGTCTGAAGCATTGATGACGGAACATAAGGTGTTACCGGTCCGTGGCATACAAGTCTTGATGTCATTCTCTGCCATGATGAGAATGTGCAGTTTGTAAGAAGTGCGTGAACTTCGATACGCTCCTTTGCCATCTTGACATCACGAGGTCCGATAGTTGCAGCCTTAGGTGCTACATTGTAGATATCACCTGACTGTCCGAAGCATCCGTGCAGTGAGTTCTGTGCGATAGTAAGCGGATGAAGGTTGACCAACTGTGCCGGCATATCAAGCCACTCGTCGATAGTCTTGGCATCTGTCCACGGTGAGATAGGATCGATGAATGCTGTGTGTCCTGTCCAGCCCGGAGATGTAGAGATGATGCTTGCTCCACCGTCTGTGCAGTCCTCAATGATCTTTGAATAATCATTGATGTTCTTTGTTGTCGGATAATGTACATTCTCAAGCGGCATACGAAGCTCAGGCTTGATCTGGTATACAAGATACTTGAGCATTGAATGAACGAAACCGCCTTCATATGTCTCAGGTGCTACGTTTCCGTCCTGATCTGCCCATTCATCCTCTGCGAAGATAGAAACCTTTGAACAGTCTACATTGAAGTAGTTGATGAGCTGCGCAAGCGGAATGTATGTATCAGGTTCAGGGTTTCCGAGAATCATTGAGAATGGCTTTCCTGCCTCTGAAGCCTCTTTAAGTCTTGAGAAAAGTGTTGCGATAAGTACCGGATGCGGGTTCATCATAACCTTAACTGTGAACTCCGGGTGCCACCAGTCTTCTCTCTTCTCTAATTCTGCTCCGCTCAGCTTACGAACGCGCTCACAGGCCTCGATGTCCTTAAAAGGAGCGAAGTCTGCCGGTTTAAAATTAAACGGTGTGCATGGTTCAATCTTGATATCCTGCATTTTAGTTCCTCCCAAATGGTTTATTATTTTTATTATTTTTTATTGTTTAATTTCTTGTTGTATTTTCTTTCTTTAAGCTGGAGATCATATCTCTCGTTATAAGCCTTGTCTTCCTCTGTGTACTGCGGAAGTGTGTTAACGATCTCGCCGTTATTGAACTTGCGGCTCTCAACATCCTCTGTTGTTCCCATAACTGTTACATTGCACTGACGTGGTCTGTTACGAACCTGATCCCAGTCGATGAAGTAAATGTGTGCGAACTCGCCGCCGTCAAGCTTACCATCTTTGATTGTAAGTGTCTCGCTTCTTCCGAAGAAGATAGAACGAAGGTGAGCATCTGTGTTAAGTGATGTGAAATCGCCCGGCTCATCAACATAACGACCGAACTGTGCATGTACAGGACCCGGATGACGATACTGATGATCCTCTCTGAAGTCCGGAACAAGCTTTCTCATGATATCAAGAAGGTCATGCTGCAAGAACTCAAGTCCGAATGCGTCAACATCGTGAGATGTCTCCTGAACCATAACTGAACATGTTGTGTGATGTGATACAACTGCGCATGTACCGTTCTTTACACCTGATGCTTCAACGATAGCCATAACTTCCTTTGATACATCGTGGAATGTAGGGATCCAGCCCCTTGACTGAACCTGAATTTCTTTCTGTACAACCTTAAAATCCATAATTGTCCTCCTCTTTTTATATCCGGTTTGCAGCCTGCCTGATTTCGCAGACACTATCCGGTATGACGTATCCGCCATATATTTTTTCAGTGATCTGTCCAGTTATACAGGCATTCTTTGCAGATTGGTGAAAAAATGCATTGCTCTGAACAGCTATATATATTATGCCATTGTTTTTTGCAATGAACAATGTAAATGTCCGATTTTTACCATATGGTGTCTGATATTGTAAAATCTTTTTTATGACATTCTTTTACTCTATAACCAGCTTGGACAGCATCAGATTGCCGAACTCCGGTATATGCACAACCTGTTTTATCATACAGTTTCCTGATGAACTCATTTTCACCGCCGCAGTTTCCGAAAAGTACGATACCTGCCTGCCAGCTTCCACTCGGACTCTCCTGAGGTACTGCCGCCAGAACCTCCTCAAGTGTTCCCTGGTAAACCTGCCCCTCGATTTCATTTCCCCATACACGCGAAGCATTCACAGCAGGATCGGGTGAGCCTGCAAAGCCAAAGCTCGCGCATCCGAATCCTTCAAAATCATAAACAGCAGGTGTTGTAAATCTTATAAGCATAGCTACACTCCTTGTTATAATTGTCAGACTTTATTATAACAAAAAGCCGACACCGATTGTGATATGTGCCGGCGATAAAAAAATTTATATAAGCTCGATATCCATCATCTTGCAGAAGTCCTTAACTGCTTCCGAGTAATCTCCGAATGCTACTATCACATGCTGACAGCTGACCTTTTGGGCAAATTCCTCAACCGTGCAGTTGTCCGGGAAAATCTCAAGTGATGGAAGCTGCGGAGCCGGATCGTCCCATCCGTACTCATTCCATGCAGGCGGTGTCTGTGCCTGACCTGTATACATATGAAGCTTGTACTTTCCGTTCATATATATGAGTCTTACGCAGGTTACATAGCCTGTCCTGCATTTTGATACATTGAGCAGTGATGTCGCAAGCAGGCCAAATGCTGCCGGAAGCACTGTTACATCACCGTCCGTAGCTGCCTTCGGAATAAAGTCCGGAACGCCTGCAAGTACTGACTTGTCAAAGAATTCATAGTACTCCAGATACGGCACTATCTGTCCTGTGATGTACTTCATCATAAGCTGCGTAACTGCACCCATGATATCGTTCTCAGGAATCGTAAGAACACCGCAGTAATGTTCAAGGAGCATGAATACCATTGCAGGCGGGAAGCCAAGAAGCTTCTTCATGCCGTCTACGTCAAGAAGCGATACTGCCTCGTAGCCTCTTTCCTTAATCTTCTTAACGATTGCAAGCGCATACTTAACTCCGTTAACGATGGTCTCCTCCGGACATTCCTTCTTGAATACCCAGTTCTCCTTAACGAACTTAACTCCTTCTTCGATATCCTTCTGCTCAAGTTTTTCAATGTTCTGAACCATCTCAAGCATCTCGAAGCACTCAACCTCCGGTCCGATCTGGCTGCGCATCGACTGTGCTTCGAAGCAGGTGCCGTAGAGGAACATATCTCTATAGCCCATTGAGCCTACGTGTGTCTTTCTAAGCATTGCCTTAGCGTGAGCGGCGCGTACGAATGCATCAACCTTATCAAGCGGCTGCTCTTTTCCGATCACGTTGTAGATATACTTGAAGTTATAGCCAAGTGCTTCGTATGCCGGTCTGATTGCCGTAGTGCCTGCCTGCTCGGCTGTGGTAATTATCCTTCCGTTCTCTTTCCATCCGCAAAGTCCCCAGAGGAGAATCGGCAGATGTCTCCAGCTATCTGTTACGCGGATAACCGCATGTGTCGGGATCCATCCGCAGACAACTGTGAGAAGACAGTCAAACTCTCCTGCTTTGAGTTTATCGATTGCCGCATCCGCATATTTATATTCTGTATCATCGATTACAAGTCCTGCATCAAGGATATCCCAGTCCGTAAATCTCTCCTTCAGCAGAGCAAGTGTTGCATCGTGTTTCTCATTCAGTTTTTCGATCGGTGTATTCACCTCACCGAAACATACATAACCGACTTTCTTATTCATAAAAGCTCCTTCTTTTTGTGGTTTCCACATTTTATTTATTCTTTCTACGGTCCTCTTTACTAATTCTTCTCCGCTTTCAGCACCACATACTGTTGATGCGGGTCTCGAACTATAGGATCCTCCCTGAATTGCTGTTTTTGTCGGAAGATAACATCCCATCCCATTAGCAAGTTGAACTATGAAAGTATATTTCGATTTTGCAGCTTCTCTTATCAGGGAAGCATATTCATGATAAAGTTCAAACGGATTGGTCGCGATTGCAGCTTCACCAATTCGTATCACATGATAATCCGCCTCAAACCATGGATTCTCCGTCTGTTGCCTGTATCGCAGTACATCACCCTGCGGTTCAAATGCTTTAACAAGATCTTTCATGGTCATCGGATTCTCATATGAAAATTTACTATGTAAATCCCGTACCGTTGCCGCCGATTTGATGTAATCCTCTTCTGAAATCTGTCTTATCGGAAGCTTCAGTTTCATTATTTCATGCCTGAACACCGGCTTGTAATTCTTTTCCCGGGCACTCATCCTGATACAGCATTTCACACATTCGACGATTTTATCAGCAATTCCCTCGCATAAATCGTCCTCGTCAAAATTGCGCTGCACCTCTCTTTCCTGTTCTCTCCATACCTTCAGTTCTTCCTTGTTGTTTTTTGAAATTTTCAAAAGGTCTATAGGGGTCAGGTCTCCCGCCGCACCGCACAGTGCGAGCACATATATATTCTCACCGAATTCATCCCTGATTTTCTTCCTTGTATATCCCCAGTAATCAGATGAAATAAAATAATGCAGTTCGTAGACCTGTGATGGGCAGGGAACATTGCACACAACACCCTTCAACTCTCCGGATATATCCCATGTGTACATCAAATCAAGAGATGTATCTGTACCGCTTTCGAAACCAATAAAATTATCATCAGAACAATCGCCATACATTATAGTTTCCGGTTTCCCATTTATAAGAAACTGCGGCCTTCTGTTATATGCAATTTCAGTATCCGCGTGTGCGAAGCTTACCCCTCCGGGTTTAATGTCGTTCCATGCTTCAAGAATCAGATCAACAATCTTTGTAACAAAAAATGTCTGAGATTCCTCTTTTGTATATGCATTTTCCGGAATGGCAAAATGCGGAAGAATATCGGTGGAAAAAATCTTCTCATTGTCATCCCTCATACAGTCCCCGAAAAAGGATGAGGATGTATGGGTATGTGTAACACTGAAACTGATTTTATGAAAGTCGATTTCACTATTTTTCTTATACAGAGCTTCTTTGATGAGTGGCATGGCATGCATAGGAACTTCTGTCATATCCAGGGACACCATGATCAGCTGTTCCTTCCCACTTACCAGTGCGAGTGCCGTTGCAGTTATCGGATCATGGACATACTTAGAATAACGCATATACATCTGACCTTCCATTAATATCGGTCTGTCAGGTGTAATATCAGTTTCTGCCCATCCGATTCTCAAAACCTGTTCTTTCATTTCGTCACCTGCTCTTAACTGCAATGTTTTTTACCGATTCTCTTTCAATCAGCCTGCTCTGAAGTGTCACATTCTGGACTACATGAGTTTTAGGATTTCTGATTGCATTAAGAAGAATTTTAACTGCAGTTATTCCCATCTGTTCTGACGGGTTGGTAACACTTGTAAGCGGTACAAGAAGATAATCATCCATCACGATATTGTCAAAACCGATAATTGATATGTCTCTCGGAACGATGATTCCATGATCACGAAATGCCTTCATCGCACCGATCGCCATCTGATCATATCCAGCAACTATCGCAGTTGGAAGCTCTTTCTCATTTAAAAGATCAAGCGCAAGCTGATATCCCCCCTCTTCAAATCTTACTGCACCGCGTTTTATAAACTGCTCTTCAATTCCGATACCATTCTGTCTCATAAATTTGCAGAAAGCATCATATCTTGGATCAGAATTATATTCTCCAAGATAACCGATTTTAGAATGTCCCATATGGAGCAAATATTCAAGTGCAAGAATCACACCCTGCTCCGGCTCGAAACATATCGAATCGATCGGCACCGACACACTTGAATCATTGATTAAAAGCGCCGGAATTCCATACTCAAGTATTCCCTGATATACAGATTCAGACAGAGTAGTACCGCAGCATATGATCATACCATCCGGCTCATACTTTGAAAGATGATCTACCGCAGGCATAACATCTGCTGCGTACTCTGAAGTCAACATAGCTATCATCTCAAAACCGCAATCCTGGATTTTCTGATTCAGTGCATTCATCAGCCTGGCATAATACTGGCTGTCTACCTCCGGCAGTATCACACCTATCGTACGCTCTGCACGCTTTGGTGTATGTTTGACCGAATAGCCCATTTCCCGGGCTTTTTTTCGCACAAGCTCTGAAGTCTCCTGACTGATTTCACGAGAATGATTCAGTGCCTTTGAGACCGTTGATACGGTAAGGCCCAATTCTTCAGCTATGTCTCTTAGTCTGATCATTGATTACATTATTTCTTTCTGTTAAGAACATCAAATGCAACAGCTATGATGAAGATGATACCCT
This sequence comes from Lachnospiraceae bacterium, assembly GCA_045616865.1. GTDB lineage: Bacteria > Bacillota > Clostridia > Lachnospirales > Lachnospiraceae > Darwinimomas. Next base: position 12,854 of record JAZLHO010000005.1, on the reverse strand, counting down.
TGATAACATACTGGTAAGCGATACCAACGCCCATAAGGTTAAGACCATTAGTCAGTGACATGATAACAAGTGCACCGATGATGGAGCCTGTAACCTTACCTATACCTCCCGAAGTTGATGTACCACCGATATAGCATGACGCGATGGCATCAAGCTCGAAGCCTGCACCTGCAGTTGTTGAAGCTGACTGAAGTCTGGACGCGAAGAGTATTCCTCCAAGTGCAGTCATAAGACCCATTGAAGCGTATACAAAAAGTATTATTTTCTTAACATCGATACCCGCAAGAGCTGCCGCTTCCGCATTTCCACCGACTCCATAGATATGGCGCCCCAGTTTTGTTTTGCTCATGATGAAGTTATAAACAAACACAACTATTCCCACGATAACTATAGTCCATGAGATTCCACTATAGTTTGCAAGGACAAGTGAAACTGCGATGATGATCGCTGAAACAAATACCAGCTTCAGTACAAATACCGGTGTGGAAGCAACCTCGAAGTTGTACTTCAAGAGATTTTTTCTGTTCTTTACTTCCGATATAATGACCAAAACCACTGCAAGAATACCCACAATAAGCGGTAAAATCCACATTCCGGCAATCTGTCCCAAATCCGGAACGAATCCATTGGAAATATCATTGAAGGCCTTAATTGTAATCGGGATCGAACCGGTCTCTGATGTTACAAGAGAAAGAAGTCCCCTGTAAATGAACTCAAATGCAAGTGTCGTTACAAATGCCGGAACTCCGACAAAACTTATAATACTTCCGGAAATAAGTCCTGCGATGATTCCGAAGATCAAAATCAGCGGGATAGTGATCCACATGCTGAGTCCAGCCTTAACCATCAGAATAGCTGTAATTGCTCCGAGAAAGCCTGAGCAGTATCCTACAGAAAGATCTATCTGACATATAATCAGTATCTCCGTCATAGCACATGCCATAACCGCGATGTATCCGGTCTGATTGATAAGGTTTGTAAGGTTTCTGGGAGATAAGAATATGCCTCCCGTAAGTATCTGGAAAAGTATAAATATTACAGCCAGTGCAATGAACATAGCATAGTCTCTTACACGTGTTTTGAGAAGCTCGCCAAGTTCAGCAAAAAGACCGACCTTTTTTGTCTCTGTCATTAGTTTCTTACCTCCTCTGATTTAGTAGCCATCGCCATTATTCTTTCTTCACTGGCTTCTGATTTCGATAACTCACCTGTTATAGTTCCCTCTGCCATAACATAGATTCGATCACTCATTCCGAGGATTTCCGGAAGTTCGGATGAAATCATAATTACCGAATAGCCATCCCTGACAAGATCATTCATTATCGAATAAATCTCATGCTTTGCACCTACGTCGATGCCTCGTGTAGGCTCATCAAGGATAAGAACCTTAGGATCTGTAAACATGCACTTGGCAAGTGATACCTTCTGTTTATTTCCTCCGGAAAGGTTATCGACCTTCTGAGCTATTGACGGAGTCTTGATATTGAAATCATCTTTGTATTTGTTTGCCTGTATGATTTCTTCGTTCTCATTTATAACAATTCCGTCAATGATTTTATCAAGCTTACTGATAGTTGTATTGAATCTGATATCCTGAATAAGTATCAGGCCGTTTCTTCTTCTGTCTTCCGTAACATACGCAAGTCCGGCATTCATTGCTTCAGCAGGATTTTTAAATCTCACTGGCTTTCCTTCGATGAACACCTGTCCGCCCATAATCTTATATCCGGTAGGGTTTCCGAATATCGACAGTGCAAGCTCCGTTCTGCCGGCTCCCATAAGTCCGGCAATTCCGACAACCTCACCCTTGCGTACGTTGATATTTATATCGTCAAGTATCTGTCTTCCCAAAGAAGGATCAAATACAGACCAGTTCTTTACTTCAAGAGCGACCTCTCCGAATTCTTTCTTTTCACGGTCAGGATAGATATCTGTGATTTCACGTCCTACCATGTTTTTAATGATTTCCGACTCCGGTACTTTCTGTCCGGTTGCATCCATAGAACAGATGGTGGCTCCATCCCTTAAAACGGTTATCGTATCTGCAATTTCAACAACTTCCTTCAGTCTGTGTGAGATCATTACAGAAGTAACTCCTTCCTTCTGGAGATCTCTTAAAAGCTGAAGAAGATTTGCAGAATCATCTTCATTCAGTGAAGATGTGGGCTCATCAAGAATAAGAAGCTTCGCATTCTTTGAAAGCGCCTTTGCTATCTCGACAAGCTGCTGCTTACCTGTACCCAACTCCTTAACCTTGATGGTTACATTGGCATCCAGACGTACTTTTTTAAGCAGCTTATCAGCCTCAATGATGGTCTGGTTCCAGTTAATGGTTTTTCCGTTCGGATTCATGATCTCATGTCCGAAGAAAATATTTTCATATATCGTTAAATCCGGGATAAGTGCAAGCTCCTGGCTGATAATGGCAATACCCTTCGCCTCGGAATCCTTTGTAGACATAAACTTGCATACTTCATCATTATAAATAATATCTCCAGAATAGCTTCCGTATTTATGTACTCCGGAAAGGACCTTCATAAGAGTGGACTTTCCGGCTCCGTTTTCTCCTACCAGACAATGGATTTCTCCGGTCTTGACCTTGAAATTAACATCGTCCAGCGCTTTTACGCCCGGGAACTCTTTGGTGATATTCCTCATTTCAAGAATATACTCGCTCAAATTATCACCTCTCTAAAATTTCGGGAGTGACTCCCGTCGCAGCTGTCGCCGCTACGAGGGTCACTCCGGCATTTTACAATGTATCAACTATCGATTGCGATTTATTTTGCACTGGATTATCTTCCGTTATAATTCTCCGGCTTTACATCATCGCTGATGCCTTCATAATCCTCGAATTTGCTCTTGTCATATACACCGCTGTCAAGGAATACTTCAACGATGTTATCACGTGTTACTGAACTTACAGGGCAGCGAACTACAGGAACATCCATCTTTCCGTTGTTAATTGTTTCAGGACATTCAACCTTCTCGCCTGCAAGAAGCTTCATAGCAAGATCCATGGCTGATTTTGTGATCATCTCAGGATCACAGTAAACCGTCATATCCTGCTTACCGTCGATAATGTACTGAACTGATCCTTCTACACCGTCAGCTCCGCAAAGTCTGTACTCTTTTACATCTGCATCTGCGATGAATGCATCTGCAACAGCACGTCCTGTATTATCATCAGGAGCGATGATGAATGAGTATTCTTTCTCTTCCTTTGAAGCCTTTGTAAGATCTGCCTCAGCAAGTGACTTAGCTGTCTTTGGCTCCCACTCTGTATCTACTGACTGCATGATTTCATAGAGCTGATCATGTGAAAGAACAGGAACGTCCTTGTACTTCATTGCAACTTCTGAGTTTCTGCAGATGAATGTTCCGTCAGCAAGCTTCGGCTGAAGTGCATTCCAGTATCCCTCGAAGAATGAGAATGAGTTGTTATCTGTAAGAGCTCCTGAATAGAGGTAAAGGTTAAGTCCCTTTCCGCCAAGCTTAGCTGCTCTCTCGCAGAGATACTCGCCCATTGCCTCACCGTTCTTAACAGACTCAAATGCTACGTAGTAGTCAACACCTTCTGTATCTGTGATAAGACGATCGTATGAAATAACCTTTACGCCTTCCTTCTGTGCCATCTGAACTGTTGATGTTGCTGCTGCTCCATCGAACGGGCAGAGAAGAAGAACTTTGATTCCCTTTGCGATAAGTGCTTCAACATTAGTTTTCTCAATTGCTGCTGAAGCCTGTGAATACATAATTTCTGCCTTCAGACCATTTGCCTCAATGATTTTATTGAATTTTGCTTCATCACCGATCCAACGATCCTCATCTTTTGTAGGAAGAACGATACCGATATCGATCTGTCCGCCTGCTGATGCTGCTGCGGCCTGATCTGCTTCAGCTGCTACCTGATTGTTGTTAGCGCATGCTGTAAGAGATCCGATTACCATCATTGCTGCCAATACTAATGCAATAATTCTCTTCATAATATCCTCCATATTTAATTTAGCATGAATATGCGAAATTTTCGCAAACTTCGCTGCTTCTTCTTATGATTATTATAAAATATGACATATTTTAGTGGCAATTGTAAGAGCATCCAATATTCACAGTTTCTGTTTGTGTAATAATCAATCGATTTTATCCCAAAGAAGATAAAAATAAGAAAAAACTTACGAAAAATACGAAATTTTTTCGAAATTTTTCGTAAGTCTATTATATCATATCCTTTGATAACGCAATACTAAATATTCATTGCGGACCCTAAATCTGCAGACTCTGATGACATCAAGCCTGATTCTTTTTCACCAGTATCTTAAACGATGTTATCACATCCTGATGTTCAAGTTCTTTCGGATCAAACTTCATCACTCCGAATACTATATTCTGTACTATTCCCATGCCTAAGGCACCGAGGATCGTTCCTACTCCCAGCGGTCCTCCGAGCAATATACCGGCGACAGCAACAGTTACCTGTATGAAAATATTGACCGTTCCTATCGAAAACTTCCTGAGTTTCTTCGTAAGTCCGATCTGGAATGAATCTCTCGGTCCTGCCGAAAGTCCCTGAAGTATATATATGTACTGTCCGATTCCGGCGAGAAAAAGGGCAAATATAAAAACTGCAACTCTCAAAATGTAGCTTCCACTCATCTTCGGAACTATATTCAGATAAGCGAACAGGTCAACCGATTTACCTACTATGGCAGCATCAAGCAGCGTTCCGATTCCGATCTTCTCCTTCAAAACAAATATATCTATAAGAACCAGAATTACAGAAATTGCAGTCTGAACATTTCCATACAGTGTTCCTATCTTATCAGCAATTCCCTGAGTGAATATATCCCATGGCTGCAGACCGATGTCGGCCTGAATCATAAAGTAAATTGCAACAGCAAATACCTCCAGTCCAAAGATGACCTTCAGTGAGTGAATAATGATTTCTGTTCTAGTGTTATTTTTACTCATATCTTTAGTACTCTATTTTTAGAAAAACAAAATTTGAATATTACAAAACCTGTACAGCATTTATTATACCTATGGCTTCTGAATCATCACAGATGCCTCAACGCTTCTATTTCACTTTCCGGGAGTATGCTCTCCCCTCCAAGTGTCTGTGCTATCCATTCGATCTGTGCAGTCTTCTCTACTATCTGTGCGCTTGCAAATGCAGCCTCCAGATCTCCTGCCACTACCAGCGCCCCGTGATTTTCAAGCAGTACCGCATCGTGATCCGGAAGGTATTTCTTAATATCTGCAGCTATAGCATCAGAACGCGGACGACCGTATCTGCAGAGCGGTATCTCTCCATAAAGAATGATTGCAGTTGCGTCGCCCTTCGGCTCGATAGCTTTGCCTGCAACCGCATACGCTGTAGCATATGTGCTGTGAAAATGTATGCATGCGTTCACATCCGGTCTCACGCGGTACGCCTCCAGATGAAGTCTGTATTCCGAAGATACCTTCCTTCCGCATTCCGGATTCAGAAAATTACCGTCATTATCAAGCTCTATCACCTGATCCTCGGTAAGCGTAAGCTTGTTTGTGGTTGAAGGTGTTATCACAAATCCCTCATCACAACGGATAGACAGATTGCCTTCATATAATGTTACCATGCCGCTTGCTGCCATCAGCTTTCCGTATTCAACTATCTGTTTTTTTGCTTCTTTCCTGTTCATAGCTGCAACCTCTTGATTTCACTTCAGAATCTGTATTTTTTCACATTCTGTTATATTATATCATCTTAATACGGTATCACATAAGAAAAATATAAATCGGACATGTATCTTCGTCGGGACACGACAATCATCCCCGTAATACTTGATTTATTCAAGTTATTACAGGTAAAATATAGGATGATTTTTCAATATATCACTCATAGAGTAAAATAAAAAAACGGAGGACGTTATCATGATATCTAATGAAGCAATTCAGGCAGCATTAAACGCATACGATATTGAAGCACAGTGCATCGTCGAGATGAAAGATTATTTTGATCCGGAAGCATTTTCAAAGGCAGTTGAACTTTTGAAAAATGCTCCCCGTATCGGAACCTGCGGATGCGGTCATTCGGGAATCATGGGTCAGCATCTGGCACATCTTCTCTGCTGTATCGAACAGCCGGCAAGGTTTATCTCTCCGGCAGAAGCCGTACACGGTGCAACGGGTTTCCTTCAGGAGGGCGATGTGATGGTATTCCTCTCCCGCGGAGGAAAGACCGGTGAGCTTCTTCCTATCGTTGATATCTGTAAGAAGAAAAATGTAAACATCATCACGATTACTGAGAACCTCGATTCTCCTCTTGCACTTGCAGCTGATGCAGTTCTCAAACAGCATGTAAACCGCGAGACGGATAAGTGGAATGCACAGGGCACGACAAGCACTACTGCTATCGGTATCATTTTCCACACCCTTCAGGCAGCACTCATCGAGGAGACCGGATATCAGGCAGAACAGTTCGGGCTGATTCATCCGGGCGGTGCAGTTGGCGAGAGACTTAATAAGAAAGCGTTGGGACAGTAATGGTACCATTATACGAATTTCATTCACATACTAATTACACAGACGGTCGCGACTCGGTTGAGACCATGGTGAAAACAGCATATGATATGGGGCTAAAGGGTTTCGGTATCTCCGAGCACCTCTTCTGCGATAATCCCGACTGGGGTTTTAAAGGCGCAGAACTTGATGCATATTTTGATGAACTCGAGGCTCTTCGTGAGAAATATCGCGGAAAGATGGATGTTCTTACCGGACTTGAAGTTGAGGACAGCGAAGCATGGGATTATATCACTCCTTCGCAGCGGGCACGTGCAGACTATACCATAAGGTCATGCCACAGCGTATTTTATAACAATGAATGGATCGGTGTAGATGCCGGAGATTCAAGTTACATAGTCGAAACTGCTGAGAAGGTTTTTGGAGGAGACTGGTATGAGATGGTCAGAGCATATTACGATATCCAGTCAAAAATTGATCCTAAGATGAATTACTCTTTCATCGGACATTTTGACCTGATTACAAAATTTAATGAAGGTGATAAATATTTCAGAACTGATTGCGATGAATATCTTGAGCCGGCCATCGCAGCTATAGATGAGCTCCTGCATGCAGATATCCCATTTGAGATGAACTCCGGTGCCATGTCCCGCGGATATACAAAAAGTCCATACCCTCAGACACCTCTTCTGAAAGAAATATGCCAGCGAGGCGGTCGCATCATAGTAAACTCGGATGCACATTGTGCGAAAAATATCTGCTATAACTATTACGAGAGCGTCAAACTTGCATATGACTGCGGTTTCAGAAAAATGACAATACTCACGTTGCAGGGGTCAAAGGAAATTGATTTGTAAATATTGACTTGTTTCTGAAGATCCTTCACAACCTTGAATAGTGAAGCTAAGCTGATTGATAATAATTCCGATACTGTAGAAACCGACACCCCTGCCAGCTTTGCAACGTCTTTAATATTTGCCATCTGTTTACTCCATATTTATCTTTGTGATTTCAACTAGTTTTAATAGCAATATTCTTCTATATACTCATTAAAAAATGGCAGTGTGATTTTTATGAAACCATAATTTGCCTTTGCAATAATACCTTTTCTCAACAATCGATCTCTGTATGAAGAATAGTTCCCGGAACGATCCGCCAAAGTTTCAATTATCTCTTCTCTTTTATATTCCCTGTCTTCTTTCATCGCCTTTAGGAAATATCTTTCATTTTCTGTAAGTTCGTCCCAGATTTTTTCATATACGTTACCGAACAGGACGCTTTTCAGGTCATCTACGGCATCTTCATTCGAACCTTCAAACATCAGCGATCCGAGCTGTTGAAATGCGTATGCATATCCTTTTGTCATGTTAGCAAGCTTCTGACAGTCTTTTGTTTCTTTTCCGAGTGTCTTTTTGTAAGCCTCAACTATAAGTATCCTGTTTAACGCTTCCATTTTTATGGCAGGTGCACGCTTGAAAAAGGTAAGATTCTTAGTATTTCCAAGTTCTGTTATGTTTTCATATAATCCTGTACACACAAGATATACCGGAAAACCGCGTCTCAGCCACTTTCCGTATTCAAGACAGAATTGAACCATTTCAGGTGTTTTAGAAACCTCATCAACCGTGAGCATTATCTTCTTCCTGTTATCCGCTGCCGCTTTCAGCATGGTCTCAATCAGGACACCTATATCTGTTATTTCTTCTTTGTTTTTAACAGATGCACCAAAACCTACTCCGGCACCTAAAATATTGAGATTTACATTGGCGGAAATTGAATCGAGCTTTTGATGAATGAATTTTTCTTTTGCCAATGATGCCCCGAACTGAATAAGCATATCTCTTGATGGATTAAGGCTATATACAAGCCATCCGTTTTCCGCATTCTCTTCAGCACGGTACAGGGATTCAATCTGTGCAAGCCCGACGGTCTTTCCTGAGCCTCTGACTCCGGTTATCTTATATACTGATTCTGTCGGGTCTTCAAAACTGAAGTTCTCAATCAATTTATCAAGCTCGTCTCTTTTTATACAGGTTCTCTTCGGTATTTTTGAAAATGTCGTTGTAAATGGGTTCTGAACAGGCATGGCAGGTTCCTTCTTTCATGGGTTTTTATAACTTCTATTATTTTAGATATGTTTTTATAACTTTTGATAACTTTATGATGTTTCGATAATTTTTTATATCTTTCGATAACTATATTTTATTCCGGAAGGAATGAAAATGCAAGGTCTATAATCAACAACTTTACAGACTTTCCCGTAAATAAAAAGGACTGAATAGATTTAATAATCTATCCAGCCCCCTCATGAAGGAAATACTTTTTCATTACATAGTTTTATTATCTTTTCACCATAAGCGGAACCGGTGAGAAGCCTTCCGGTCTGTCATAAAGCTGACATTCACAGTCATCGATATGTTTAACCTTGAATCCGTTCGCTTTGTACTCTTCATAATTGAATGCGTTGAGCTCATCAATTGCGATCTGATGGAACTTGTCGAAATCAGGCCACCACTCCCAGCCTGAACCGAAGTCATTGTAAAGATATGCATCAGCACACTGCTTGCCAAGCTCAGGTGTTACATAAAATGCTCCCATTGCAAGAACATTTACGCCGTTGCCTGTGATTGCACGGAATGCTGCCGGAACAGACTCAACTACACCTGCATGTACCCCCGGGCACTTGCTTGCTGCAATATGGATACCCATTAAGATTGGATGAAATGATAATTATTCCTGTCACTCCCAACCGAAGCAAAGAATCAATTGCTTCTTTTTCTGCGGAACTTCCTCCTATGATTTTGACTATCGGCTGACTTTTCTGCTTATCAAGTTCTCGATATATACCTTCCAATATCTGATGATAATGTCCGGATAACTGATTAATAATTATACCGATAAAATTTACCTTGCTCTTTTTAAGATTCATAGCAAGCATATTCGGATGGTAATTAAGTTCCTGCATCGCTTTTGTTACTCTCTGATACAGCTCGCCGTAAACTGTCGTTTTATCATTAATAATATTTGATACTGTCGAAACTGACACCCCTGCCAGCTTTGCAACGTCCTTAATATTTGCCATCTGTTTACTCCTGATTTTTCTTTTGAATACTATTCTTACAAACCGGCGGTGTCTAGATCAACTATCATCCGCCCCATTTTTTTCTCTTCCAAAAGATAACACATATAAACAGGAAGATATACCACACGACCTTCTGTTTCTACATTTCCGATTGAAAAAACATAAGCCTTTTCTGTGTGATATCCATGTGATTTCATGAAATTGTCTAATGCTGCATGTGCTTTATATGTTTTTCCGGATTTAACTTCAATCGGTATAACTTTCCCGTCCATTTCTATTATAAAATCTATTTCTCCAACATTATTTTTTTTATAGAAAAACGGATTGAGACCATTTGCTGTTAATTGCTGTGCAACAACATTTTCAAAATGCGCTCCATTATTTACTTCCCCGTTTCTATTGATCAGTTCAATCTTTGTTTCCACCGGGTATGTACTTGTAAGCAATCCGATATCATTGAGAAAAAGTTTAAAAACATTACTGTTTTTACTTGCTAAAAGAGGAATAACCGGTGCGTCTACATTGTAAACAGGCAATGCCACTCCGGCATCTTTCAGCCATAAAAAGCTATTTTCATATCTGTCAAACTTAAGTTCTTTGTCTACCATGGTGAACACAAATTTTTTATTCTGCTTATTTAACTCCGCAGGAATAATGTCATAAACGGCCTTTATCTTTAGCTTCCTGTCTTCAAGTTCGTACTGAGAAAAATCTTCTTTGTATAGTGTTATTATATCTCTCTGGACCCTATCAACTTCTCTGATATCTTTTGTTTCAATATATCTTTTTACTGCATCCGGCATCCCACCAACAATAAGATATACAAAAAACATTGACAGTAATTTCTGATGTATAAATTCGTCCACGGGACTGCAAGTTTCATATTTTTTGTGTAACATATCAAGGGTAACATTTGAGACACCATTTGCTATCATAAACTCTTCAAAATCCATCGGGTAGATTTTAAGAATAGTCAAATAGCCTACCGGTGCTGAAGCTATTCCTTTTAATTCAACGCCTAACAAAGACCCACTCATTACATACTTAAAGCTTCCCTCATCTACGAGAAACTTTATTTTTGTTACTATTTCCGGACATTTTTGAATCTCATCAAAAAAAACAACCGTTTCATGTGGTTTGCAATCCTCCGGCATAATCATTTTCAACTTAATTAAAAACTCCTCTGCATTCATTTCTGCATTTAAATATGCAACCATATCCGGTTGATCAATAAAATTTATTTCAAATTTACTGTATTCGCTATTATTAATTTCATTTCTTATCAGCCAGGTTTTTCCTGTTTGTCTCGCTCCTGTCACTAATAAGGCTTTATTTGAATTTCTAATCCATTCTCTGACAGTGGATGAATATTTTCTATACATACATTCACACCTCCACTTATACAATATTATTAATGCCCCGTTTTTTCAACTGTTTCTTGCATATTCTGCCCCGTTTTTTATAATATTTCATCAATTTTTGCCCCGTTTTGTGTTTTATATCGAATTTTCACCTTTATAACCATACTGTTTTCAATGGATTGCCCTTGACAGAATTATACCAAATCTATTATCATTCAGCAGAGTAAAAGATGATTCGTATACTATCATTTCACATATAAAGGACTTACAGATATGGGAAAGAAAACATTAACCCAAAAGCAGGAATTACTTGCTGTAATCGCAATAAGTATATATTTGTTTTTTATCGGAGTTAACCGTGGAGGAATCCAGCTTGTTATAGCTGATATTTCAAACCTTTTCGATATAGGGACAGAGGGCATAGGCCTGCTCGCAGCACTTCAGCAGATACCGCCTCTCTTTATGCCGTTTTTAATGGGTATGGTGGCAGATAAGATAGGGAAAAAGCCCGTAGTCATCGGTTTTATCGTGATATTCGCAATAGGATGTCTGATTTGCGGAAACGCAACCGGACTTGTTATGTATATTGTCGGAACATTGGTATATAAATCAGGAAGTACGGTTTCGGAAAATGTTGCAACGGCAGTTCTCGCCGATCTTGATGATAACAAAGGTATGCAGTATATAAACCTGTCTCAGTTCATGTTCTCTCTCGGAGCAGCAGCAGGTCCTATCGCGTTGGAGTTCTGCAGTTCACACTTCAATACGGGCTGGAATTTTATTTTCTATACCAGCATCGTATTTTTTATCATAATGGCACTCGTTCTGGTTTTGGTAAAATTCCCGAAAAATCCGGAGAAGCCTACCGTAAAATCAACCAAAAACAGTACATCAAAAACCCGTGGTAATGCATTTTTAAAACCGATTATAGTGATCCTTGCCATTGCTATGTTCTGCATCATCGGAATGGAGATGGGATATGGTAACTTTATTGATTCCTTTATAGATCACAAATTCAGCAATAATTCTACCAGTGCCATGACTCTTTCGGCATTCTGGGTTGGAATGGCTATTTCGAGACTTATCTTCAGCTTTGTTGAGTATAATGCTGTCAGATCCCTCAAAATATGTTTTGCTGCTTCAGCTATCTTTATGGCTCTGCTGACATTTGTTAAGAGCCCTACATCAGCTATCATAGTCAGTGGACTGGTAGGTTTCGCCTACGGCCCGACATGGTGCACAATCAACGCTCTGGCAGCTTCAAACTCCGAAGGTAATTCCGGAACGGCTGTAGGTCTTATGGCCGCAGCAAGCGGCATAGGCGGCATGCTTGTCCCAAGTGTCATGGGCTTCATCGCCGGCAAAGCGACTGTAACTGCTGCTATCTGGACTCTTGTTGTGATCTCAGCTCTTGGTGCTCTGGTCTGCCTGACACTAAAATCACACAGACCGGAAGGCAAATTTACCGGTGATAAGCTTCAGTGGCCGAAAAAGAATTCTGAGGATACGAAATAAAAATGTATAAAAAAACTGCGTCCAGGAGCGATGTTCTGCTCTGCAGGACGCAATTTTTTTATTTACCATATTGGTCATATAGCTTCAGCACCTCTGCCAGCGGACGAACTCCCTCGATCGAACCGACTTCACTCAGCGAAGCCGCCGCTGTGCATGCACCTATTTTGAGTGCTTCTGCCATGCCGAGTTCTTTTTCAGCTGCATAGAGAACTCCCGCACAGAAAGCATCTCCCGCACCTGTGCTTCCTTTGATGAATCCCTTCGGAAGTGAAAGGCTCTTACTTTCATAATAAGTTCCGTTCTCATCAAGTCCCGCTCCAAGTTCAGGACAATGTATGACTGCCCATGTTCCTACTCCAAGTTCTTTCAGTTTTAAAAGTGCTGCCTTGAAATTTTCA
>JAZLHO010000004.1:0-45884 GCA_045616865.1 Lachnospiraceae bacterium | reverse complement strand
TAATCACTCCCAAAAAACTCATAACCTGAAAGACTGTACGTTGCAGTTGCTTGACAATTCTCGACAAATCCTCAACCACATTCCCCAAAATCATCAGTGCAACTCCGACAATGAGACCTATAAACACTATTTGTATAGCATTTCCGGTTACAAAAGGTGATACTATATCAGGAGGTACTATTTCAACAATCATCTGAATCAAGCTTAAGGAATTTGGTATCACCATCTCTATTCTTTAATATTCTATCTACTATCGAGCTCATTAGTTATTTCTCTTTTCTTCCAGCTTGGCAAGAAACTCGTCACCATATCCATAATGCTCTACAACATAATCAAGATCCTTATCACCGCGGTCTGACAGTGTAACCAGACATGAGCATGGTTTTCCTCCGGCTCTTGCAACCTTGATTGCATAGGCAAGTGCATGAGAACTCTCAATGGCCGGAATAATTCCTTCATAACGCGACAACAAGAAAAATGCTTCCATAGCCTCATCATCATCTGCCGTCACATAATTTACACGGCCCTGCTTATGAAGATATGCGTGCTCAGGTCCTACTGCCTGATAATCCAGTCCTGAAGCTATATGGTTATAATTGCCTAAATTATACCAAACCAGTTAGCCTTTCGTCTATCCATATGCAATAAAAAAGAAGCCCTGACTCAGGCTTCCGGTGATGAATATGGAATAATCACCTTCCTCACGATATGCATTGATCACTTCCTCAAAGGATTCTATATTCTGAATCTCATCGATGAACAGATACTTCATCCCGGTTACATCGGATACTTTGGAATCGATCAGTTCCTCAAGTTCAGCCGCCTTCTTTAATGATTTATACGGGCGTTTATCCAGATGGATGTATACGATATTTTCTTCAGGAACTCCTTTTTCTCTTAACTCAGAGCATACAAGTTCCATCAAGGATGATTTTCCACACCGCCTTACTCCGGTGATCACCTTGATGATCTCGTCGTCATCATAAAAACCTCTTATTTTTTTCAGATAGAACTCTCTTTTGTATAGCTTTTTCATCCAAACACCTATGTAATCCGTACTTTTTATAAAGTATATCATAAAAAGTACGAATTGTAATGGGGTTGTTTCAATAAAAGAATCCCTGTAAACTTTTTATTATGAATTGTGTCGCGTTCTAACCGAGACTATTTTTTCATGGTTTGATACATATCTTTCAACGATACAAGTCTTACCGGATTTTCCTTGGCGTAGTCCATCAGTTCCTGAGTAAAACCTCCAAGGGAAAAAATCATATAGTAATAGGATTTTCCCTTCCCAAAAACATCTGCGTAATGCTCAATCAGTTGTAACTCATCCAGCCCTGTTTTTTCATTCCTGAATTTACAAGAACCTATCAAATATTCTGTGATTTTTTTATTTGGCTCCTGTACCGGTACACCTACGATGTCAATCTGTATCTCTTTTTTTGCAGACACATCTGTGCCCCACCATTGACCAACATTAGCTATCTCAAACGGCAGGTCTTCAGCATAGTACATCAGATACTCTTTGCAGATTTTCTCAAAAATCGGGCCCATATAGTCATGCAGTTTAGCCTTAACAACTTTGCTATATGATCTGTCAAAACGACCGGAAGAGATTGAGGACATATTTTCCGGCACAAATCGATACCAAAAACGAAAGAAGTTGTCCTCAATCATGTAAAGGGTCTTTTTTGTAGAAGTCTCTGTGATGGCGGTTTCCTTTTTCACCAAGCCAAGTTCCATAAGCACACTTACATACTTGGAGCAGGGCCCGCTTTCGAGACCAACCTTTGCTGCGATCTCATTAAGTTTTGATGCACCCTCAGCAATCGCACGAATCACAGCATTATATACAGCAGGCTCTCGCAGCTCCTTCTTCAGTAGATTATCCGGTTCCTCAAAAAGATAAGCAGAACGATCGAAAAAATTCTCCAGAAGTGCTGCATCCAGGTCCTTTTTTACATTCAGTTTGTTGATGTAATGTGGAATCCCTCCGGTAATGCCGTATATATATGCATTTGATTCGGCAGAAAAATCCGGATGAAATACGGCAGTATCCCGATATGTCATCGGCTCGATCTTAAATTGAGCAGTTCTTCTTCCATACAGCGGGCTCTCATATCCAAGCACCTGATTCTGCATAAAACTCATGGAAGAACCGCATAGAATCAAATAGATTTTACTTTTTTGCCAAATATGATCAATCAGATGCTGAAGACATGATGAGATAGCACTATAACTTTCTGCAAGATAAGGATACTCATCGATAACAAAAACAAGCCTTTCATTATTTCCCAATTTTCCAATCTCATTCAACACAGCCTCAAAAGAAGGGAACTCCGGGTAAACTTCTGCATCCGGATGCTCATACTGGTATAATGCTTTAGACAAAGCACTGAGATTCTCAGCTGCGGTTGCTTTCAATGCGGAAAAATATATCGTCTTTTTATTACGGCAAAACTCATTGATCAGTGCGGTCTTACCCACACGTTTGCGTCCGTAAATAACTACACATTCAAATGTGCCGCTTTCATAACGACGATTCATCTTTCGCAGCTCATCTTCTCTGCAATAAAAATCCATTTTGCGGCCCCCATACTCTAAAGTTAGTAACTCGTGTTCTACTTTCTTACGATTATACATATATTTCAGGAATAGTCAAGCTCCGATTAATAATAAAAGCCCCGGAAATTATTCGGGACTTTTCGGATATTCTAGACTTGTATTTTGTAGATCTTTATGAGATTTTATTAATTCTTCTCTTTTTCAACACTCATATTGTGCCTCCGCAGCTCATGAGAAAAGCATGTGTAAAATGCCTATGATGACCTGATTATAGATATGTTCAGAATTTAATAATGGTCAGGTAACAGCCCGGATGAATCTTATCGGAATAGAGATTATTGATCTGCTTCACATCTTCGATATAAGAATCATTTGAATAGCTTTCAGATGTATTATACTCTTCCGCAATAGAATCAAGAGTATCTCCAAGTCCTATCTTGATAGATGTGTATGTACATTCAGGACGAACGGCATCCTTTGTTTCAGCCTTTGCAGATATCATCCATAAAGAACAGAATGTTATTGACAGAACAATTAGTAATCCGCTTATAGCATATGTTAATCTCTTCATAACCACACCTCGAACAAATATTCTCGAACGACTGTTCTAAATATATCATTCGAACGGGTGTTTGTCAATAACTATTTTAATTTTCTTTTTTATGTTCTGATTTTCTCCGGTAAAATGTTCTGATATTTACACCGAGTCTTTCAGAGATCTCTTCATTGGTCATTCCCAGCGAACTCAGATAATCCACCTGTGTCCAGTCTATACGGGTATTTATCTTATTTCTGCCGGCATATCTGCTGCTGCGTCTGTAGACATCGGAACTGTCCCATGACATATTGAGGTTATAACCTTCTTTTGTTTTTTCATAGAGTACTTCCACTCCGAACTGATCAAGAAGTTTTTTTAACTTTTCAAGCTGAAGCTCTGTCAGAAAATTTTCTTTTACTATTAAGTTCAGTTTGTCCTGCATTTTATTCACCTCCGCTTATATTATGCCACATTTAATTATGACATTAAAGCACTATTTTAAATCGAACAAAAGTTTTGACATTTTATCGAACATTTGTTAGAATATACATAGAACATTTTTTCGGAGGTGTAAGATGGGAAGACGAAAAGAAGAAGGTTTATCAGAGAAACAGATGGAGATCCTTCAGTTTATCAAGGACTATACACTTAAGAAGAATTTTCCGCCGTCAGTTAGGGAAATATGTGAAGCTGTAGACCTCAGGTCCACATCTTCCGTTCATGCACATCTGAACACCCTGGAGGAACGCGGATATATATTGCGTGATAATCAGAAATCGAGAACTATTGAGATCCTTGATCCTGATTTCAGTCCAACCAGGCGTGAGCTTACCAATGTACCTATGGTAGGTCGTGTCGCTGCGGGTGAGCCGCTTCTTGCCGAGCAGAACATCACAGACTACTTCCCTATTCCGGTTGAATATCTGCCGAATAATGAGACATTTATGCTCAAGGTAAAGGGCGATTCGATGATTAATGTGGGAATATTCGACGGAGATAATCTTCTCGTTGAATGCGCTTCCGATGCCCGCAACGGAGAAATTGTTGTTGCTATGGTTGAGGATGGAGCTACTGTCAAGAGATTTTACAGAGAGGACGGACATATCAGACTGCAGCCTGAAAATGACACCATGGATCCGATCATCGTAAATGATGCTGCTGTGATCGGTAAGGTCATCGGACTTATCCGTATGATGAGATGATATCTTCATAGACTTTTATATAAACGAAAACACTGCCCGCTATGCATAAAGGCAGTGTTTTTTGACGAAAAATGTCATGTGTTACATCTCAACAGGTTTACCGTCAGACCATATTCTTTCGATATCATAGTAAAGTCTCATATCCTCGTTGAAGATATGGATGATGAAATCATGATAATCCATGAGTATCCAGCCTGAAGTGTTGGCTCCTTCGATCTGTCTGGGCTCTACACCGGCCTTTGACAGCTTCTCTTCCACTTCATCTGCCATGGCTCTGATCTGATTGATGTTCTTTCCGCTTGCGATGACAAAATAATCAGCCATTACCGATACATTGGAAATATCGATAACCCTGATCTGTTCACCTTTCTTTTCTTCAAGTGCATTTACTGCGATTTTTAAAGCTGTCTTAGAGTCTGTCATGGATTCCGTTCTCCTTTAACCATTCAAAACATTCAACTGTATTTTTATCCATAGGTAGATGTCTCATAAGTACATATGGAATAGTTTCCTCGGAAATTCTGTAAACCGTATAGGATAAATCTTCAAAGGCAAGCCTTCTCATCTCCGGAAGTATCGTTATCATATCGCGACACGGCTCGATAAAATCAGCGACAAAGATGATTTTGTCAAGCAGCGCCATGTTGGCTTTGCCGGTAGTATGCCATCTGATTGACGAAAGTATTTCCGGATCTGTGATTCCATACTTTTTTTCTGCAACTGCAGGTGCGCATACGGCATGAAGTGTTTTTGCAGTTCCGTACTCATCTCCCGCCATTTCCTTCAGCTCATCCTGTGAATATTCCTTGGCACAGTCGTGAAGCAGTCCGGCAAGCTCGGCCTTATAAACATCTGCTCCATATCTCATAGCCAGACAGGATGCAGTAAATTCCACCCCGAGCGTATGCTGATATCTTTCTTCGGAAAGACAGTTTTTCAGCTGCTCTCTTATTCTGTATATAGTTTCTCTTTCCATATATATTCTGCTACCTTTGCGGGAACAGCGTCTTCAATACTGTTTCCTTTTTTGACATCATTTCTTATTTCTGTTGAAGATATATTTACATAACCGGATTTGAGGAGATGGATAACCGCGTTATATCTGTTCTTCAGATATGTCATCTGCTCTTCTATGGTTCGACTGTCGAAATTCTCCTCACGGACTGCCACAATTAATTCAGACATAGCCATCACATCAGCGGGTCGGTACCATTTTTCTATATTATCAAGGGAATCCTCTCCGATAATAAAATAGAATTTATCACAGGGATACTGCTGTCTGAGGTTTTCAAGTGTCTGTGCAGTATATGATGGCGTCGGAAGGTGGGTTTCGTAATCTGAAACATATATTCCTTCTATGCCTTCTGCAGCGAGGCGGGCCATGTCAAAGCGTTTCTGAAATGCAGAGATGGTTTTGTCCTGCTTATGCGGAGGATCAGGTGAAACAAGAAGAATGACACTGTCAAGCCTGAGCTGTGACAGTGCGTTTTCTGCGAGTATCATATGTCCGTTATGAACCGGATCGAATGTGCCTCCGAGTAACCCTATTCTTTTCATTTCAGTTTTATCTTTCTGTTTTCAGGCTTGCGTGCCTGACGGTATAAAACTATTTTTCTGCCTATGACCTGGACAACCTCTGCGTCTGTTCTTTCTGCGATTGCTTCTGCTATCGCACGCAGGTCATCGTCGCAGTTTTTGAGGACGCTGATCTTGATAAGCTCACGTGCTTCAAGCGCTTCTTTTACAGCTGCAATAAACTCTATAGTAAGTGATTCTTTTCCTATGTTGAGAATTGAATCTGTGGTCATAGCTATACTTTTTAATAATGCTCTTTGTTTACTGGTCATATTTTTTACCTGTAATAATCGAATTCGTGTCCGTACATCCTGACGGTGTCGCCGTCTTTTATTCCCAGATTCTCAAGCTGCTTTAAGATTCCGGTCTGCTTCAGGAACTTCTGGAAGAAATCAAACCCCTTTTCGGAATCAAGATTGGTGTATCCAAGCATTTTTTCGATACGGGGACCTTCTACTACAAATATATCACCCTGTTTTTCCACTGTAAACGGCAGATTCTCATCGTCACTGTAGTCTACATCATATTCCTTATCAAATGTCTGTATATCATTCGGGATTTCCTTTAACACGTTCCATATGCCGTGTACGAGCTCTCCTACACCCTCATGGGTAAATGCGGAAATCGGGTAAACAGTAATATCCGGATATGCTTTCCTGATAGCTTCAACATGATCGCCGTTTGAATAGTCTATAGAATCGATCTTATTGGCAGCTATCATCATAGGCTTTTCAAGAAGCTTTTCATCGTATCTTCTAAGCTCGTCCATCATGATGCGTATATCTTCCACAGGATCTCTTCCTTCTATGCCGGCGGCATCGACAACATGCAGAAGTATTTTTGTCCGTTCTATATGACGTAGAAAATCGTGTCCCAGACCGACACCTTCTGCCGCACCCTCGATAAGACCCGGAATATCAGCCATGATGAAGCTGTTGCCGTCACCGAGATCTATGACGCCGAGATTTGGTTCAAGTGTGGTGAAATGATATTCAGCGATTTTGGGACGGGCGTTGCTAACTGCAGAAATCAGTGTGGATTTTCCGACACTCGGATATCCGACGAGACCTACATCAGCGATGACTTTAAGTTCAAGCTGTACATAGAGCTCCTTGCCGGGCTGTCCGGGTTTTGCATATTTCGGTACCTGCATGGTGGATGTGGCATAATGCATATTACCGATTCCGCCTTTTCCGCCTCGAAGTATGACTTCACGACGGTTTTCGCCACTCATATCAGCAATTACCTTGCCTGATTCAAATTCCTTGATAACCGTACCCTGTGGTACACGGATGATAAGGTCATCCGCATCAGCTCCATGACACCTTCTCTTACCGCCGGGCTCTCCGTTTCCGGCCACATATTTTCTTTTATGATGAAAATCAATAAGCGTGTTCATACCATCTTCAACCGTAAAGATGATATCTCCGCCTTTTCCACCGTCTCCGCCATCCGGACCGCCTGCTGCAACGAATTTCTCGCGTCTGAAGCTTACATGGCCGTCTCCGCCGTTTCCTGATCTGATATATATTTTAGCTCTGTCTGCAAACATAAGTTCCTCTTGTAAAAAAGGGCCCCATACAGAATGTATGAAGCCCTCGTTTGGTTTGTTATTATTTCTCCGGGTATACAGATACCTTCTTGCGATATTTATCCATTCTTTCGAACTTTACATATCCGTCAGCTGTTGCAAATAATGTATCATCACCGCCACGACCAACGTTTGTACCTGGATGAATATGTGTACCACGCTGCTTGTAGAGAATATTACCTGCTAATACGAACTGACCATCTGCTCTCTTAGCACCTAAACGCTTGGCCTCGGAATCACGACCGTTCTTAGTAGAACCGACACCCTTTTTATGAGCCATGTCATTACCTCCTTCTTTACTTAGTTACTGTCTGCTTAACCGTTGATCTTCTCGATCTTAACCTGTGTGAAGAGCTGTCTGTGACCGTTCTTCTTGTGGTAGCCGGTTTTGTTCTTGTACTTGTAGACAATGACTTTCTTCTCCTTGCCTTCACGTACAACAGAAGCTGTTACAGTAGCACCTGCCACTGTCGGTGTTCCAATTGCCAGTGTTCCGTTATTAACTGCAAGAACCTGGTCAAATGTAACAGTCTCACCTTCAGCGACTCCAAGCTTTTCAACCTTAATGATATCGCCTTCAGATACCTTGTACTGCTTTCCACCTGTTGCTATAATAGCGTACATTTCGGATCCTCCTCTTATCATTACTCGCCAATTACGGTGGATGTGAAACTAAGCACATCTCTTATAACCCTTTTGAGCGGCATACCTGAGAATTGTAGCATTTCACAGGAAATCTGTCAATAATTATGATGAATTCAATATGCTTTCTTCTATATTAATATTATTCAGATAAGATTAACTGAACATTCACTGTATGTATTGTTTAATATGGTCAAAAAGAGTATAATGAATGTATCTTTGGGCATAAACCCATAATACTTAGGAGGAATTAAAAATGAAAAAAGTTTTGGCTATTCTTCTTGCATCAGTAATGGTACTCGGCCTTCTTGCAGGCTGTGGTGCAAAGCAGGAAGCTGCAGCAGGATCTTCAGACGGTAAGATCAAGATCGGTATCTCAATGCCTACATACGCTGAGGAGCGTTGGTCAGTTGACGAAGAGGCAATGAAGGCAAAATGTGAAGAACTCGGTATTGAGTGCGTTACAGCATGTGCTGAAGGCGACAGCAACAAGCAGAAGGATCAGGTTTCTACAATGATCGCACAGGGCATCCAGGCTCTTATCATAGCTCCGAACGATGGTAACGCAGCAGCTGCTATCGTTGATGAGTGCAAGCAGCACAATGTATATGTTATCTCTTATGACCGTATGATCACAGGTACATCAAAGCTTGACCTCTACATCACATTCGATTCATGGTATCAGGGCAACCTTCAGGGTAACTTCATTAAGGAAGGCCTTGAGAAGAAGTATGGCGAAGTTAAGGGTAATATCATCGTTCTTCACGGTGATCCGGGCGACTCATGCGCACCTCTTTACTACGGCGGCGGCATCGAGCCACTTCAGGAGTACATCGACAAGGGAGCTATCAATGTTATCTCTGATAATGAGTGTATAGGATGGCAGCCATCAGAGGCTACAAAGCACACAGAGAACGCTATGGCAATCGCAGCTGATCAGGGAATCGAGATCGATGCTGTCCTTTCACCAAACGACGGTCTTGCATCAGGTGCTATCGCAGCTCTCGGTGATGAGCAGGCTAAGAAGACTCTTATCACAGGTATGGACTGCGAAGTTGCAGCATGCCAGAGAATCCTTGCAGGAACACAGTCTATGACAGTTTTCGGCGATTCACGTGATATGGGTCGTTCAGCTGTTGAAGCTGCTGCTGCTCTTGTAAAGGACGGTAAGGTAGCCGCTGACGGAACTATGGAAGGTATCGATGAGAACGGTAAGTCTATCGACGTTCCTGCAGTTCTTGTTACCTGCGAGTATGTTGATAAGAACAATATGAACATCGTATGGGAGTCAGGTTATCACACAGAAGACGAAATCAAGAACGGTAACTAATCAATTCCAAATAAGTTTTTTACCCGGCCGGACAGTCCGGCTGGGTATTACTTATTTATCTGACAGAAATCGCAAGCGATAAGCTTTGCTCAGAAATACCAGAATTTGATATTCAAATATACTAAAAAGGATTGGTTTTTATGGAAGATTATATCCTGCAGATGCAGAACATAACAAAAACCTTCCCGGGTGTTCTTGCTCTTGATAAGGTATCCTTCAACGTAAAGCGCGGAGAAGTCCATGCTCTTGTTGGAGAAAACGGTGCCGGCAAGTCTACTCTTATGAAGGTACTCAGTGGTATATACACATATGGTGAATATACAGGCGATATCGTAGTTGACGGTGAAGTACAGCAGTTCAAGTCACTGCGTGATTCAGAGGCAAAAGGTATCGCTATCATCAATCAGGAGCTTGCTCTCTGCACAAATATGAATGTTGCCGAAAGCATTTTCCTTGGAAATGAAATTAAAAATAAACAGGGCATTATCAACTGGCCTGAAACATATAAACAGACAGCTGAAGTTCTTAATCAGGTACATCTGAATGTTAATCCGGAAACCACTGTTCTCAATCTTGGTGTCGGTCAGATGCAGCTGCTTGAGATAGCCAAGGCTGTCAGTAAAAAAGCCAAGCTGCTTATCCTTGATGAGCCGACAGCAGCTCTTACAGATGATGAATCAGAAAGACTGCTCTCTCTCATCAGAGAATTCCAGAGTAAGGGTGTAACTTGTATCTATATCTCCCATAAACTGGATGAGGTATTCAATATCGCTGATACTATCACTGTTCTCCGTGATGGTCAGACCGTTGTTACAAAAGATAAGAATGATATTACCAAATCAGAGCTTATCGCCAACATGGTTGGACGTACACTCTCTCAGATGTTCCCTCGTCGTGAGCATCACCCGGGTGAGATCAAGTTTGAAATGAAGAACTGGTCTGTTGATCATCCGCAGATCAAGGGAAAGGAAGTTCTTCATAATATCAATATCAATGTTCGCAAGGGTGAAATCGTAGGTATAGCCGGACTTATGGGTGCAGGCCGTACAGAGCTTATGATGAGCCTTATAGGAGCATACGGTAATAATATCCGCGGTGAAGTACTCTATGACGGAAATAAGGTTGAGATTCATTCTTCCGAGGATGCGATCAGAAACGGTATCTGCTACGTATCTGAGGATCGTAAGCGTTACGGACTTATCCTTATGCAGGATATCAAGTTCAATGTCAGCCTTCCGGTTCTGAAGAGACTGTCCAAGGGTGGAGTTATTGATGACAACCAGCTTCTGAAGGAAGTTGCGGAATATGTAAAGGCACTTAATGTAAAGACTCCAAGCATCGAGCAGCTCACCCGTAACCTTTCGGGTGGCAACATGCAGAAGGTAGTTCTTTCAAAGTGGCTTATGACGCATCCTACAGTACTCATCATGGACGAGCCTACAAGAGGTATCGATGTAGGTGCCAAGGTTGAAATCTATAATATTATGAATGATCTTGTTGATCAGGGCATGAGCGTTATCATGATTTCCTCTGAGCTTCCTGAAGTTCTCGGAATGAGTGATAGAATCTATGTAATGCATGAAGGTTCTATAACAGCTGAGATGGATTATAAGGATGCAACTCAGGAAAATGTTATGGAATACTGTACAGGCATGAAGAATATGTTTAAAGATTAATAAGAGAAGGGGTTAATAAAATGCAAGAATTAAAACTAACGATTAAAAAGAATATTCAGCAGTACACCATGATCATTCTTCTGTTATTGATCTGGTTGATTTTCTTTGCAACTACAAAGGGTGTATTCCTTTCACCTATCAATATGACAAACCTGTTTCTTCAGATGGCATTCATCGGTATTGCTTCAAGTACTATGGTTCTTATCATGGTGTGCGGACATATCGATCTTTCTGTTGGATCGGTTATCGGTTTCTGTGGAGCTGTCATTGCTTATCTTCTTAAATTTGCCAACTGGAATATCGTACCGGCTCTGATAGTAACTATTCTCTGCGGTTCACTCGTAGGTATCTGGCAGGGCTTCTGGGTTGCAAAGATGCATCTTCCGGCATTCATCGTTACTCTCTCATCCGAGTGGGTTTTCCGTGGACTGATCATCGGCGTTACGAATTCTCAGACGATTCAGCCGAATAATGAAGTATTCAAGGCTATCGGACAGGGATACATACCCAATATCTTCGGTTCAGGTGCAGCAATCAACGGAACAGCTCTTCTGATCGGTCTGATCGCTATAATTGCTTATATTATTTCTCAGGTATCAGCAAGAAAGAACAAACAGAAATATAACTTCGCAGTTGAATCAAAAGGACTTTTCATAGGAAAGCTTATCCTTCTTTCAATCATTATCGCTGTTTTCTTCTGGATATTTGCTCAGGACCGTGGTGTTGCTATCCCGCTTGTTATCCTTGCAGCAGTTATACTTACGATAAGCTTTATTTCAAAAAATACTTCATTCGGACGTCATATCTATGCTATCGGCGGTAACCGTGAGGCAGCGGCTCTTTCAGGCGTAAATGTTCAGAAGGTGACATGGTTACTGTTCATACTTGAAGGAACCGTATGTGCTATCTCCGGTATCGTATATACAGCAAGACTTAACTCAGCAGCTATTGCAGCAGGACAGGGAAATGAGACCGATATCATCGCTGCCGCTATCATCGGCGGTACATCACCTGCCGGCGGTAAGGGAAGCGTCGTAGGATGTGTAATCGGTGCACTTGTTATGGCTTCACTTGAAAACGGTATGTCAATTCTTTCACTCGGATCATTCGAAAAGTATGTTGCCAAGGGACTTATTCTTCTCTTCGCAGTTGCTATCGATGAGCTTACCAAGAACGCAAAGAACTGATGAAATAATCATAATACAGCAGGATTTCCAGACGGATATCCTGCTGTGTATATAATAAGAGGCAGGAGCTTATCTCCCGCCTCTTTTAAAATCCAAAATTCTGTTTTAAATCACAGTATTTATCACTTCTTAGCGATAGCTTCCTTTGCCTTCTTGGCGATCTCAGCTGCTGTGATACCGTACGCTTCAAGTACCAGCGGAGCCTTACCTGATCTGCCGAAGCAATCATTAACACCGTGTCTGATAACCGGAACTCTGACATCAGATTCAGCTATAAGCTCTGCTACTGCTGATCCAAGTCCACCCTTCACAGTTGCTTCTTCTGTAGTAACGATAGCACCTGTCTCCTGAGCACATTTAAGAACGAGTGCTTCATCAAGAGGCTTGATGGTATGCATATCAACTACTCTTGCAGAGATACCCTCTTTTGCGAGGATTTCAGCTGCTTCAAGTGACATCTGAACATTCATTCCGACAGCGATGATAGTAACATCCTTACCATCCTTAAGAACTTCGCCCTTACCGATTTCAAACTTGTAACCGTCTATCTGATCTGTAACTGTATCAACTGCAAGACGGCCTAAACGCATATAAGCTGGTTTATCATAATTGATAAGAGCCTCTACTGCCTGCTCCATCTCATTAGCATCACACGGGCAGAGAACTGTCATTTCCGGGATAGCTCTCATGATAGCAAAATCTTCAATACACTGATGTGTTGCACCGTCTTCTCCTACTGAAAGACCGCCATGAGATCCGATAACCTTAACATTGATCTGTGGATATGCAACTGAGTTTCTAACCTGCTCCCATGCTCTTCCTGCTGAGAAAATAGCAAATGAGTTTGCGAAAGGCTTAAGTCCGCAGGTTGCAAGACCTGCAGCTGTACCGATCATATTTGCCTCTGCGATTCCCATATCGAAGAATCTGTCAGGACAAGCATCTTTGAAGAATTTTGTCATTGTTGCGCCTGCAAGGTCAGCATCAAGTACAACAAGTTCCGGATATTTATCAGCAAATTTAGCAAGTGCCTTACCATATGCCTGACGTGTAGCAATCTTATCTCCCATTGTTTCAACCCTCCAGACTCTTTATTGTTGCTTCAAGCTCTTCCTTTGCCTGAGCGTACTGCTCATCATTAGGAGCTTTACCATGCCAACCTACCTGATTCTCCATAAAGCTTACACCCTTGCCCTTTGTTGACTTGGCAAGAACTACTGTAGGCTGACCCTTAGTTGCCTTAGCTTCATCATAAGCTGCCTTTATAGAATCGAAGTCATGTGCGTCACATTTTACAACATGCCATCCGAATGCTTCAAACTTCTTATCAAGCGGTTCTGTAGGCATAACATCCTTTGTAGCTCCGTCGATCTGAAGTCCGTTAACATCAACACAGATACAGAAGTTATCAAGATTATACTTGGCTGCTGACATCATTGCTTCCCATACTTCGCCTTCAGCGAGCTCGCCGTCACCGAGAATGGCATATACTCTGTAATTCTTGTTATTAATTTTACCAGCAAGTGCCATACCGCCTGCTACTGCAACGCCCTGTCCAAGAGAACCTGTGCTCATATCAACACCCTTGATGCTCATCTCAACGTGACCTGACATATGGCAGTCAATACGACGGAACTGATCAAGATCTGCTACAGGGAAGAAACCTCTCTCAGCAAGTACAGAGTACATAGCCGGTGAGCAATGTCCCTTACTCATGACAAATCTGTCGCGGTCAGGATCCTGATATGTGTCAGGAGTAAGGTTCATCTCTTCGTTGTAGAGATATGTGAGAACATCGATACAGCTCAATGAGCCGCCCGGATGCCCTGATGCTGCTTTGTAAACCATGGTTACTGCGTCAAGTCTGGCTTTTGCAGCTGCAAGTGCTAACTTTTTCTTGTCCATCTTTTCCTCCATATATATGTATTTATATTATGTTTAACAAACTAAACCATTTAATATTATACGCCTATTGCTGATATAAGCAAGAACGAGTTTATTTAAGGCAATCCGCACTTTCCTGTTCAAGTTCAAGTGCATTCTCGTATGCCTTAAGATATTCAGCATATCCGGCAACCTCCTCCGGTGTGGCCATAATAGTGGTTGATTCAACACTGCTGAATACCTTATTCTTCAGGTACATTTCTATAGTCTCACCGTCTTCCTTGTTGAGCTGATATGCTGCAAGCAAAGCCATACCATAAGGACCGCCCTCTCCTGCATTTTTATTTACAGTTACAGGTACGTTCAAAGCGGCTGAAAGGAATTTCTGAGATGCATTGGTTGTTTTGAACAGACCGCCGTGTGCTGTAAGAGATTTTCTTTCAACGCCTTCCTCGTCAAAAATACTGTTTTTGCTTGCGATTGCGGCAAAGACACCATATATATTTGAACGCATAAAGTTCGGAAGAGTCAGTTTTGATTCCGGTTTTCTTACCATAAGCGGTCTTCCCTCAGGACAATCCATTACGGCTTCTCCTGCCAGGTAATTGTATATGATGATATTGTCTGCATCGACAGCACCTTCAAGAGCTGCATTGAATACTGTTTCATATACCTTGCCGATTTCGATAGGCTGTCCTGCTCTCTTACTCATTTCACAGAACATATTAACCCATGCATCTATTTCAGACGCACCGTTTCCGAGATGGATCATTGCAACCGGTTTTCCGCCCGGGGTGTTGACGATATCGATCTCTCTATATACATTTCTCAGATTCTTATCCAGAACAAGCATCAGGAAAGTTGAGGTACCGGCAGAGAGGTTTGCGGTTCCGGGCTCTACGGCATTGGTGCAGATCATTCCGGTAGCGGCATCTCCTTCAGGAGGAGCCATGATACATCCTGCTTCAAGCTTTCCGCTCGGATCGATGAGGCGAGCACCTTTTTCTGTAAGGATTCCGGCATCACCGCCTGCGGCTACAGGCTGTGGAAGCAGATCAAGGAGTTTGAATGAGCATCCCTTTTCCGCAATAAGCGCATCGAATTTTGCAACCCGGTCACTGTCATAACTCATGCTCTCACAGTCAAACGGAAACATACCGGAAGCCTCATCGATTCCGACTACTTTTTTACCTGTCAAAAGATAATGAATATATCCGGCAAGGGTAAAAAGATGTGATATCTTTGATAGATGCTCTGCTTTGTTGAGAATCTGCTGATACAGGTGAGAGACACTCCATCTCATAGGCATATTGAAATCGAGAAGCTCTGACAGTTCCTCTGCTGCCTTGTAAGTATTGATATTTCTCCAGGTAAGGAAAGGATAAAGCTGTTTATTGTCGCTATCGAGTGCGATATATCCATGCATCATTCCTGAAATACCCATTGAATCAACATGAGTGAGCGGCTTTCCGTATTTTGACACATAATCGGCATTAAGATCAGCATAACTTGCCTGAATTCCCTTGATTGCGTCTTCAAGCTTATATGTCCACAGACTGTCCGTAAGCTCATTTTCCCAGGTATAAGACCCGCTGGCGAGAACCTTATGATCCATATCGATCAATACGGACTTGATTCTGGTAGAACCAAACTCGATACCCAATGCAGTTTTCATTTCACTCATCTCTTCTTCCCCCTTTCAACTTTCGATAGAATCAAAATAGTTTTTTATTATTTTTTTATCAGCTTCAAGTTGAAGCATCAATTGCTCTATACTGTCAAATTTAATTTCGTCACGAATATACCTTATGAAATATATACGTATATTCCGGTCATAGATATCTTCATTAAAATCAAACAGATGACTTTCACATTTTACCGTACAGGAATTCTTCTCATGTACACTTGGATTGCAGCCTATATTAGTCATCGAATCATATACGCGGCCGTCTTCTGTTTCAACCCGTGAAGCATAAACTCCCCGTTTCGGAAGTATTTTCTCATCAGAAGGGATGATATTAACCGTCGGAAAACCTATGGTTCTGCCAAGCTGCTTATTCCGGATCACCTTCCCGCTTATTGAATAATAGGTGCCCTTAATCCTGTTAATACCTTCCATATCGCCTTCCGATATCATTTCACGTATCATAGTAGAACTGATTTCCCTGTCATTCAGCTTGAGCTTGCTTATGATGGTAACTTTATATTCATTTGCCGCTGACATTTCGTAAAGGAGGGAAGGATTACCGGATTTATTATATCCGAAGGAGCAATCATCTCCTGCTACTATATGAGCCATATTCATCTTTTTTTTGAGTATCTGTAAAATGAAATCATGCCCGGAGATTTTGCGGATATCATCAGTGAAGGGATACTCAACCAGATAGTCGATTCCCTCTTTTTCAAGAAGCTTATGTTTTTCGTCATCAGATGAGATCAAAGGCTGATTTACAGCGCTGAAAGTAAAGGCTGCCATCTTCAGCCCGTACTCTCGTTTGATTTTACGCATCTCCCCGAATATTTTCTGATGTCCGAGATGGTCACCGTCGAATTTGCCTATAGCGACGACAGTGCGCTCAGGTATGGTAAAATCTGAATTGTTGCATATGATTTTCATATTAATATTATATCATATAAAAAGGTTATTGATAATTTGACATATAAGAAGACGAAATTTACAATAAGCATATGAAGAAAAAAAACGCAAAAATCAATATACCTGGTGATAAGTCGATAACTCACAGAGCAGTCATCATAGCTTCCGTAGCACGCGGAAAAACAACGATTGATAATGCCCTCATCTGTGAGGACACTTTATCAACTGTCAATGCATTAAGAGAACTTGGAGTTGTGATTGAGATCAAAAATACCTGTATTACAGTATTTGGAAAAGGTCTTTACGGTCTTACGGCACCACGCAATATCATAAACTGCGGGAACAGTGCAACTACCATGAGGCTGCTTATGGGTTTTCTTTCAGCTCAGAGCTTTGATACTTATCTCACAGGTGATACAAGTCTGATGAAAAGACCTATGGACCGTGTGATAAAGCCTCTGGAAATGATGGGAGCATCTATAAAGCGTGAAAATGATACATATCATATATACCATCTCAATGGGAGCAGCCTGCATCATATAAACTATACTATGCCTGTTTCCAGCGCTCAGATAAAGTCTGCCATCATGCTGGCTGATTTGTATACAGAAGGAAAATCTGAAATCACAGATCCTGGAATGAGCAGGAATCATACTGAGCTTATGCTTGAATATTTCGGAAAGAGTATGAAGGGCAGAAAGCTGCGTGTACCATGTGATATCAGTTCTGCATCATATATCATTTCAAAAGCACTTATTACTCCCGGATTAGATATAAAGCTTCGTGATATAGGAGTTAATCCTACCAGGACAGGACTTATAGATGTGCTTAAAAGCATGGGTGCAGATATTACATTCATTAACAGTAGAAAATTCGGCAAAGAGCCTGTTGCAGATATCAGAGTAAAATATTCACATTTACGCGGAACAGAAATATCCGGTAAATCAGTTTCAAGAATGATCGATGAACTTCCGGTTCTTGCGGTACTTTCCTCTCTTGCAGATGGCACTACAGAAATACGCGACGCAGGGGAGCTTCGCATCAAGGAATCCGACAGAATACATGCTTTATCAGAAGGACTGTCAAAAATAGGAGTAAATGTAATCGAAAAGGCTGATGGACTGATCGTTCAGGGATGCAGTCCGGAAAAGCTTCATGCGTCAGAAATAGACTCTTTTGATGATCACAGGATTGCAATGTCATTTTTAATTCTGACAGACATACTCAAGGGTATTTCGGTAAAAAATAAAGAATGTGTGGCAGTTTCCTACCCCACATTCCTTGATGATATCACATCTGTGATTTAGTTTTGAACATCGCTCTCTTGCGAAGCAGCGGATCCAGGATCTTTTTCCTGATTCTGAGATTCTGCGGTGTTATCTCCAGCAGCTCATCAGTATCTATAAATTCCAGACACTGCTCCAGACTCATGATCTTGGGCGGTACCAGTTTCAGCGCTTCATCAGCACTTGACGATCTTGTGTTGGTCAGCTTCTTAGTCTTACAGATATTTATCTCGACATCTTCAGATTTTCCGGTCTGACCGATAACCATTCCGGCATATACCTTTACACCGGGTCCGATGAAAAGCTCTCCTCTTTCCTGTGCATTGAAAAGACCATATGTGATGGATTCACCGTTTTCGAAGCATATGATGGAACCGTTTCTTCTGTAGAACATATCGCCTTTGTAAGGTGCATAGTCATCAAACTCTGTATTGATGATTCCCTCTCCCTTTGTATCGGTCATGAATTCACCGCGGTAACCTATGAGGCCTCTTGATGGAATTGAGAACTCAAGTCTGGTATATCCGCCATGGATAGGATTCATTCCTGTAAGCTCTCCCTTGCGTGAAGTAAGCTTCTGTATTACAGAACCTGTATAATCTTCAGGGACATCTACATAAGCGATTTCCATAGGCTCCAGCTTCTGGTTTTTATCGTTGTACTTATAGATTACTTCAGCTTTGCTGACTGCAAATTCATATCCTTCTCTGCGCATGTTCTCTATAAGTACAGAAAGGTGCAGTTCTCCGCGGCCGCTGACCTTAAATGTATCCGGCGAATCAGTCTCTTCTACACGAAGTGATACATCGGTATGAAGCTCACGAAACAGTCTGTCTCTGATATGTCTGGAAGTGACATATTTACCCTCCTGACCTGCAAGAGGTGAATCATTGACACAGAAGAACATGGAGATAGTCGGTTCAGATATCTTCTGGAACGGGATAGCCTGAGGCGCATCCGGTGAAGTGATAGTATCTCCGATATGGATATCAGATATACCGCTGATGGCAACGATGCTTCCGACAGAAGCTTCATTTACCTCCACTCGTGCGAGTCCGTCAAACTCATAGAGTTTCCCTATTTTTATCTTTCTCAGTTTATCGGGTTCATGATGATTGACTATGGCACATTCCTGATTGACTCTGATCGTTCCGTTGTCTACTTTTCCGACACCTATGCGTCCCACATACTCATTATAATCGATCGTACTGATCAGAACCTGAGTATCAGCATCTGGATCACCTTCAGGAGCCGGTATGGATTTTATGATTGTCTCAAAAAGAGGAATCATATCATGGTTTTCTTCCCCGAGGCTGTACCTGCACCATCCGCTTCTGGCACTTGCAAATACAAACGGACATTCCAGCTGTCTGTCACTTGCTTCAAGATCCATAAGAAGCTCCAGAACTTCGTCAATAACCTCTTCAGGTCTTGCTTCAGGGCGGTCACATTTATTAATACAACATATAAGATCAAGGTCCAGTTCGATGGCTTTTTTAAGAACGAACTTTGTCTGAGGCATGACACCTTCATATGCATCGACTACAAGAATGACACCATTGACCATCTTCAGAACACGCTCTACTTCTCCACCGAAATCGGCATGTCCGGGAGTATCGATGATATTGATCTTTACATCTTTATATGATACAGCAGTATTTTTGGATAAAATGGTTATTCCACGTTCACGCTCAATATCATTGGAATCCATTACTCTGTCTACAACTTCCTGATTGGCTCTGAATATACCGCTCTGCCTGAGAAGCTGATCAACAAGTGTTGTTTTACCATGGTCTACATGGGCAATGATTGCTACATTTCTTACGTTTTCCCTTTTGATTTTCATAAAATTTCAACCTTACCGTCTGTTTCTGTAAAATATATGTCTGTGCGGTCTGACAGTTTAGCCTTAGCTGCACTCAAATCTTCAACCTTATCTATTATATTCTCAGAATAAGATTTGTCTACTGCTATATTGATTTTTATTTTATCTGAAAACTCAGGAGCCATCAGATGAACAGGCTCTTTTTCAGCCATTTTCTGGAGCTTTCCGTAAAAATCATAATCTATTATGTAAGTAAGTCGGACACCCTCATGCCGCTCAGCCACGATACAGTGGCGCAGTCCTTCCCTAGCAGCACCCTGATATGCTCTGACCAGTCCGCCTGTTCCAAGCAGTGTTCCGCCGAAATACCTGGTTACTATAATCATGGTATCATGAAGCCCCTCTCCTTCTATTATATCAAGTATGGGCTTTCCGGCTGTACCGGACGGTTCGCCGGCATCTGAGAACTTTTTCGGCGCGGGGTCTCCTCCCAGGACATAGGCATAACAATGATGGCTCGCATCCCAGAACTTCTTCTTGATCTCATCCATGAAGGCAGCGGCCTCGGTTTCATCGTGAACTGCTCTTATGCTTGCGATGAAGACAGACCGTTTTTCTTCTATTCTTCCGGTACCCCCGGAAACCATTATATTGTAAGTATTCTTCATATATACATTATAGAACTTTTATTCGTGTTTTGGTATAATTATTACATTACGGAGGCAATATGGATTTCTCAAAAAGGGCTGTCGAAAAGAAGCTGAAGGACAATAAAACAAACTCCAGAAAATATTTCAACAAGATCATCGTATGGGTACTGAAATTTGCTCTTGTTGCTGTAGTTCTTGTTGCTGTTTTTGCCTTAAGTGCAGGTGTCGGCATCTTTATGGGTATTATAGACAATACTCCTCAGATATCCATTGAAAGTATAGTCCCCATGGGATATGCAACCAGTGTTTATAATGCTGACGGTCAGCTGACAGATACACTTGTTATGGAGGGCTCCAACAGAGCCGAGGTCACATATGACGAACTGCCGCAGGATCTGATCAATGCATTTGTAGCCATCGAGGATGCCAGATTCTGGGAGCATAACGGTATCGATACCCGTGCTATCTTCAGAGCTATCAAGGGTGTCGTAACAGGAGATTCAGAAGGCGGCGGTTCCACTATTACCCAGCAGCTGATAAAGAATAATGTCTTCAACGGCGGATTTGAAAAAAGCTTTGGTGAAAAACTGGAAAGAAAATTCCAGGAGCAGGTTCTTGCGGTTCAGCTTGAGAAAACGATGGATAAGAAGCTTATTCTTACCAATTATCTGAATACTATTAACCTCGGAAACAACTCTCTCGGAGTTAAGGTAGCGGCAAGAAGGTATTTTGATAAGGATGTATCCGATCTGACACTCTCAGAGTGCGCTGTTATCGCCGGAATAACACAGAATCCTTCCAAGCTTAACCCGATCACAGGTAAAGAAAGAAACGCTGAAAAACGTGAAATCATCCTTCAGTATATGGAGGATCAGGGATATATAACAGAACAGCAGCGTCTGGATGCACTTGCAGATCCTGTATATGACAGGATACAGAATATCGATATAGTATCCAGAGAGAATATAAAAACATATTCATATTTTACCGATGAACTGGTAGATCAGGTCACCGATGTACTGAAAACAGAATTTGAATACACAGACACTCAGGCGCATAACCTTCTGTATAGCGGAGGCCTGACGATCTATACTACTCAGGATCCTGCAATACAGGAAATCGTCGATTCAGAGGTCAATAATCCCGATAACTATGTATCTTCCAAGTATGCTATCGAATACAGACTTTCTGTCAGAAACAAAGACGGAGAAACAAGACATTATTCCGAGAAGGATATGAAGGTCTGGGCTGCAGACCATGAAAAAGCATTCACAGAGCTTTATGATACAGAGGAAGAAGCACAGACTGCTGTAAATGAGTTCAGAGATGCTGTGGTTAAGGAAGACGATGAAATACTGGGTGAGAATCTGGCTGCTACGCTTGAGCCTCAGGTAAGCTTTGTAATCATGGATCATACCAACGGTTATGTGAAAGCTATTTCCGGAGGACGCGGAACAAAAAAGGCATCTCTGACTCTGAACAGAGCAACTGATTCACTCAGGCAGCCGGGATCGACATTTAAGGTACTCTCCGCTTTCGGACCCGCAATTGATTCATGCGGAGCTACTTTGGCTACGGTATATTATGATGCGCCTTACACAGTAGGTACGAAGACATTTAGAAACTGGTACTCCTCCGGTTACGCCGGCTGGTGCAATATCAGAGATGGTATCGTATATTCCATGAATATCATTGCTGTACGTTGTCTTATCGAAACTGTCGGTCCTGAACTTGCTATCGATTACTGCCGCAGACTTGGTATTACTTCTCTGACCGATACGGATTATAATGCTTCTACGGCTCTTGGCGGAATCACACTTGGTGTAAGCAATCTTGAACTTACCGGTGCATATGCATCTATAGCCAATAAGGGTCAGTATATTAAACCGAAATTCTTTACAAAAATACTTGATCATAACGGTAAGGTGATCTACGAGGCTGATACAGATAAAACACAGGTATTCAGTGAATCAACCGCTTTCCTTCTTACTGATGCAATGAAGGATTCCATGCTGCCGAACAGGCTGTACACAAGCGGCGGAATGACTGTTAATTCGACCTCTACTGCAGCTCATCTTGATGGAATGAGCTGTGCAGGCAAATCCGGAACCACTACCAACAGTCATGATATCTGGTTTGCCGGGTTTACTCCATATTATACGGCTTCTGTATGGGCCGGATATGACAAAAATGAATCAACTCTTTCAGGACAGACTTCTTTCCATAAGCTTATATGGAAGAACATCATGACAAGGGTGCATGAAGGACTTACTGATCCCGGATTTACTGTTCCGGATTCCATTATGACTGCAGCCGTATGCCGTAAATCAGGATATATTCCTACGGACTACTGCAGTCTGGAGACAAGGGGTAATCCTGTATATCAGGAATATTTCGCAAAGGGTACACAGCCATATACTAGCTGTGATCATCATACTGAGTTTGGAATAATTGTTCCGGAGGGAAGCGAGTATACGGATGACAATACATATATACCGCCGGAGACAGAACCTGAAACAGTAGAGACATTCGAATATGAAGAATATGGTCCTGCGTTTGTTGCACCACGTCTTCAGGAAGATGTCTATCCTATCGGACCCGGACAGGGACAGGGACTTGCACCTCCTGTACCGTCAGATTGATTTAACAGATTTATTGCATAAAAAGGGCGAGGTTAATATCCTCGCTCTCTTTTTGCCATTTCTGCAGTTTCATGATCAGGGTATTTTTTAACAACTTCATCAAATAATTCGTTGGCTTTTTTTCTGTCACCCATCATAAAATAGCATAATCCTTTTTTGTATAATGCAACCGGATTGGAGGGATGAACAGCGATACTCAGATCATAATAATCCATCGCTCCCTGATAATCTTCCTCTTCATATTTCTGATCACCTTTATGAGTCAAGGTCACATATCCGTCATTATTAAAGTATTCACTCAGTTCATTGTACGCAGCTTCAGGAGAAAACGCAGCTATGGTTTCATCTTCATTTACGACATCTATGATCAATTCCTTATTGATATTGGCATAATTCTTTGCCGCTTCATCAATATTACCTGCGTCGAATTGTCTTACGGCAGCCATCAGATTCTGAAGAGCCAGACGCTTATTATCATTTACAGCATTGATGATATTCATCTCATCATTACTTTTATCAAGCTTGGATTGTATCTCCTGCTTTTCGATTTCATTTTGAGTGATTTGTTTATTTGCATCCGAAAGCTGCTGACTGACATTGATAACCTGTTTATTATACTCTCTTGATATTGCAGCTTCCTTGACCGGCAGATAAATAAATACAACACTTGCTATTCCGATAAGCAGACCTATGATAACATTTCCTGCGGTCTTAAGTCCCTGATGTTCATTGTACGGTTCCGGAATTATGATATCCGGATTTGACTCGTGACCGCTGGAGTCATTATCTGTTTTAAAGGATTTCTTCAACGGCTTTTTCGAGTCCTTTGCTGACTTCTGGTAGCTTCTGAGTTCATTCAAACAACGAATAGCAAGAGGATTACCTCTGTCGATTTTTATAGCCTTCTGGAAGCATTTGTAGGACTTGGCATATTCATTTGTTTCCATCAGCAACAGACCAAGCAGCAAATGAGCACGCAGATATGTTTTCCGGGTGTCACATATCTTTGAAAGCTGAAGGATGGCGAGATCATCACTTCCTGCCTGTGCCAGAGTCAAAGCCTGATTGAATTTCAGTATGGACTGTCCGTATGAATCGAGAAGCCCTGACTGGCGCTGAACCTCATTCAGATATCTGTCTGCATCATTATTTACAGGCTGCAGATTAAGGCTCAGTACCCACTGAACCAATGCATCAGAAGCCTCACCAATATGATAATAAATAAGTCCGAGCAGATTGCGTGCATCGGTGTTACGCTTATTGAACTGCAGAGATTTTTTAAGATTCTCTGCAGCTCCGGTAAGATCATACTCGAGGGTAAGCCTCAGACCTTTATTATAATAGCTGTTGGAGATGTATGCACATCTTCTCGCTAAGTCCATGATCAGCTTACTCCTTGGATGTTTTTTTGATCATTTCAAGCATTATATCCTGTACATCAGTTATGTCGCTGTGCACGATAGCTTCCTCGACCTTGGATATCTCGAGACTTGGTTTGAAGTTTTTGATTTCTTCATCAAAATTTATCATTTTTTAGTCCTCAATGATGACAGCTGATCTGTAACCTGTTTCAGCATTGCTTCGTATTTAGCAAGCTTTTCTTTTTCCTCGTTGATTTTGGCTTCTGGAGCCTTGGAGATGAATTTCTCATTTCCGAGCATTCCGTGTGAACGCTTTATCTCACTGTTCAAACGGGCTTCTTCCTTCGTCAGCCTTTCGATTTCTTTGTCGAAATCCACCAGATCCTCAAGCGGAATAAATAATGTTGCACCCGGAATCACAGAAGATACAGCATCATCGGCAATACCGCTCTTGTCATTCTGAAGTATCATTTCGGAAGCACTGGCAAGTGACTTGAAGAAATCTTCACAGTTGGTGAAACTCTTTGCGAGTTTGTCATCAGAAAGAACGATATGTACAGAAGCTTTTCTGCTTGGCGGAACATTCATTGATGTTCTGAGGTTTCTGATAGACCGTACTGCTTCCTTCACAGTTTCGACTTCCTTTGCTTCCTCTTCAAATGCATAAGCATTATCATAAACCGGCCACTCTGATACCATAACAGAGGATTCGTTTTCATTAAGATTCCTGTATATCTCTTCTGTTATGAATGGCATGAACGGATGAAGAAGCTTTAATGAGTTATTAAGAACCGTGATAAGCGTCCATAATGCGGCATCTCTTGTCGAATCTTCTTTGTTCCAGAGACGCGGCTTAACCATCTCTATATACCAGTCACAGAATTCCTCCCAGATGAAATCATATACCTTGGAAAGTGCTATACCAAGCTCATATTTATCCAGGTTATCAGTAACATCCTTTACGACATTGTTGCACCTTGAAATGATCCATTTATCGGAAAGCTGAAGCTCTGAAGGTCTGCTGATGCTCTTTCCATCATCGAGGTTCATCATGATGAATCTCGATGCATTCCATACCTTGTTGGCGAAATTACGACTGGCCTCAACTCTTTCCCAGTAGAAACGCATATCATTTCCGGGAGCATTGCCGGTGATAAGGGTCATTCTGAGCGCATCTGCACCGTATTTGTCGATAACCTCCAGCGGGTCGATTCCATTTCCAAGAGATTTACTCATCTTTCGTCCGAGAGAGTCTCTTACAAGTCCGTGGATCAGAACAGTATGGAACGGGCTCTTACCTGTCTGCTCATATGCAGAGAACACCATCCTTACTACCCAGAAGAATATGATGTCATAACCCGTTACAAGTACATCTGTCGGGTAGAAATATTCCATTTCAGGAGTATTCTCAGGCCATCCGAGTGTTGAGAAAGGCCATAATGCAGATGAGAACCATGTGTCAAGTGTATCTTCATCCTGAACCATATGAGTGCAGCCGCATTTCGGACATTTATCCGGAGCTTCACGGGCTACTGCTATCTCACCGCATTCTGCGCAGTAATATGCAGGAATCCGGTGTCCCCACCAGAGCTGACGGCTGATGCACCAGTCTTTGATATTATTGAGCCAGTGAAGATATGTTTTTGTAAAGCTTTCAGGTACGAATCTTAATTCACCCTTTTCTATAGCATCAATAGCCGGTTTTGCCATTTCATCCATCTTTACGAACCACTGAGGCTTGATCATAGGCTCGATGGTTGTTCCGCATCTGTCATGTGTTCCTACAGCATGTGTATGGGGAACTGTCTTAACCAGCAGTCCAAGAGTCTTGAGATCTTCTACCATGACTTTACGTGCTTCATAACGATCCATACCGTCATATTTTGATCCCGGGCAATTGATCGTTGCATCATCATTAAGAATATTGATCTGAGGAAGATCATGTCTCAGTCCGACTTCGAAGTCATTAGGATCATGAGCCGGTGTTATCTTGACACATCCGGTTCCGAATTCCATATCCGCATGTTCATCGGCTACTACAGGTATCTCTCTGTCAGTAAGAGGCAGTTTAACATACTTACCAATCAGATCCTTATATCTTTCATCTTCCGGGTTAACCGCTACGGCGCTGTCTCCGAGAAGAGTTTCAGGCCTTGTAGTGGCAATCTCGAGGAATCTGCCATCCTGTCCAACTACCGGATAATTGATGTGCCAGAAAAAGCTGTCCTGATCTACATGTTCAACTTCAGCATCGGAAATAGATGTATGACATACAGGACACCAGTTAATGATCCTGTTGCCTTTGTAAATATATCCTTTGTCATAAAGTCTGATGAATACTTCCTGAACTGCATTTGAGCAGCCATCATCCATCGTGAATCTCTCACGATCCCAATCGGCTGATGAACCAAGTTTATGGAGCTGATTGATGATCTTGCTGCCGTATTCTTCTCTCCATTCCCATGCTTTTTTAAGAAAGCCCTCACGGCCCAGGTCATGTTTATCAATACCCTGTTCTTTAAGCTTATTAATAACCTTTACTTCTGTTGCTATAGCTGCATGAT
Organism: Lachnospiraceae bacterium; assembly: GCA_045616865.1. GTDB lineage: Bacteria > Bacillota > Clostridia > Lachnospirales > Lachnospiraceae > Darwinimomas. The sequence continues at coordinate 18,767 of JAZLHO010000004.1, read as the reverse complement.
CTGTACCGGGCTGCCATAAAGCCTCATATCCCTGCATTCTTTTATATCTTATAAGTATGTCCTGCATTGTATTATCGAGTGCATGTCCCATATGAAGCTGCCCAGTGATATTTGGCGGCGGCATAACGATAGTAAAAGGTTTTTTATCCCTGTTTACTTCTGCATGGAAATACTTCTTCTGAAGCCAGTCTTCATAGATCCGTCCTTCGATTTCAGAAGGATTGTAGTTCTTTTCAAGTTCTTTCATAATGTCTCCTTTTTATAACTTGGTTCTGTAATCAGATTTCAAATCCGCAATCATGAATTCCAGAAATTTATGTCTTTTAACAGAATCAGTATTGAGCTTTTTTTCAGTAGCTTTTATTTTCTCGCAATTAACAGACTCAGATACAGTTTCTTCGAATTCTTTATCCCACTCAGCATTGACTCGATAATCCAGATATTCGAGATATTCAGTTTTCTTTTGAATATTTGATTCGAATTTTGACAGGAAATATATATACTTAAGTGTTTCAATGTCATCAGTGATTACAAGAGCGTCCTTAAATGACTGAAATGCTGATTCAAAATCAAACATATTGGCAAAACAACAGCCTCTTTTCTTTAAAACACGACTTTTGAATGTATCTTCAGCATTATAATATTCAGATTCCTTTAATGCATTTCTGAAACACAATTCGGCTTTTCCGTATTTTTCAATGGAAAGAAGGAAATCTCCTTTTGCATACAAAAATTCGTGCTTTTTCAGACTGCGTATTTCTGCAGCTTTATTCTTATATAAGTCAATCTCATCATAACTGTAATAATCGGAAAGATACAGTATATTTAATAGTATTTCGTCCTCGGTTCCATCTTTAACCGGCAGCTTTAGTTCTTCATTCAGGAACTGCACAAGTCGGTCTCCGGCAAAATTATCTAAAGACAGATAAGGATAATTGAATATAAAATATGCCAGCTCTTCAAGTGTATGTATACGTATTCCGAGTTCGGAAATGTAATATGGATTATCCGCTATGCGTGTTTCACACAGAATTAACCCCATAGTGTCACCTCCTGTGTCTGTTTGATTCCTGTAGATGGATAAAACTCTCCAAATCCAAGATCTTCTATATCTATAGTCATATCATGTGCATTATTAAAACGAATACCCAGGGCTACGACTGTACTTTTAACAGGTCTTGAAGAAAGAAACTTTACAGGAATATGAAGCGTTCGACGCATTCTTTCATCTATGGGTACAACAGATAGTTCAATATCATCCCTTGTAGTCGGTATGATACGGATTTTTCTGTCAATGGAAAACCAGGGATCACCGATATTTATTATAGGATAAGATACGGTCCTGTTCTTTTTATTGATATTTATATATATAGAGCAGTCTACTCTTCCGTCACAAATAGGCGTAAACTGGAATATAGGCTTTTCACTTGCTATATCTGCCCCTTTGAATCCGGCACCTCTTGAGAATATCTCATCGTCCACAAAGACCTTTCGTCTCCTGCATATGGATTTAGTAAACTCCGGAGCCCATTCTATAGTCTGAAAGCCTTTTCCGGTCAGAATGACTGCTGAAAAAATCTTGTTTTTGAACAGACGTTCAGCACAGGAAAGCAGTATCTTATCTGCAAGTTTTGCACCGGCTTCCGTATTGGTTATTTCTATATTGAAGCTTTCATCCAGCAATGCTTTGTCGGCATATACAAGTGTACTCTTCTGCTTTCTCTGAATCTTCATTTCATAATAATTAAGAGAGTTATCTTCAAGTGAGAAAAGAGCGACATTATTATTATGAAAGTCCTGTGACTGACTCATAGAATAATAGATAAATGCTTCCGACCTGCTGATGATATGAACATGCTGATTATCAACTCCAAGATAATTCAGACACTCTGTGAGGCTGTTTATTATGATCATATTGATTTCAGGAACACAGATTACTACCTCGTCAGGTTGCGGTTCATCTATACATATTTCGTTTATTATCGTCCTGAAGAAATTGGAAACAAGCTCGATTGCAGAATATTTTTTTCCATGCAATGTGGTTGTTTTTCTTTTTTCAAGAAATGAAAGAAGTTTATCGGTTATTATGCCATCACCGCTCAATATGGTTTCATAGGCAGCTCTGCCTACAAGCCATTCAGTACTGCCGCTTTTGTGACATATGGCAGAAGGATAATACCATTTTCTTTCATCTGAATAAAATGAAAGAAGAATTCCGTTATCACTGAAATCTATTCCCAGTATTTTCTTTTCCATGGAACCCTCCTTTCAAAAACAATCATTTTATTTAAAAAGTTTATTTGCTATATAGCTTTGCTTTATATACTCATTGATTTTTACTATAGCAGCATTATCATCGCCGGAAGAATATGAAGTGCAGATATCATTTATCTGAGAATAGCGGTCATTTCTCGAGACAGATGATTCGATAGCGGCACTGCCTTCAATATGATTTTTAGTGTCTCCTGAATCAATATCAATATCATTGACCCGGTAGTTCCATTCTTCTCCGGTAAAAAGAAGCTTCTGTTTGATAAACAGATTCATATATTTAGCATTGAAATCATCCTGATGATAGCGTGCATCCTGCGGCTTTATTCTTGAATACAGCTCCGGAACAGTTCGATCTCCGGCTTTATGAACAAGTATTACAGAATTCATCAGACTGTCCGGGAGCCTGAAATAATCAGAAAAATACTTGAAATAAGGAAATGCGATCTTATTCTCAAGTAATTGTCTAATGTATCTTTCGGCTCTGATAAGTTTTTTGCTGTCAGATATCTTTTTTTCATAATAATGCTTTGTCATAGCCAGCATATATATTGAAGGGATTTTATCTGAATCATCAAAGCCTTCAAGGACATTCTCAAGATAATCGAATACCTTATTATCTGTTTTAACATCGTTAATGAAGTAATCGGCAGATTTCAGGGTGAAATACGCCCTGAGCAGACTCTCGCTGACCTTTTTGCGCGAAACATACCATTCAAACACCCTGTCGATATGGACAAAATCATTGGTAAAGATTACCTGAGCAAGCAGTCGTTCTTCCAAATCATATGTTTCAGCTTTATTATCTATGCATTTTGAAAGAAGCTGATACATAAGATCCGTAGGTCCGTTATAATTCTTTGCCAGAAAACTCAGGATCGAACTGTTATAAAGAGAATTCTTAAATGAGTATATGGCAATGTTAAGTAATTCAGGATCTCTGTCGGATTTACTGTTTTCTATCTGCTTCGTGCATAATACTTTTAGATTTCTGTCACTGATTCCATCTATACCGAAAAGGACTGCCATTTCATATGCTTCATCATAGCATCCGCAGGTGATATAAGCATTGCACAGGTCTTCTCTTTCATCCCTGCTTAGATTTTTTTTGTTGATTTTAAGCAGAAAATCAGGATTATATCCGTTAGCTGTATGCTGATTATAATAATTAATCAGTCGCTTGATGATAGTTGTAGTGAAACCCTCTGATAAATCAAGCGTATTAACTGATGCTTCAAGAAAACTTATATCCTCACTGTTCAGAGTTTTTCTGTCTATCAAATCGCTGCATTTTCTGGCTGCAAGTATCTTGTTTTCAGATGACATTTTCTCGGCATAGTTATTAAGAGCATCTGAATCAAGATATTTATTCAGAGTATGATCTATGTTTACCAGCCGGTTGCCGAACGCATCACGAAATACGATAAATGCATTTTTGTCATAAATTTCAATAATGCAGTTTCCGTTCTTGCATACATATACATCAGGATCCTTGAAATACGGATATACGACGTAGACATTTCTTATGTAAGCATTATCTGTTGTAAGCTTATATGTAGAACATACCTTCAGAAGCTTATCACAGTATTCCTTTTCAAGTGAAGCAGGCTTTAAAACACCTTTATATATCTCAGACAGGTATTCATCTATATTGCCGCTTTTAAGCTGATCAAGAGCAAAATTCAGTATTCTGGTTTCATAGGATCTGTAAATATTGGAATTATGGTTTTTAAATCTGACAACATTTGAATAGAGTCTTGTTTTACTGGTAAGATCAAGACTGTCACCGTTTTTATAATAATTAAGAACTTTATCACTTATTACATAGTTTGGATCCTTTGGAATCGTATACATATAGTATTCATATATTCCGATGATTTTCAGATCCAGCTCTATGCCTTCGGAAAATGTATTATGAACTGCTACACTTCTTCTGTCTGATTTGATATAAGAAATACAGGAAGCACTTATAACTGCTGAACTTATGTTTTCAGACAGGATGCTGTATTTTTTTGCAAAATTGATAGACTGATTATCTATACCACCCGGAGTGTAAAGATATTCCGGGTGATCATTGATAAGTGTTGAATAATAGTAATACAGCAGCGGACTCCTTGAACCGTAATTATATACATCTGTCAGGAAATCATGAAGAGCCCTGTCATCATTATCATACTGTTCATCAAGCTTTATGACATAATAAAACAGATGATGCATTTTCTCTTCTTCTATAAACTTATGACAGAGTCTTATAAAAGAAGGAACCTTAGCGGTTTTTCCAAGGACAGTAATATTCAGATATTCGAGAAGGAAATACTCCGTCAATCTATCCTGTCTGTTTTGAAGTACTGCTTCTGAGACAGAATTGATGATTCTTTCCGCTTCAGTATAACGACCGGAAAGTGAAAGGACTTCCGCTTTTAACAGACATATGCGCTCATAGTACCTGCTGTATCCCATCAACCGAACCAGCTGTTCTTCCATCAGGACGATGAGTTCATCAGCATTGCCTCTGCCCATTTCATATGCAAGTCTCAACCTTGAATACTCATAATAGTTTTTTTTGTAAAGATGTCTGCGTTCCAGTGCGACATCGTAAACCTCTTCATAGGATTTCACTAAAGCATCATCTGAATCTATATCTTCTATTTCAAAGCTTTCAGAAGTTGCTTCGGCTTTGTAATCGTTAGAATATCCGCATGCAGCAAGAAACTGCTCAAGAGCAACCGATTTATCTGTAGATGTAATAAGTGCTGAGTACAATGCCTGCAGCTTCAGATCCTTCATGCAGCCGGATTTAACAAAACTCGGGTATTCAAATATCTTCAATGCGGACTTTTTATCATCGAGCGCAATGTCGGCAAGGTCCTCTATGCTTTTGAGATTAATAAAAATATCATCAAAAGAAACCGGTTTCCTGTGAACGGTAATCGGTATGATGAATTCTCCACCATTGGTGATCAGTGAGATATCCGCATGATACTCTATCGCATCATCAGTCGGTTTTAACAGTATTTCGAATGAAACTACTGATTTATATCCGCCAAATGCAGGTGTGAGTATTCTGACTCTGAGATCGGATGAATATACCAACCCTTTTACATATCCGCTGTCAGAACCATAAATAACAAGTTCATTTCTTGAAGCTTCTCCGGCAGCCAGTTCGATCTCAAAGCATTTTGGTTCCACACTAACCAGAGGTGTACTTGTGCTTATGTTGCCGTTAGCAAGTTTATTGATTTTTTCCCGCAAGGCACAATACCCCAAAGTATAATTACTTATATTTTATCATATTAAGGGTTGAAATAAAAGGAAACAGTTGCTATAGTTTACACATGGCAAGCGATCCGAAAACTTTATATAAGCTTATGACACTTCATATGCTCAGACAGGTCAACTTTCCATTAACGGAAAGCCAGCTTTCTGAGTTTTTTTTAAGCAAAGATTATACTAACTATTTCACATTAAAAGAGATCCTTTCCGAACTTGAAACAGCTTCTCTCATATCTATTGAGACTATTCATAATACATCCAGATATCAGATAACTGAAGAAGGCGAAAACACTCTTGAATTTTTCGACAAAAAAATACCCTCGGTTATAGTCGAGGATATTGAAAAATATCTTAAAGACAACAGATTCAAGATGCGAAGCGAGGTTTCCAATACCGCTGATTATTACAGATCCACTTCAGGTGAATATACTGTTCACAGTGAGGTGCGTGAAGGAAAAACCATGCTTCTTTCGCTGGATATATCAGTCCCTGATGAGGAACAGGCAAAAGTGATGTCAAATAACTGGAAGGATAAGAGTGCAGATATCTACGGATATCTCCTGAAAGCACTTATGAGTAACTCTGACTGATCGCATTCTCAATATATTCTGATAATTCTTCTCTGCCAGCTCCTGTTTTGGCAGAGAATTTTATTAGAACATCATTTTCTCCTAACCCAAGTGATGATCTGACGGTTTTAACGGCTTTTGCTATTTCTGATTTTTTCAGTTTATCAAACTTTGTTGCAACTATGACAGGTTCATATCCGCTTTCAACAATCCAGTTATACATGATTCGATCGTTCTCTCCTGCCGCATGTCGAATATCCACAAGCATTATAACTGCCTTTAACTGAGATGAGGTATTCAGATATCTCTCTATCATCTTTCCCCATTTTTCTCTCGTTTCCGCACTTACTTTTGCATATCCGTATCCGGGAAGATCTACAAGATAAAAGCTTTTATTTATTCTATAATAATTAATGGTCTGCGTCTTACCCGGTTCAGATGATGTTCTTGCCAGAGCTTTTCTGCAGACCATATTATTGATCAGACTGGATTTTCCGACATTGGATTTTCCTGCAAGAGCTATTTCCGGAAGTGAATTCTCGGGGAATTTACTGGTAATACCGCATACAGTTTCCAATATGGCTTCTTTAATAAGCATTATTATCCCTTTTTCAAAGTGATTTCAGGTGCATCGTGGTTTGTTATGCAATTTCTGTTAATCGTACATGCAGCTATGTTGCTGTTTGACGGAATCTCAAACATGATATCCATCATAGCTGATTCAATTATACTTCGAAGACCTCTTGCACCGGTCTTGCGCTCTATAGCTTCCTGAGCGATGGCTGTTATGGCATCTTCAGTGAATACCAGATCGACACCATCCATCCTGAACAGCTGAATATATTGCTTGGTCAGGGCATTTTTCGGTTCTGTCAGTATTTTGATGAGAGCTTCCTCATCCAGATTATCCAGGCTTACAGTCACAGGTATACGTCCGATAAACTCAGGTATAAGACCGAATTTCATAAGATCCTGAGGCATGACCTGCTTGAACAGCTGATCCGAATCCTCGGAATTTCTTTCAACCAGAACACCGTTGAATCCAATAGACCCTGTGCTGAGACGCTTTTCTACAATCTTCTCGAGTCCGTCGAAGGCACCTCCGCAGATAAAAAGAATATTGGTGGTGTTGATAGGTATCAGCTCCTGATGCGGATGCTTGCGTCCACCCTGAGGCGGTACATTTGCATCGGTTCCCTCAAGTATTTTAAGAAGCGCCTGCTGAACACCCTCACCTGATACATCGCGTGTTATTGAAAGATTTTCTGCCTTCTTTGTTATCTTATCGATCTCATCGATGTAAATGATGCCGTACTCTGCACGACTCACATCACCATCTGCCGCCTGAATAAGCTTGAGAAGAATATTTTCAACATCTTCTCCCACATAGCCCGCTTCAGTAAGTGTAGTGGCATCGGCAATTGCAAAAGGAACATTAAGTATTCTTGCAAGCGTGTGAGCAAGATAAGTTTTACCTCAACCTGTAGGTCCGGGCATGAGAATATTGCTTTTCTGTATCTCTACATCACACTGTTGATCAGGTTTTATTCGCTTATAATGATTGTAAACGGCAACAGAAAGAGCTTTTTTGGCTGCATCCTGACCAACTACATATTCATCAAGCTTTTTCTTTATTTCAGCAGGCTTCAGAAGATTTATGCCTTCATCAGCAATTTTGATCTTATCAGCTGTGTGCTCTTCCTGTATGATTTCGTGACAAAGCTCTATGCATTCGTCACAGATATATATTCCGTTAGGACCGCTAAGAAGCCTCTCGACCATGTCTTGAGGCTTCCCGCAGAATGAACAATATATGTTGTTTTTTGGCTTTCCTGCCATATATTCTCCTGTTTTAGTGATGTTCTATGATTATATCTATAAGTCCGTATTCAAGTGCTTCCTGAGCAGTCATGAAGTTATCACGTTCAGTATCATGAGCGATCTGCTCGATGGATCTTCCTGTGTTGGCTGCCATGATTTCATTCATCTTCTGCCTTGTCTTGATAATGTGTTCAGCGGCAATATTGATTTCTGTAGCCTGTCCCTGAGCACCGCCTGAAGGCTGATGAATCATGATCTCGGAATTCGGAAGAGAATATCTCTTACCCTTTGTTCCTCCGGCAAGAAGGAAAGCACCCATACTTGCAGCCATACCGATGCAGATAGTTGATACATCACATTTTACATACTGCATAGTATCATAAATAGCCATACCGGCAGTAATTACTCCGCCGGGACTGTTAATATAAAGATTGATATCCTTGGTTGGATCTTCAGATTCAAGGAACAGGATCTGAGCTACAACGAGGCTTGCAGTTACTTCATTGACTTCTTCACCAAGGAAGATGATTCTGTCATTAAGAAGCCTTGAGTAGATATCGTACGATCTCTCACCCCTGCTGGTCTGTTCGATTACATATGGAACTAAACTCATCTATGTCCTCCTGATTATTTAAGTGCAGCATTATCTACTAAAAGCTGAACAGCCTTCTGAATTTTGAGATTCTCGCGAATGTTTTCTTTATCGCTGTCAGTCATATATTTCTTGATATCATCGAGCTTCATCTGATATGAATCAGCCATCTTCTGAAGTTCGTCTTCTACTTCCTTGTCTTCCACTTCGATTATTTCTTCCTTTGCAATAGCTTCAAGGATAAGGCCTACCTTCAGATCCTTCTCAGCCTGTGGTTTAACCTGCTCACGAAGCTTCTCCATAGTCATGCCTGTATACTTCATATAATCTTCTATAGACATTCCCTGAGACTGCATCTGACGTGTATAATCATCGATTGTTCCGTCGATCTTTGTTTCAACCATCAGCTCCGGAAGATCAACCTTGCAGTTTTCAATAACCTTATCAACTACACGGTTTTCCTTGATAGTCTTGTTTCTGTTAGCCTTTTCAACTTCAAGCTTTTTCTTAAGGTCGTCCTTGTACTCTGCCAGAGTATCAAACTCACTTACTTCACTTGCGAATTCATCATCAAGTTCCGGAAGCTCTTCTGCTTTGATCTCTTTTACCTTAATGGCAAATACAGCAGCTTTTCCTGCAAGTTCCTTTGAACCATAGTTCTCAGGGAAGGTAACATTGATATCAAATTCATCACCTGTGTTATGACCGATGACCTGCTCCTCAAAGCTTTCGATAAAGGAATGAGAACCAAGCTTAAGTGAGTAATCCTCAGCTTTTCCGCCGTCAAAATGAACTCCGTCTACGCTTCCGTCGAAGTCGATGACTGCAGTATCACCATCTGCAGCGGCTCTGTCAGTAACCGTGACAAGTCGTGCATTTCTCTTCTGCTCCTGCTCAACAGCCTTATTCAGATCCTCGTCAGTGACTGTATCATCTGTTTTCTCTATCTCAACACCCTTGTACTGTCCGAGCTCAACAGCCGGTCTTGTTGCAACCTCAGCGGTATAAACAAAATCCTTGCCCTTGCCCATATCCGCAAGATCAAAATTAGCCTTTGAAACCACATCAAGACCTGATTCCTTGATAGCATCCCCATAAGTACGGTCAATTATATGATTGATTGCATCCTCGAAGAATACGCCCTCACCGTAAGTATTCTCGATGATTTTCTGAGGTGCATGACCTTTTCTGAATCCCTGAACAGGATACTTGCCTTTATTTCTGTTATAACTCTCAGTAACAGCCTTTGTGAAATCCTCAGCAGGTACTGTTACGGTAATTTTTGCCATATTGTTTTCGAGCTTATCAACTTTAACGTTCATAATAGATATTCCCCTTTTCTATTGTTATGCAAAATAATATTATAACATAATATATATCTCAAAGCTACATTTTCTCCGGTGCATCAAAGCCGAGAATATGTATACAATCAAGTAATATATTCATAGTCAGATTTATCTTGGCGAGATATGACTTTTTAAGCGCCTCATCCGGCTCACTAAGTATCTTGACTTCATGATAGAATGAATTAAAAGCCTCGGCTACAGAATATACATACTGACAGATTTTATGCGGTGCAAGCTCTGCCCATGCGTTTTCTATCATCTCGTTATATCTGATCAGTTCAAGCTCAAGCTTCTTTTCGGCTTCTGAAGAATAAGGTCTGATGTCATCAGCTGAAAATGTACCCGACCCGTCAGATGTGTATTTTGAAATGATAGACTTTATTCTGACTATGGTATAAAGGATGTACGGACCTGTATTTCCCTCAAAGGATGTAAATCTGTCAAGATCAAAAACATAATCCTTGGAGGCCTGGTTTGAAAGATCACCGTATTTAATAGCACTTAATGCTACGATTCCGGCTATCCTGCGGGCTTCATCCTCAGATGTATCTCTGTTTTCAGTTATCTTTCTGTAAACAGCATCTTCGGTGTCAGATATAAGCTCCTCAAGACGCATTACTCCGCCCGATCTGGTCTTGAACGGCTTACCGTCTTTACCATTCATTGTTCCGAATCCAATGTGCACAAGAGTATGATCATTCGGAACTATTGAAGCTTTCCTGGCTGTTCTGAATACCTGCACAAAATGCATTGCCTGACGCTTATCTGTGATATAGATATACAGATCAGGCTTGTAATATTCCTCACGCTGCTCAAGCGTAGCCAGATCACTTGTTGCATAAAGCGCGGCACCATCCGATTTTCTGACGATACAAGGAGGAATCCCCTTCTTATCTTCTGCCTCTGCCACATCAACGACCAGAGCTCCGTCAGATTCATAAGCAAGACCCTGTGCTTCGAGTTTTTGTATCAGCGGCGGAATCAGATCATTGACAGTGGATTCACCGTTCCAGAGTTCAAAGTGCACATCGAGCTTATCATAGTTTTTCTTAAGATCAGCCAGTGAAACCTGCATGATTTTATCCCATTTTGCACGGCATTCAGGGTCACCGCTTTGCAGAAGCAATGTCTTCTGATGTGCTCTTTCTGCAAAATCAGCATCCTCCTTCGCTCTTGCAGAAGCTTCCGGATATATCTTTTCAAGCTGATCGATCGTTACCGGACCATCAGGCATATTCTCTATGATAAGACCCATCTGAAGACCCCAGTCACCGAGATGAACATCACCTATCATTCTATTGCCCATATATGAGCCGAGACGCTTGATGCATTCACCGATGATAGCAGATCTCAGATGTCCGATATGGAGTGGTTTAGCCACATTGGCTCCGCCATAATCAACTATAATCGTTTTTTCTTTTTCTTTCTCAACACCGTATTTTTCATCGCAGGCCATCCGTCTGACAAAAAAAGACAGTGCCTCTCCCGAAATCTTAATGTTTATGAACCCGGGGGCTACTGCCTCAACACTTTCGAAATCAGAACTGTTCTTCAGTACAGAAACGACCTGACCAGCTAATTCTACGGGATTTTTATGAAGTACCTTTGCAGCTGCCAGGCAGCCGTTGCACTGGTACTCGCACAGGTCAGGCCTGTTTGAAAGGCTGACCCGTCCGTATGATTCATCAAGTCCGACCTGAGCAAATGCTTCCCTGAGACGTGACTCGATGAGAGCTGTCATTTTTTTCATTGTACCAGACTCCTGATGGAATTAATAATTATACACGTGAGAGATATTCACCTGATCTTGTGTCAATCTTAAGCTTATCTCCGATATTAACAAAAAGCGGAACTGTAACCTGAGCACCTGTTTCAACTGTTGCAGGCTTTGTAGCATTAGTTGCAGTATTTCCGGCAACACCCGGCTCTGTATCAGTTACTTCAAGTTCTACGAAAAGAGGAGGCTCAACTGAGAATACCTTGCCATTATATGAGCAAACCTTACACATATCATTCTCTTTAACGAACTTAAGTGCATCACCAACTGTTTCAGCGTTAAGTGACATCTGCTCATAGTTTTCTGTATTCATAAAATTGAACATATCTCCATCTGCATAAAGATACTGCATATCAACTCTGTCAATGTGAGCTGTCGGGAATTTCTCAGTAGGTCTGAAAGTCTTCTCTACTACACCACCGGTGATGACATTTTTAAGCTTTGTACGTACGAAAGCAGCACCCTTACCCGGCTTTACATGCTGGAATTCCACAATCTGGAAAACCTGTCCGTCCATATCAAGTGTTAAACCGTTTTTAAAATCGCCTGCAGAAACCATAACGCAGTCCTCCCTATATAAAATCGTTTTATAAACAACTAATTAATTTTACTATATTCTCGTATGCATATCAAGTAAAAAATCAAGCGCAAGCCTGTATCCTTCAATACCTTTTCCGTATATCGTGGTATCGCATACATCACTCAGAACAAGCTTTTTCCTGAAGTCTTCCCTGTTCATCACATCACTCAGATGAACCTCGGCCTTCGGAAAACAGCATATCTCAAGAACATCTCTGATTGCATAGCTGTAATGCGAAAATGCTCCGGCATTTATTATTATTCCGTCAGTATCTCTCCGGTAAGCATTCTGTATGCAGTCGATGATGTCTCCTTCATGATTGGACTGGTAAAATGATACCGTGACATCAATTTTTTTCGCATAATCGGAAATATAGCTTTCCAGTTCCTGTAAAGTCAGTTTACCATATATTTCCGGATTACGCTCTCCAAGCATATTCAGATTAGGACCGTGAATAACGCACACATTCATCATAGACCTTCCTTTTTATATCATCACTTATCTTCTCTTCCGGATTCCAGATGCTTCTTGAAGCAAGTCCCTGTTCTATAAGCATATCGAAACCAGTTACAGTTTTTATTCCTCTTTGAGAAAGCTTTTCCAGAAACCTTGTAGGCATCGGATTGTATATCAAATCGACAGCTGCCTCAAATCTGTTTAGCATCTCATCCGGCAGCGGAAGCATATCTTCAATATGCGGGTACATACCGACACTTGTTGTCTGAAATACAAAAAATGGTGTGTCAGGTAATGTGTTCAAACAGCTGTAATCATATGAACTGCCACCGAAATCACGGCATACTGCTTCAGCCTTTTCAAGTGTTCGGTTCAGAATATATAAGCTCTTGCATCCTGAACGGACTGCCACATATGCTGCTGCTCTTGCCGCACCTCCTGCACCGAGTATCAGTACATTTCTGCCTTTCGGTTCCAGACCGTTTTTTATAAGACAATTACGAAGTCCGGTCACATCCGTATTATAACCGATATAACCTTCAGCGGTGTATTTCAGAGTATTTACAGCTCCTACGATTGCAGCTGATTCATCCATGCTGCTCAGATAAGGAATAACTGCCTGTTTATAAGGTATGGTAACATTTAATCCCTTTACACCTACTGTATGTAATTCTTTCAAAGAGGATTCCAGATCATCAGACGCAATCTCATATGCATCATAGCCTGAGCCATTATTCAGATAAAAATTATATCTGGAATGCATATAAGGTGACAATGAATGACCGAGAGGATATCCCAGTATACCGTATTTATCTTTCATTTCTTTTTTCTTTGCGATGATAGTGATACAGGAACGGCTTTTCGATAATTCTTTTAAGCTTTATATGAAAATACTTCTCCGGGCCTATGGGACTTACCAGAACAGAGTATATACCGGCATTATTGGAACCCCATATATCTGTAAGAAGCTGATCACCTATTGATATGACCTGATTCTTATCAAGCTTCATCTTTTCCAATGCCTTTTCATATCCTATTACTCCCGGCTTACCGGCATCTTCGACAAAATCAGAATCAACAGCATCTGCAAATGATTTTACTCTTTCAAGCTTATTATTTGAAACTATACATGTCCTGAATCCGATTTCATGAAGTTTTCTGAAAAGCTTCATACAGTTTTCATCAGCAGGTGCATCATGAAGTACAAGGGTATTATCTATATCAAAGATAACCCCCCGGACACCTTTGGAAAAATAGTGCTCGAAGGGTATGTCATATATGCCGCTATATTCTGTTTTCGGCAGCAGTTTCATTATTTTTTTAGCATGCTTTCGATCTCGCTCATGAAAGTATTTACATCCTTGAACTCTCTGTATACAGATGCAAATCTTACATATGCTACAGCATCGAGATCCTTGAGCTTGTCCATAACCATCTCACCGATGACTGTAGTGGGTATTTCTCTGTCTTCAAGACTGAAGATCTTGTTCTCGATATCATTTACGATTTCTTCAACCTGAACAGAAGAAACTGATCTCTTATGGCAGGATCTGATGATGCCTGACTCAATCTTGCTTCTGTCATACGGTTCGCGTGTATTATCCTTCTTGATTACCATGAGCGGCATGGTTTCAAGCTTTTCATATGTGGTAAACCTTTTATTGCATTTGATACACTGGCGGCGTCTTCTTATTGAAGCATTGTCTTCAGCAGGTCTTGAGTCAATAACCTTTGTGTCAGGGGTATTGCAAAATGGACATTTCATTTTAAGCTCCTTCCTAAACGGATCGGCACTATCTTGTGCTTATCCTGCTTAAGTATACCATATAAAGTAAAACAATGCGATAAAATATCAGAAAAACAGATAAAATCATGAGAGTTCTATGATCATCGACGGATTATCCCTCGAAGCGACTTCCATGAAGAAATCATCAGGCCTATATCCGCAGTCTGACTGAAGTATCTCACAACGGACAGCTTCATATGCCAGATCAGGATAATTATTCTCTTTGCTGAGATGCCCCAGGAATATATGAATTATATTATCATGGAGAATCTGTGAAATGAGCTTACCGCAGTTTTCATTACTCAGATGTCCTGTATCACTCAGTATTCGTCTCTTGAGATAATACGGATACGAACCGGTCTCCAGCATACGTATGTCGTGATTTGATTCAATAAGCAGTGCCTGAATACCTTTGAGCTTATTTACGATATATTCATCATAATGTCCCATATCCGTTGCAACAGCCGCTGTTCTTCCTTCACATTCAAAAGTATAACCTACCGGATCTGCTGCGTCATGATAGATATGAAACGGATCTATATTTATATTGCCTATAGTAAAGGTCTCGTCAGGTTTGATGCTATGAAAAAGATCGCCTGAAAAATCGCCAAGCGTTATATCCTTTCTGATTGCAGCTATAGTATCCTCGGTTGCATATATCGGAATTCCATATCTTCTGGAAATCACGCCAAGCCCTCGTATGTGATCAGAATGCTCGTGAGTGATGCATATTCCATCAATATCTGAACAGGACAGTTCAGCTTTATTGAGACCATCTTCTGTTTTTTTGTTGCTTATTCCGGTATCTATAAGAATATGTGTGGATTCAGATCCTACATATATACAATTACCGCTGCTTCCGCTTGCTATACTTAATAATCTCATCTATCTGTTCTTCCAGTTTCTCAAAAGTACCGTCATTTATTATTATTCTGTCACAGAATTCTCTGTATTCTTCATCAGAAGGCTGTATACCGATAATATCGGATATTCGCTCAAAATCATATCCGCGGTCGTTGTGTAGCCTTTGAGCCCTGATATCAGCAGGTGTATAAATATACCAGAATTCATCTGCAATATCCGGACACGAATAAGGGATTAAAGCAGCTTCATATACTACAAGTCTGTGATGGTGTATTCTGTCATATTCTCTTATAAGTTCAGCAGTTTTGCGATAAACCATCGGATGAATCGCAGAATTGACTTCACCCTGCTTTTCAGGATTATTATATATGATATCCCCAAGCTTTCTCCGGTCAATCTGCCGGTTTTCGTCCAGCACGGATTTGCCGCATATCCGTATAATCGCCTGATATCCCGGCTGTCCTTTTTTATACAGCCTGTGAGCGATTTCATCTGCCCTTATTACATATGCTTTATATTTATTTTTAAGGTAATCTGTGACTATGGTTTTTCCAGAGCCTACACCACCCAGTATGCCTATTACTTTGCATCCAGCCATGTTTTACCGATATTAGCATCAACTTCAAGGGCCACCTTGAGATGTGCTGCGCCTTTCATAGTATCATATACGATCTGTCTGACATCATCCGCCTGATCTTCCCTTACTTCTACGAGCAGTTCATCATGAACCTGAAGAACTATTCTTGCATCATAGTTTTTCTCTCTGAGAACTCTGTTTACTTCAATCATTGCTATTTTCATGATATCAGCCGCAGTTCCCTGTATAGGAGAATTCATTGCCACTCTTTCACCGAACTGACGCTGCATGAAATTCGAAGCCTTCAGCTCCGGAATCGGACGTCGACGTCCATATAGAGTGCTGACATATCCTTTTTCTTTTGCTTCAGAAATCTGCTTGTCAAGAAATGCTTTAACACCCGGGTATGTCTTGAAATAGTTATTTATATATTCCTGAGCTTCCTTTCTTGATATACTGAGTCCCTCAGATAAACCGAAAGCACTTATTCCATATACTACACCGAAATTGACTGCCTTGGCATTTCTTCTCATTGCCGGTGTCACTTCTTCTATCGGAACATGAAAAACATTGGATGCCGTCACAGTATGAACATCGACAGCATTTTCATATGCTTTTATAAGCTTTTCATCACCGGACATAGACGCAAGAACTCTCAGCTCGATCTGAGAATAATCGGCATCTATAAACAGATATCCGTCTTCAGGTACGAAGACATCTCTGATTCTGCTTCCCATTTCAGTCCGTACAGGTATGTTTTGAAGATTCGGATCAGTAGATGATATCCTGCCCGTTGCTGTTACAGTCTGATTGAAGGAACCGTGAATACGTCCGTCCTGTGAAATAAACGCTGTAAGCCCTGCAGCATATGTGGAATACAGCTTCGTCAGCATACGGTAATCAAGTATCTTTCGGATAAACGGATAATCAGGTGATAATTTCTCGAGCACATCTGCAGAGGTTGAATAACCTGTTTTAGTCTTCCTGCCTCCCGGCAGACCCATTTTTTCAAAAAGTATCACACCAAGCTGTTTGGGAGAATTGATATTAAATGCTTCACCGGCATCAGCATATATTTCAAGCTCCAGGCGGTCGATATCTTTTTTCAGTTCATTTCCGTAAGCTTCGAGCTGGCTGCCTTCAACCTTTATTCCGGCCTTTTCCATATCATACAGAGCATACACAAGCGGCATCTCTATTTTCGTGTAAAGCTCCCACATGCCGCTTTCTTTCAGCCGGTCAAGTATCGCTCTTGCCTTATCAAGATCAAATGTGTTCTGAGAACCGGATAACGGATTCAACAGATACTGTGCTATACCGATATCATATGCTTTCGCTGAATAATCTATTTCTCCTTCATGAAGCAGCTTCTTCAGATCACTGACATAGAAAATTCCGCCATCCTCTATTATGATGTTCGCATTTTCTTCAGATACATATTCTGTTTCGGCATTTCCCTCAAACTTTTTAAGAAGGGACTTAAGGTTGAATTTTCTGCAAAGCTCATAAGAATTTTCATTAAAAATGTTCCCGAGCGCTATATCATCCTCTTTTACATCAACAGGAACATCGAGTTTGATGGTTGCAAGCCATTTTGATAATACTGCCTTGTCATAATCTTCAATCATTGCTTTGGATGCACGCGGAGGTTTAATCTCACCTGCATGATCACGGGCATTTTCTATAGTATGATACTGTGAGATTATCGCTGTTGCTGTTTTTTCACCTACTCCCGGAAGCCCCGGGATATTATCAGAAGCATCACCCATAAGCGCTTTCAGTTCGATGATTTCAGACGGTGTGACACTATAATCACGCAATACGTCGTCCGGATAATAATTAGTTACAACCGTCTGTCCTTTGCTTGTTTTCGGAAGGCAGATTTTGATATGACTGTCTGACAGCTGCAGCAGATCACGATCGCCTGATACCACTGTAACATCATAACCATTGGCTTGATATTGTTTGGAGACAGTACCGATGATATCATCAGCCTCATAACCTGACAAAGTAAGTATCGGAATATTCATTGCGGTAAGCATATCCTTCAGATATCCTACCTGCTCATGCAGCTCTGATGGCATAGGCTTTCTGGTACCTTTATAATCGGGGTACTGCCTGTGCCTGAAGGTGGGTTCCTTCAGATCAAATGCTACCGCAAGTCCGTCAGGTTTTTCATCATCGATGATTTTGAACATGATATTAAGAAACCCGAACAATGCATTAGTATGCTGACCTTCAATATTAGTCAGCATCGGAACGCCGTAAAAAGCTCTGTTAAGTATACTGTGTCCATCAATTAATACAATTTTTTTCATAAAATACCTCAAAAGCATTTGACATTTTGGTACTATTCATCTATACTACTATTCGTGTCGAGGCGTGGCTCAGTTTGGTAGAGCGCCGCGTTCGGGACGCGGAGGCCGCAAGTTCAAGTCTTGTCGCCTCGACTTCTCTAAAACTGGCCAATTAGTCAAGCGGCTAAGACGCCGCCCTCTCACGGCGGAGACCCGGGTTCGATTCCCGGATTGGTCATAACTGCTTCGGTCATTGCGGAGCTCTTTTCTTTTTTAGTGATTCTCCGGAACTTCCTTATAACCATGCTTCCGTTGCACAGTCGGTAGTGCTCTTCATTGGTAATGAAGGGGTCGCCGGTTCGAGTCCGGCCGGGAGCTTTTTTTATTTGTATAATGGAAAATCTGCTCCGGATTTCCTGTTGTTGAAACACTTATATGCTGTGGAAAAGACTAATCTGATCTGTTTCAGGAATACCATTAAGTATTCCGTATGTTTCAAGCATTTCTACAGTTAATTTGCCTACTCTGCATCTGCTTCTGAAATCATCCTTGCTAATG
>JAZLHO010000003.1:0-45975 GCA_045616865.1 Lachnospiraceae bacterium | reverse complement strand
CTCGAAAAAAGAGATTTTCTGAAGAAAAAGAGGGGGGTGGTAGGTCAGCTATTTATTTTTTTCGTCAGACCGGTGGAAAAGATGGGGTTGAATGATACATAAAGCAGTAATTATACTGAAAATAAGCAAAAACATCAGAGGGGATGGCGGCGTGTACTATTCACAGGGCGAGATTGTAAGCATGATAATCAATAATGATCTCAGGCCTTTCTATAATAGCCGCGAATGGCGCAAACTCTCAAAACGCGTGATTAAAGACGGAAATTATGAGTGTTATTTTTGCAGGAAGAGAGGAATTGTCAGCACAGCAGTTTTGACTCATCATTTTAATGAATTAAAAAAGAGACCTGATCTTGCGTACAGCACAACTTACGTCGATGAGCACGGAAATACTAAGCTTAATCTGCTTCCATTGTGCTATGAATGCCATGAAAAAACACACAAGCGTGGTTTATACGCTGAACATAAAATGCCGGAGCATAAATTCTGGCAGGAAGAAAAGTGGTAACACGGAAAGGTCCTTAAAATGATTATTGTAAACAAAACACTTGATGAAATTAAGCCGTATGAGAAAAATCCGCGGTATAACGATGATGCTGTACCAGCAGTC
This sequence comes from Lachnospiraceae bacterium, assembly GCA_045616865.1. Classification (GTDB taxonomy): domain Bacteria; phylum Bacillota; class Clostridia; order Lachnospirales; family Lachnospiraceae; genus Darwinimomas. The sequence continues at coordinate 45,365 of JAZLHO010000003.1, read as the reverse complement.
CAGGCAAGTATTAAGGAATTCGGATTCAAGGTTCCTATTGTCGTGGACAGCGATAACATAATAGTTGCCGGCCATACAAGATACAAGGCGGCAAAAAAACTAAAGCTTAAAACTGTGCCGGTAATCATCGCCGACGATCTGACCGAAGAACAGATAAAGGCATTCAGGCTCGCAGATAACAAGGTGGGCGAAATTGCCACATGGGACGATGGATTACTGGCGCAGGAACTCGATGAAATTCTTGATATTGATATGTCGGAATTCGGTTTTGAAATCGGCGGCATTGATGATACAGATGAAAATGAAGCTGAAGAGGACGGGTTCGATGAACCTCTTCCTGAAGAAGCTAAGGCTCAGGTCGGTGACGTCTATAAGCTCGGAAATCATCTGCTTATGTGCGGCGACAGCACATGTCCGGAAGATATCAAGGTGCTTATGGGCGAAAGTTCTGCAGATCTGCTTATCACAGATCCTCCTTACAACGTTTCGTATAAGGGCAGAACATCAGAACAGCTTACCATCCAGAACGACAACATGTCTGAGGATAGTTTCAGAAAATTTCTTACACAGGCGTTCATCGCTGCTGATTCAGTAATGAAGCCGGGTGCTGTATTCTATATCTGGCATGCAGACAAGGAAGCTTATAACTTCAGAGGCGCATGCGCGGATATGGGATGGAAAGTCAGACAGTGTATTATCTGGAATAAAAATTCAATGATACTCTGCCGGCAGGATTACCAGTGGAAACACGAACCCTGCCTGTACGGCTGGAAGGAAGGGACACATCTCTGGGCTTCAGACCGTAAGCAGACATCAGTAATAGATTGTAAGCGACCGGTAAAATCAAAGATTCATCCGACAATGAAGCCGATAGGCCTTTTTGACTATCAGATAAAGAACAACACGAAGCAGGGCGATATAGTTCTTGATATCTTCTGCGGTTCAGGAACAACAATCATGGCCTGTGAGCAGAACGGTCGTGTTGCTCGCTGTATTGAGCTGGATCCGCGCTACGTAGATGCAACAATTCAGCGCTGGGAACAGTTCACCGGATTAAAGGCTGAAAAGATAGCAGGTGATTGATTATGGGAAGAAAGCACAAGGAAATAAATCCTAATCAATTTGAAAATCTGTGTGCCATACAGTGCACCGAAGCTGAAATCTGCGACGTTTTAGGCGTCACAGACAAAACCCTTACCGCATGGTGTAAAAGGACATACAAAATGAGTTTCTCCGAGATTTTCCGGATAAAACGTTCAAAGGGAAAAGCCTCCCTTCGCCGTTTGCAGTACAAGGAAGCGGAAAAAGGAAACGTAACAATGCTTATCTGGCTCGGAAAGCAGTGGCTGGATCAGGCTGAAAAGCCATACAAGCCGGACACTTCAGATACTGAGATATCAGATGAGGTCGAGGAACTTCTGCGGGAATTAGAGGAATGAGGTGGCGATTATGAATAAAGCCATATCAGACCGAATAAGAAAATCAGCGAGATATAAACAAATCAGAGAGAGCCTGCTTGAACAGCTTAAAGCCAACGGAGCAGATACAGCTGCATTCAGAGACCTTGTGGATGATTACATGGATTTCTGGGTAATTAAGCAGCTGACAATAATAGATATTCGAACACGCGGACCGGTTATCACCTACAATAACGGTGGTAATCAGTACGGAACGAAGGAAAACCCTTCTATTGCCTATAAAATCAAGATATCATCTCAGATGATGAAGATTCTGCATCAGCTTAATCTGAATGTGGAAAATACAGGAGCGGGTGAAGGATTTGACGGGCTGTAAACATATAGATAGCTATATTGATATGGTTCGGAACGGAATTCCGAAGCCGTACTGCCAGTGGCAGCATAAAATGTGTGATTTTATAGAAAAAGTGTTCGATGAAGAGAAGCTCCTTGTTGATGAGGAACAGCTCGAAAAGTATTTAGCATTTCAGAAATACTTCTCTTACAGGCTTCTGCCCTGGGAAATATTCATATTTACCCTTGTAATGTGTACATACACGCAGGAAGGGTTTCTGAGATTTCCCTATGCATTTGTAAATGTTGGGCGAGGCGCCGGAAAGAACGGTTTAATAAGCTTTATTATCTTCTGCATGCTCACTCCTGTACATGGTGTGCGTGAATATGATGTTTATATATATGCAACCTCTGAAGACCAGGCTAAAACTTCGTGGATGGATATATATAATATTCTGGAAGATAATAAAAAAACTATGAGCAAGTTCTTCTACTGGACAAAAGAGGTAATTACGAACCTCGCAACAAGATCTTCGCTGTATTTTTGTACTTCAAACGCAAAGACAAAAGATGGCCAGCGTCCGGGAGCCGTTTTATTTGATGAATACCACCAATTTGAATCAATGAAAACTGTTAATGTTGCCGAAACTGGCTTAGGCAAAAAGCCGAATTCAAGAAAGCTGATTATTACAACCAACGGCCTTGTACGAGGCGGTCCTTTTGATACAAAGCTTGAAGAGGCAAAAGCAGTTCTTGACGGAGATGAAACAGACGACGGCCAGCTCTTCTATATCTGCTGTCTCGATGATATGGACGAGATTGATAATGAAGATGCGTGGTTCAAGGCTAATCCTTCACTTTATGAGGATATGGCAACATATTACAGCATGATTCGTCAGATGCGCATTGAATACAAGGCGTATAAGAGAAATCCGGCTGAAAACATATCATTCCCAGCAAAGAGAATGAATTGTCCGCCAAGGGAACTTGAAAACGAAGTAACCGCATGGGAGAACGTAAAAGCCACAAATCAGGAAATTGATGAAGAGGTTATTTACGGAATGCCGTGCGTCGGCGGTATTGACTATATGCGCACCACAGACTTTCTTTCAGCTGGTCTTCTGTACCGTGTCGGTGAAAAAGATTACTGGATTCAGAAAACATGGGTGTGCAGATACTCAAAAGACCTTAACAAGATAAAAGCTCCTCTTGAAGCATGGGCTGTCAAGGGAGATATAGAGTTTGTCGATGCAAAGGAAATCCCTCCTGAGCTTCCGGCGGCATGGCTTGCCAATGAGGCGGCCAGAAGAAACAGTCAGATATTAAGAATCGGCATTGACGATTACAGATATCAGCTATTAAGCAAGGCTCTGATGGAGATAAACTTCAGCGCTGACAAGGGCTGGGAAAATGTATTCAGAATAAGGCCGCGTGATGAAATGAAGAACATCCCGCTGATCACAAGCGGATTCATTCAGAATCGCTTCTGCTTCGGTGATACTCCGGTAATGCGCTGGGCAATACAGAACTCAACAACTGTAGTGTCTCCGCAGGGTAATATCACTTACGGAAAGATAGAACCGAAGAGCAGAAAAACAGATCCTTTCAAGGCATTTGTTGCAGCGTTCTGTGTGTCTGATATTCTTGATGAATACGCAAACGGTCAGGAAATGCAGATTCTTGATGTAGTATCATTTTAGTTTCAGGAGGTGAGAAAGTGAAGCTATTCGGGCGCGAATGGACTTTTAAGAAAGCCACAAATCATGAAAACTTTCTTGAAATGACTATCGATGAAGATGCAGAGGAAACAAGGCTGTGTCTGTATGCATATGCGATGCATGTTATAGTCGACCTGATTGCAAGCATTGTCTCAAATATAGAATTCAAAACATACGGAAAGAATGCTGAGGAGAAAAAATCAGTAATCTGGACGAAGCTGAACGTTCATCCCAACAGAAATCAGAGCTCTACTGAATTCCTTAAGGAACTTACAACAAAGCTCCTGTTCGGAGAAGTGCTCATAGTTGAAGTTGATGATCAGTATATCATTGCTGATGAATTTGATGTTGAGGAAAATGCAATCAGAGGAAACGTGTTCACGAATGTTGTCAAGGGCAGTTACAAATTCAAGGACAGATTCCAGGCAAAAAACGTTATCTATCTGAAATACAGCAACAAGGCTGTTCAGCTGTACATGCGTTCGATAATTGAAGTGTATGAAAAGCTGATTAATGTAGCTGCAGACAAGTATGCCAGAAGTGGTGAGGAAAAAGGAATTCTTACAATTGACCAGCAGGAGCGAAACCGAAAAGATTTTAATGAAATCTATGAGGAAATCGTAAACAAGAGATTTAAGAAATTCTTTTCAAGAGGAAATCATGTTCTTCCGCTTTTTAACGGCTACAGGTACGAATCCAATACTTCAGAATCAACCAAAAAGTATTCAAACGAGATTACAGACGTAAAGGTACTTTTTGAAGATGCCCTTTCACGTATAGCACAGGCATACAAAGTGCCGGTCGGCCTTGTAAGAGGCGATGTTGCCGGTGTAAAGGAAGCGTATTCGATGCTTCTTACTAACTGTATTGATCCTATAGCTCACATGATTGGCGAGGAATTTACTTACAAGGTATTTTCTGAAGACCAGATAATTGATGGTTATGCAATTGAGGCAGACACGACCAATATCAAGCATATTGATATCTTTGAACTTGCCGGAAGTATTGACAAGCTTATTGCTTCGGGCTTCCTTAGTATTGATGAAGTTCGTGAAAAGGCTGGTTTACGCGGCCTTGATGAAGAATGGTCAAGTGCTCATTATATGACTCTTAACTATACCACAGCGGAAGCCGCAGTCAAAGCTGGAAAAGCTCTGGGTGACAATTCTGCTGAGGGAAATAAAATTACAGAAGGAGATGAAAACAACACATGATGTGGGAAATCAGAAACTGCGTGAAATGCCAGGAAGAAAAGAACACAGTGCCGGAAGATGCCGAAGTTCTTGATTTTCATATCTATTCAGATGTGGACAAGAAGTGGTGGGAAGGTGATGATTGTGTAGGCGCACAGGATTTTCAGAAGGTTCTTGAAAAAAATCCGAATGCAAAGAACATTAATCTGTATATCAATTCATATGGCGGCTCAGTCAGTGAAGGTGTGGCAATTTACAGCCAGTTAAAGCGTCACAAAGCATATGTTACTGCTTATATCGACGGTTTTGCCTGCAGTATTGCTTCTGTAATACCAATGGCGGCAGACAAGGTTATCATGAGTGATGCAGGCATGATGATGATTCACAATCCGTGGACTTTTGCATGCGGCAATTCAGCAGCAATGAGAAAGTGTGCTGAAGACCTTGATAAAATCCGTGATGGCTGCATTATTCCGGCTTATAAAAACAAGCTTAAGGGAAAAATCAGCGATGAAAAGCTTCTTGAACTCCTCGACAAGGCTGAAATGATGACTCCAAAGGAGTGTCTTGAATACGGTTTTGTTGACGAACTTACTGAATCAGATGATAACAGCAAGAAGGAAGCCCAGGATAAATTCAATGCGTTCATGAATTCAGCTAAGGAACAGTTCATGAAGAACTTTTCTGAATTCAGTGCAAAAGCATTCCCTGAAATGCCAAAGGCTGAAAATAAACAGCCTGAACCAGCCCCTGCTGAACCGGAACCAAATCCGGAAGAAAAGCAGGATGAACCAGTTCCTCAGCCGGAACCAAAGCCGGCTGAAAATAAAACACATGAAATCTTTATGAAATTGGTAAAAGGAGAGAAAATTAATGACTAATCTTGATGAAATCAAAAACAAGAAGAACGAGCTCTACAATGCAGTAGCTTCTGCTATGTCAAGCGGCTCAGTTGATGATCTTAAGAATGCTATGGAAGAGCTTCAGGACTTCAACAAGAAGGAACTCATGAATCTTCATGAAGAATACGAAAGAACACACGATGAAGCAGTTCTTGAAGCTCGCGGTGTAAAGGCTCTTACAAGCGAAGAAACAAAGTTCTGGAACAAGTTCATCGACATGGCAAATGCAGATTTCAGAAACGAAATCAGAGGCGGTGTGTATACTGGCCTTATGGAACAGCTTCCTGAGACAGAATACACAAGCATTATCGAAGAACTTAAGCATGAGCATCCGCTTTTCGATGCTATCGACTTCACAAACACATCAGCTGTTACAAAGTGGACAATTGATAATTCTGCTGAGCAGAGAGCAACATGGAAGGCACTCAACAGCAAGATTGAAGAAGAACTCCTCGGCGGTCCGTTCATCACAATCGACATGACACTCTGCAAGCTTTCTGCATTCATGGTTGTATCACGTGATATGCTTGACCTCGGCCCTCGCTGGGTAGCTGCATACGCAATCACAATGCTTAAGGAGTCCATCGCATTAGGCCTTGAATACGGTATCGTTTCTGGTACTGGTGTGGACGGTGATGATGCTGAGCCTATCGGTATGGTTAGAGATTACTCAAAGCCACGTGATCCTTCAACAGGCTATCCTAAGAAGGAAGCAATCAAGGTTTCTGCATTCTCAAAGGAAATCTATGGTTCACTCCTTGCTATTATGGCTCAGAAGGATAACGGCCGCACAAGAAAGATTAACTCTGTAGTTCTTATCGTTAATCCGGTTGACTACTTTACAAAGATTTTCCCAGCAACAACAGGCATGACTACAGCCATGACTTACGTTACAAATATCTTCCCATATCCTACAACAGTTATCCAGTCAGCATTTGTTGATCCGGGTGAGGCTGTAATGGGTATCGGCAAGGATTACTTTATGGGACTTGGTTCTGCAAAGGGCGGCGTGATTGAATCATCAGACCACGCAAGATTCTTTGAAGATCAGAGAGCATACAAGACAAAGCTTTACGGCAACGGCCGTCCAAAGCAGAAGAACGGCTTCCTCCTTCTTGATATTAACGATATCGACGAAGTATTCCCTATCGTAGCTACTACAGACAGACCGCTTAACGCTTACGCTTCAAACATCTCATTCACAGGCATCGACCTTGATCAGAAGTTCGACAAGCGCGGCCTCAAGTACACAGCTGAAACAACTTCTGCAAGCACTAAGATTACAGTAACTCCAAAGGACGGAGATGCTACAGTTGTAGTTACAAAGGACGGAGCGGCAGTAACTGACGGTAATATCGCCCTTACAGCAAAGCAGACAGCTGATGTAAAGGTTGTAATTACTAACGGCGAATCTGAAGTATCCTACCACTTCGCAATTACAAGAAAGTAATGAGGTGCCCTGATGGATTTTGAGGAATGCAAACGCAGCCTTAATATCACATGGGACGATGAATTAACGGACACACAGCTCAGAGAAGATATTGCATCGGCAAAATTCATTATCAATGAATATGCCGGTGTTGATATCGATTATTCCGAAGATAAAGCCGCGGCTCAGCTCTGCAAGGACTGTCTGCGGTATATCTGGAATAAATGCCTGGATGAATTTGAAGGCAGGTATCAGCCGCAGATTGTAGCTTTAAGAAACAAATATGAGGTGATGTCATATGTATCAGATTCAGAAACAGACGAAATTTGAGACCTTTAATGATGGTGTCGCAAGCATTTACAAGCTTACAGATGTATCAGAACCCGGACTGAAGCCGATGTTCCGTCCGAAATTTCACAGATGTGTGCCTTTTCAGTATAAAACGATAGGCATTAAGCGAAACTATGAAGCTTTTCAGGCTTCTGTGAAAATAGATGAGCTTATAAAAATACATCAGGACAGAAGAATATCGACACAGGATATCGTGGTTATTGAAGGAATTCAGTACGATATAAAGCAGGTTCAGCACAAGCAGGAAACAGCTCCGCCGACTACATTACTATCCTTGCAGAGACTGGAGGAAGTATATGACGATATATGAGTTCAAAGATGTTCTCCTTGAATGCTGTCCGGCTACATATCATCTTCAGGCTGATAAAGAGCCGAATGAATACATCGTCTGGAGTGAGGTCGGTGCAAGAGAAACCCATGCTGATAATGTAAGGCAGGAAGAATCAACGCTTATAGCTGTTGATGTACTCACAAAAAAGGAATTTTCAGAAATTCCGGCGAAGATCAGGGAAAAATTCAGGGAGTATGAGTTACCATACAGAGGTCCTGAGATAATTTATCACAAGGACACACAGAGACGCCAGTATGCATATACCGTGGAGGTGATCTGATGGCACAGTTCAAGATATCAGGAATGGTTGAGCTTCAGAAAGAGATTGCGGCAATAGCTGAACTCGACAAGGGCGAGATAGCAAAGAAAATGCTGAAAGCCGGAAGCAAGGACGTTGCTGATTCGTGGTATCAGAAATTTGAAGCCTGGCACGACAAGCACACAGGACATCTGAAAAGAAGTATAAAAACTTCAAGAATAAAAACCAATAAATTAGGGCGTTTCACACTCACTTACCCTATGGGCGAGGAAGAACGTATAAGAAGAGGAAAACCAGTAAAAGTCAGAGATGCTGAAAAAGCATTTTACCAGCACTATGGATGGACTAATAATCTCACGGGAAAATTTGTTCCCGGTGATCGCATTGTAGACCTCATTGATATTCGTGCAGAAAAGCTGGCGACCAAGACTATGCAGAGCGTGTGGGATGAGTATTTAAAACAGAAAGGAAGTAAATAATCATGGCTACAATAGGAATTAAACATCCGGTATTTGCTCCGATCAGCGCATTTAACAGCGGTGCAAAGCCTACATATGACGCTGGATTTGTAGTATGCAAGGCAATCAAAGCTGACCTTACAATTACTACAGCAGAAGGCACACTTTATGCTGATGATGCTATTGCAGAATATGCTTCAAAGGTAACAGGCGCTTCAATCTCATTTGAAGGCGATGAAATCAGCGACAACAATCGCTGTGCAATGTTCGGTTACACAAAGGTAAACGCAAGCGGCGGCAAGTCAGGCCTTAAGAGAGGTGCTCTTGATACTCCGGTACACGGCGGCTTCGGATACTACAAAACCAAGACAGTAAACAACGTTACAATGTACAGAGCAATGTGGTTCTACAATGCTGTATTTACAGAAACTTCTGATTCAGCTGAAACCGGTACAGAAAACATCAATTTCCAGACTACAACAATCGAAGGCAAGGCGCTTCCTGTAATCGGATTTGAAAAGGATCTTATTATTGAAGAAGCAACATTCAGTTCAGAATCTGAAGCGCTCACTTGGCTTCATACAATGGCTAACATCAGCGGTGTTGCAACTGCTTCTGTTGCATCTGCATCAGCACCTGCTACAACATCCAACAAGTAATTCAGGAGAGAAAAATGAAGGTCGGAAACAAAGAAATAAAACTTTTCTATTCAAATTTAGCAGCACGTGAAATATCAGAACTCTGCGGAGGAATGAAGAACTTCGGTGTGCTTCTTAAGGACGCAGAGGGAAATCAGCTTGATAAGGCGGTACAGCTCAGCAATATTGCAAAGCTCATAAGAATTCTTGCAAATGCTGAGATTGCCCGCACGAACAAAGAGATTGAACTCGGTATTTCAGACGGAGTAAAACAGGAAAAATTCAATGATGAAGATCTCGAAGTGATTCTTGATGCTACCAAAGTGGATGATTATCTCATAGAAGTATTCAGCTGCATGAGAGGTGATTCAAAGTTCGTCGTTCCGGACGGACTTAAGATTACTGAAGCGGATGAGGACCTCGAGGAGATAGAAGCTGAAAAGAATCCCTGAGGGGCACAACCGTAAACAGCGGTTGTGTGTCATCAGCAGAGGACTAAGCTGTAACTTAAGTTACAGCGAAATCCTCATATTATTTACTCCGGGCGATATCACTCAATTATGGCTTAACAGACTTGCAGAGAGGAGGTAAACGGTATGGGTAAGATCAGTACGATGCTGGCGTTGGACGGTGAAGCACAGTTCCGGCGCCAGCTCAATTTAATTAACCAGAATTTAAAGACACTGGATAAGGAGCTTCAGGCTACATCATCTCAGTTTGCTGTCGGTTCGGGCAAGATGAAACAGCAGGCTGATATTGCGGCTAATTACGGAAAACAGCTGGAATTCCTCAGAGCTAAGGAAGATATGCTGAGCAAGGCTGTTTCCGGAGCAGACCGTCAGCTTGATGAAAACCGAAAAAAGCTTTCCCAGAGTCAGAACACTTATGCCCAGGTCAAAAACTCTGTACAGACAGTAAACAATGCCATACAGACTGCAAAGCAGGTCTACGGAGAAAACTCAGCTGAAGTCAGAAACCTTCAGGCAAGACTGAAGGAACTGGAGAAGGAAGAAAAACAGGCCGCCAAGGCTGTTGCTGATAATGAAAAATCCGTCGACAGAGTTGCAAAAGCTTATCACAAGTACAAGCAGGACCTTGCTGACACGGTAAATTCCATAAACAAGGTGGAAGCTGCACAGAGAAAGCAGGGCCAGACCGCAGACGAAGTCGGCAACAAAACAGCAGCAAGCGGTAAAAAGATTGAAACCAGCCTCGGACCAGCCAAGAAGGCTGTCGAAGGTATAGGAAAAGCCTTTGAAAATGTCGGAAAAGCCGGCATAAAAACCTTTGAAGCAAGTGTAAAGGCGGTAACAGCTGAACTCAGCGCCGGAGTAAAGGGGCTTGAAGCGTATACAGGTGCTGTTATAAGCGCCGGAGCGGCTGTTGTATCATTTGCAAGCTCGCAGGGCATGTCCTTTGAGGCATCCATGTCAAAAGTACTGGCGTACAGCGGTGCGGCTGCTGAAGATATGGTAAAGCTTACTGAAGCGGCAAAAACAACAGGTGCCACCACCTCTAAAACGGCCACAGAGGCGGCTGATGCCCTCGGGTATCTCGCACTCAACGGCTACACAACACAGGAGATGCTTACATCATTAAAACCTGTTGTAAAAGCTTCCGAAGCGGGACAGATGGATCTGGCAATGGCGGCGAACCTTACGGCGGCTACTCTTAAATCATACGGAAAAGATGTTTCTGAAACAGAAGAACTGCTGAATATCATGACGGCTACTCAGAACAATTCTGCAACATCATTACAGGATTTGTTCATGGCTTACTCAGAATCAGCCGGAACGTTCAGAACTCTTAATGTCGATATGAAGGAATCAGCGACAATCCTTGGTATTCTCGCTGACCAGAACGTAAAGGGTTCAGAAGCCGGTGCGGCACTTAACTCAATTCTCATTAACCTTGCCGGTGCGAATAAGAGAGCCAAAACGGCAATGACGGACCTTGGTGTTTCTGCATGGAATGAAGATGGCTCATTCAAGGGACTTACTGAGACAATCAGAGAACTTGGAAATGCACTTTCCGGAGCTACTCAGGAACAGGAAATGCTTATTGAGTCGGCTATCGGCGGAAAGACAAGATTCCAGGAATTAAAGAAACTCATCTCAGGTGTTAATGATCTTGATGAGTACAACAAGATTTACAATCCTGTTTCTACTGCAATGGGAGACCGTGTGCTTTATACTACAGCAGAAACAATGATGGATAACCTCAGAGGAAAGATTACTCTCCTTACATCTGCGCTTTCAGGGCTCGGAACATCTATCTATGAAACATTTTCGGAAGAGGGAGCCGATGGTGTTGAAAAACTTACACACTGGGTAAATATTCTTGATGAGGGTATCAAAAAAGGAACAACGGCTTCTGTAGTCGATTCAATCAGAGCGGTCGGTGCAAGAATGTCCGCAGAACTGACTGCGATAATGCAGAAAACCGGAAAGGAACTGCCTTCAAAGCTGAAAATATTCAATACTTCGGTTACAGAAGGCATGAAGCTTCTTCTTCAGGCGGTAGATGAGGGCAAGGAGGAAATCCTTCCTGAGCTGATACAAGGTGCGACAGATCTGATGCTTGAACTTGTTCAGTATCTGCCGGATTTTACTGAGGATATAGCTTCCAGTGCGGAAACGCTTTTCACTGGTATACTGGACGGGATGCAGAAGACCGCAGACAAGCTTGTAGACAGCGGTGCTCTGGACAGCATAGTTGATACTGTGTGTGATTTCTTTGAGAATAACGGAGAAGAGCTCTTTGAGGCTGGAATCAGCATCATTTCAAAAATAGGTGAAGGCGTTGTAAATAATATTGATAACATTTCAGAAACTGCAACGACAATACTTACAAAACTGGGGACTTATATTTCAGAAAACCTTCCTTCGCTGCTCGAAACAGGTGAAGAGATAATTACATCACTCGGAACCAAGCTCATGGAGGAGGAAACACTTAACAGCCTTGTTGATTCAGCTGTGGAAATAGTTACAACTCTTGCTGATTTTGTAGCAGATAACCTGAACCCTATCCTTGAAGGTATGGACAAAATGGTTGATAAAATCTGTGAAAGAATTACATCGGAGGAGAACCTTGAAAAACTCAGAGAATCCGGTTCAAAGCTTCTCAGTGCATTGTGGGAAAGATTTGTGAAAAATCACTGGACGAATTCCATAGGTCAGCAAGTGTATGATGTGGAAATGGATATGTATGAACGTGGAATTGCTGATGCTCCGCCAGATCCTTCAAAATTTGCATGGGCAGGTGTAGAGGTTCCGGACGCTTCGGCAACTGTAAGCTACGGAAACAGGCCACAGCCTTCTATTCGCGAAAGAAATATTTCTGAGGGCTCCGGTATTAATGTTAATGTAACCGGAAACACAATCAATGGATACAATGATATATACAAGATGGCTGAGGATATGGCATCAGCTATTAAACAGGCTCAGAGCGGAGGTGGCAGAGGAAAGTGAGTTATTTTATATTTAACGGCAGAAACAGCAGTGATTTTGGGGTTCTCGACCGTCTTCCTCTGGATATCAGGTCTGAAAGAAAGACTGAAATCATTGACATGCCTTACGGTGTGCCGATTGTGTACGAATCTCCGGCATTTAAGAGTCAGAGGATAACCGTTAATCTTGGAATCACAGATACATCAGCGGCACACATCAGCAGAATCAATCAGTGGCTGCAGGGATATCATGAGCTGATATTCTCAGATGATCCGGATAAACATTACATGGCTGTATGCAATGGTGTGCTTAACGGAACAAGAATGGTTCAGGAACTCGGAATTATTCCGGTTACTTTCACTGTAATGCCTTTTAAGTATGCCAATACAAACGAATTCATAAATATTCCGTTCACACCGGCAACGGCAGATCCGAACTTCAATGATGTTCATATATCATATGAAGGAACGTGGCCTTCTGAACCGGTATACAGGGTTACAACCTCAGGTGATTTCAAGTTTGAGACAAATAACGGAGAAGTAAAGCTTGAACTGCATGATGTTTCCGGAGTAATCACAATTGATGTTGAAAACCGTAAGGTATGGGATTCCGGAAATAATGATATTGCTCATAAGGTTATTGTAACCAAGGGTGGGATAGGAATGATGACGCTCAGAGATAATCTGAGGGTGGCATTTGGCAAGAATGTTACAAAAATCGAAGTTAAAAAGAATACGAGGTGGCTCTGATGATCCGCGTATTCGACAAGCACACACCTCAGGGCAATGTATACGGAACGAATTATACACAATTTGATACTCTCGGAACGGTTATAAGGCCTCTGTCGGCTGTAATCACGGAGGAACTTAACGGCGATTACTCATATGAAGTGACCTGTCCTATGATTGAAAGTGATAAGTCATGGGAAGCCTTACAGCCTTACAGCATTATCAGAGCAACCACAGGACAACTGTTCCAGATAATTAAGCTTACATACTCTACTCAGAACGGAGTCCCTTGTGTAACAGCTTACGCTCCTCACATCTGGTATTACTTATCAGATATGCTTCTCAGAAGGTATGAAACTGCTCATTATCCTGAAACAGTACTGAGGGATATGATGCAGCCATACGATGCCGGACGCGATATGGGAACAGAATGGTCGAATGATCCGTTGAGTACTAATTACGAGTTTACGGCTTCGATAAATGTTCATCCGTATTATTATGGCTGGAAATTCAAAAATGTTTCTCTTGCATATGCTATTCTCGGCGCTCCTGATTCACTTATAAACAAGTATAAAGCTTATCTGTACCGTGATAATTTCAGATTCAGCATAAGGGACGACAGGCTCGAGGGAAGCGTTGATAATTCATTTGAGCTCAGCGTTTCAGATAACTGCAAAGAGGTAAAGTATACAGAAGACCATTCTGAAAAATGCACGGATTTCCGAGCATATCTGCAGGACGGTTCATACTGGGGTATTAACTTCGGCTCAGACAGGCGGTTCGCACACCGAATATATCACGGAGCGGATATTTCAGCGGAAAATTTGGATGAGATAATTAACGTTTACGGTCCGGCTTACTGGAACGAGCATAATTCTGAAAAGCGTTCATACGAAGTAACATTTGTGGACACATACGGAACGGTTCGCGACGAAGGCTGGGAGCGAATAAGGACGATGAGAGTCGGAGACAGCGGTCGTATTACTGATTTAAGAGGAAATACTGATACACAGACCATCATTTCAGTAAAATACAATGATATCACAAGAAGAATCGACAGCATGAAGCTTGGAAAGTTCATTCATTCGCCTTTACATGAAACCAGATGGGATAAAATCAAATCCGGTGACTCAGCTGCATTCAGACGACTTGATATAGTCGAGAAAAAAGCGGATTACTTTACTCTTATCAAAGGAGGCAACTGATAATGACACCATTACTGAAAAACAAGCTTGAAATTATCCAGGGCGATTCCACACACGTTGAAATCGTAATAATTGATAATCAGCCGGAAGGCAATTATATTTATATTCCTGAAACAGAGGATGAAATCAAAGTCTTAATCTACAATGAAGAAGAAACTGTCGCTGAACTTACAGCTGATATTTCAGATCCGGAATATGTGTTTGTAAATATTGATGCTTCCGGAATTCCTGAAGGAAAGTATCTGTATGACGTAATACTCCGAACCGGATCAGAAACATATCATGCGGCAAAAGCACAGGAAATTACTATCAGGAGGTAAATAGCATGAGAAATGATGTATTGTATGCTACAGACGGCGGTCCGATTGTAGGCAAAATCAAACACGGTAAGCGCTACGACAGCGGAATGGTATCAGCTGAGCAGTATTCTCAGGATATGGCAACATATGATGAAAGAATGACAGCTCTGCATCAGTCCGTTCTGGCAATTGAGAACACAGCGGCTCTGATCAGAAGCGACCTCTCATCGCTTTCGGCTGATTATGCTGCAGTTGTTCCAGGACTTGCGGATGATTTACATGAACTCGAACTGGATGTAGTGAATCTCAAAAACTCAGTAAAAGCAGCAGCCAATGCAGTAACAGCTCTTGAAGCCAAGGAAGCAGGAGATATAACGGCCGTAACGGAATCTATCTCAACAATTACTGCAGGTCTTAATGCACTCGCTGACCTTGTTCATGAACACTCAACGGCAATAGCTCTGAATGAAACCGGAGTAACTCAGCTCAGATCTGAAATCACAGCAGTAAAGGCGCTCATCAGCACCAACACTAACTCAATTACTCAGCTCAGCAATGCAGTCGCTGAACTCTCAGCAGCTCAGCAGGCCGACAAGAACGTGCTTACTGAAAGAATTGCTTCGGTAAATACTGCGGTTACGAATCTTACACAGACCGTGAATGCAAATGCGGCTCAGGTGGAAGAAAGCATTTCCAGAATCAACGAAAACATCAGAAGTGCAAATGAAAAAATTAATTCTGTTGAATCCGGACTCGGAAGTGTAAGCGGAGAAGTTGCCGGAATAAAAACAGCATTAAATAATCTTTCAGAAACAGTAAGCTCTTCAAATTCTCAGATGAACGGCAGAATTACTGCCATACAGAGTACTGTAAGCACTTCAGCACAGGATATCGCAGCTATCAAGGAGAATATCAAAGGAATCGGAACTGAAATCACTTCTGAAAAGGCTGATATTCAGAGGATTGAAAAGAGAATGACTGATTATGAAGTTACACAGAGTACTCTCAGAAATCAGATCCTCAATGTAAGTGAATCAACAACCGATAAGCTTAATATTGTATCTGAAAGTCAGAAAGTAATGCGTTCAGATATAAAGGAAAATTTCAAGAGCATTACTGAGCTTTCACACACTACATCAGAAGCAATCGCAGATATCAACAGAAGAATTGATGATATTGTTGGACATGAGGATATTGCAATTACTGCATTTTCTGCAAGCCCTAATGTGTGCGAAATCGGAGGTACTGAAAATATTACACTGAACTGGAGCACTGCCGGTGAAGTAGCTTCTCAGAAAATCAATAATGAGCCTGTTTCAGGTAATCAGAAGACAATGAATAACGTTACTGAGCCTCAGAGATACACACTTACCGTATCAGATGCAAAGGGAAGGTCAGCAAGCAAGTCTGTTGATATTTCATTTATCAATCATATTTATTATGGCGTTGACAGCAGAAACATTATCAATGCTTCTCTTGTAAAAGGACTTGCCAAGGATGTATTCAGCGATGAAGTTTCAAGAAATATTACAGTAGCACCGAATGAACAGTATATATATTACGCATATCCTAAGCGTCTCGGTGGCGTTGTGTTCGAGAGCGTATTCCAGGGCGGATTTGAAAGTCCTGTTACAGTATCAGTAAGCAATCACAGCGAATATGCTGAGGATTACTATGTATACAGAAGCACACAAAAGCTTACTGTAACATCAGAAAACCCATCGGTTACAATATCAGTAAAGGGCATGTAATATGGATGAATTAATTACAAATCCACCGGAGATTCATATTGCCGGACGAGAACCGCCTTCAGAATATGATTATCTCGGAACAGACCACATGATTAAGCCAAAAGGCGATTATCCAATCATGGAGGCACACAGCGTTTCGGTTGATGACCGGATGGTAGATGAGGTGCTTGCTGATCTTCAGCAGGCACAGTCATCTGTTGACAGCCAGATTTCCGGACTGGATAGCAGAGTAACAGACCTTGAAGAAAGCAAGGGCACTGTAGTAAAGATTAAAGGCAGAGTTAATACAGTAAACGACCTTCCGAATAATGCGGATGTAGGTGACTTATACTTCGTAGGCCCTGCATCATCAGAAAGCTTCGAAGAGTATGTGTACACTGATCAGAAACGCTGGGAATACCTCGGCAGCATTAATGATGTTGATTTATCAGACTACGTTACAAAAACATTCCTAAGCAATCAGCTCACCGGCTACGCCAAGCTTTCCGACATCCCGACAGTTCCGACAAACTACCTCACCGGCGGCAGCCAGACCACCAAGTCCACAACCGACGGCGGCAAAAACATCTACACCTTCACCAAGTCCGACGGTACCACATCAACTCTCGAAGTTTTCAACGGCACTAAAGGTAGTAAAGGCGATACAGGACCGCAAGGTCCACAGGGCGAGCAAGGAATCCAAGGCATACAAGGTCCGAAGGGTGACACCGGAGCGAAAGGTGATACCGGAGCAAAGGGAGATACCGGAGCAACAGGTCCACAAGGACCGGCTGGTTCGGATGGTAAGAACGGCACGAACGGTTCAAACGGAGTAAGCTGTACTCACAGCTGGAGCGGTACGACTTTAACTGTAACATCTGCTTCAGGTACATCTTCTGCAAACTTGAAGGGCGAAAAGGGTGACACTGGAGCAGCCGGAACTAATGGTACAAACGGAACTAATGGCAAAGACGGCGTAACGCCTACGATAAAGGCCGCGAATGGCACTAACATCGGTTCAGTAGGAACACCGGCTGTAACAGCTTCGACCAGTGGAACTACAACAACCTTTACCTTCAATTATCTGAAGGGAGCGAAGGGTGACAAAGGTGATAAGGGCGAAACCGGATCAACCGGACCTCAAGGACCACAAGGTCCGGCTGGCACTACAGCATACCCAAACCTGACCGGCAAACCAAGTATCAACGGAACTGAGCTGAATGGAAATGTATCACTTGGCGATATTGGACTACCGACAGAAGATTGGGTAACATACACTAAAACAGACGCAAACTTTAATTCGACTGTGATGTACAAATTAGTAGCTGGTATTGTGTTTTGTAGTGTGGAGGTTACACTCAAGTCGCTGTCAAACAATTCTCTCATTATTATTTGGACTCCCGAGAGATTTCGAGCACCTTATATTTTCGAATATTATTCAAGAAGGCTTAATTCTTCTTATAAATTCATTGGGGAATTCAGGATAACTGCTCGAAATGACACTCCAGATTTGTATTTCCAATTTGATAAATCGGATACGTCCATGCTTAATCAAACTTTCAAAGCTTTATTTTCATATCCTGCAAAATAAAAAGGAGGAATAAATTCAATTATGAGCATACAGGTTATTGATAAAATCAAGCCACTGGGCAATTTTAAGATTGCTGATGCAACAGATATTGAAATTGAAGGAATAGGACTTGACGAGAAAGTTGCTAACATAGAAATGAACGCTTTTAGTGGCAACTATAATGACTTATCAAATAAGCCGACTATACCAACTAAAACTTCTCAGCTGCAGAACGACAGTAATTTCAGTACGTTCAGCGGTAACTATAGTGACCTTAACGGCAAGCCTGATTTATTCGACGGCAACTACAACAGCTTGACTAATAAACCAATCATTCCGACAAGGACATCAGAACTTCTGAATGACAGTGGATATATGACGGAATACACTGAAATTGATCCAACAGTTCCTGATTGGGCGAGAACTCCCAACAAACCGACATACACAAAGGAAGAAATAGGGCTTTCTAACGTTGATAATACATCTGATGCAGATAAGCCTATTTCGACAGCTACTCAGACAGCAATTAATGCGCTTGCGAATTCGAAGAAAAGAATCTTTCTGAGTGCTTTCTTCGATGGCTCGGCATCATTAAACTTCTATACAACTGAAAATCTCATAGATTACGAGAAAATAAACGCTGGATTTGAAAATGCAAGAGATGCAAGCCTGTTTGAAAAAGATGGTGTACTTTATATTGCGTACACAGGCGGAGACGAAACGTCTGATTTTGAAATCGCAAAAACAACAGACCTTGTTAATTTTGAAAAGACAAAGGTGAACTTAGGACTTAACAAAGAACGTAACAGATGGGCACCTGCTTTGGCGGAAATTAATGGTCAGATTTATTTGACAATAACTTCACGCACTGATTCGGATTCATACATTTATATGTGCAAGTTTAATCTTGATGATTATACATACACAGAGCTTAAACGCCTTACGCTTGATAATAATAATGTTATCGACAGTGAAATTTTCAAATTCAAGGATAAGGTATATATGATGGTAAAAGATGAAGTAACAAAGAAAACTCGTCTTTATAGTACATCAGATATGGATGCGTTTACGTTCATTAGAACCATGGATGAATTCCCTTCAGGTTTGAATAAATCCGAAGGCGCATTTCCACTTGTCTTAGGCGATATGATTTTCATCGGCGTAGATAACTATGACTCGCCAACATATTCACGTTCTCTTCAGCTTGGTTATTTTTATAGTAATATTGAGATAGCACAGCAGGGGAACGGATACATTCTCAATACGCAGGACTATCTTGCACGTCACGGTTCAACAATAGAACTTAAATCAAACAGTCTGATTATTTCGGCAGAAACCAAACATATAACTAACACTGGTATGATTAAAAGATTTCAGATTCAGGAATTAAAATATTATGCATCGAATGGCGTAATTGATGAATTATATGTATTTCCTGATGTTGTGTATGTAGTGTGGGGTTCTGAACAGTACACGATCAATAAACTCTACAATCCATTTGGCTGTGATAATTTTATGCTGCAATTCAGAGCCAATGTTGGAAGCGCATGGGTTAAGATTGTTAATAACGGTGTTAAAACAACTAACTGCGCTGTAATTAACAGTGATATAACCAATGAAAAAATAATCGAATTTAAGTGGTCTAAGGATGGATTCTATCTTGTTAACCATTATGAGCCACCTTTACATGCTATTACTTCTTTATCAGTAGGCAGTACACAAATAAACCCTGAATCAAATAATGAAGTGTATCATATTAATGAAGATGGTGATTATACAGTTACTCTTTTATCAAAAAAAGTAAAGGATATATTTGTTTATTCAGAATCAATCCATAACGGAATTCTTGATTTTGACGGAAATTCAATTGATTTAAGCCTTCTTCCGCCTAAATCATTAATTCATTTCACAAAATATGGTTCGGTTTATTTTCCGCTTTATCCTACATATTCAAATAGCATTATCGAACTTGTGACTCGAACTGGCGCAGGTACTGTTTGGAGCAGTGACAGCAATTCAATTAATAGTTCTGCCTATATTGTGAAAGAAACTGTATCTATACCGGCAGGTAATTATACATTACGATTCAATTCAACTTCTGTTGCGAATTCGGCGTTGAAATTCTTTGACGAGTCCAATACTCAGATTAAAAACTATGATATCAAAGTTAAAGAAGGATTCAATATACTTGAAATTTCTATTGCAAAAGATGCAAAGAAAATGGAATGGTGGGTTAATGCATCATCAACAATTACATTTAGCGAAATAGCCGTACAAACGCCAAACAAGCCAACTAACACATATATTCCATACGCACCAACCAATGCAGAACTGTATGCAATGATAAAGCAAATTACGGCGCAGATAAATTAAAAACGTTAAGAGATACCAATGCGGTAACCTTGTTCCCGACATTAATGTCGGGAACAAAATATATGGAGGATTGAAGGAGAATGAATACATACCAAATATTATCCTTGCTGTTTGGATCAGGTGCAGTACTGGCGTTATTTAAGTATCTGCACAGTAAGCTCAGCGAACAGAAGGCAAGAACTACAGCTCTGGAACTTGGAGTACAGGCTCTGCTTCGTGACAGACTGTATCAGATGTATATGCATTATTCAGAAAAAGGATTTGCTCCGCTTTATGCGAGAGATAATTTTGAGAATCTTTACAGAAGATATCACGAACTTGGGGCAAACGGTGTAATGGACGACTATTATCATAAGTTTATGCAGATTCCGACAGAATAAAGGAGGAATGATCATGGATAAAAGATGGTTAAAAGCAGCAAGCATCAGAGCTATTAAAACAATGGCTCAATCTGCGTTAGCATGCTTATCAACGTCAGCTATGCTCGAAGATATTAACTGGCGCATGGTTGTTTCAGTATCGGTTCTGTCCGGTATATTATCTATCTGCACCAGTTTCGCGGGACTACCAGAAGTTGGAGATAAGGAAATAGAAAACAGTGAAAGGGAGGAAAAGAATCATCATGAAAATGAGAGAAAGAATTAAAAACAGAGCTCTGGAGCTTGAAGGAAAGCACAGAAGTCAGGTCGGATGTGGCGGCTCGCATGACTGGTGTGCGCATTTAGTGTCAGAAGTATTCAAGTATCTTGGCATTCCGGTATACAATACTTTTGTCGGACCTCTGAGAGATGATATGCTTAAGAGCGGGCTTTTCTATGAGCCGGAAGATTATCCGACAGGCGGCGATGTTATTTCAATTGACTGGGATCATATCAAAGAAGCAAGACCGCTTGATCATGTTGTAATCTGTGTTGATTTTAACCCTGTTACAAAAATGATTACTTACATCAACGGCAATGGCAGCTCTTCAGAGTATGTTACAAAGCAGACAATATCTGTAAACAGTCCTCATGTAATGTTCTGGACGAGATACAAGGCTGATGAAGATGCACCTGAAGAAGCTCCGGCAGATATTCCGTCAGAAAATGAACTTAAGCTTGAAACTCTTAAGTTCGGTTGCAAAGGCCCGCAGGTAGAAACAATGCAGATTCTGCTTGTGCATAAATACGGCTATGAACTGCCTAAATACGGCTGTGATTCTGACTTCGGAGCTGAAACAAAATTTGCCCTGGTTAAATTCCAGCATGAACACCAGCTCCAGCCGGACGGCATCTGCGGAGCTAATACGTGGAAAAAGCTTATTAACTGATATTTTCCGCTGACATTTATAAACCCTCCTAAAATCTCCTCGACACGCATGCTGAGGAGATTTGTCTGTTTAAAAAACAAATGTTATGTCGATATATATATATATATATATCATACAAATTATATGCGATAGGGGAATATTTATGAACACCAAAAGAAAAACGAACTTAATATTTAAATTTGCGATTTTATTTCTAATTATTTCAATGGTTGGAAGCAAAGTTATGGCAGCGCCGTTAATTAATTATTACTTGAATGTTAAAGATATTGTTTTACTTAACGATTCTTATGATGAGTTTTATGATATAAATAATGATGGGGTAGTTAATGTATTTGATGCTATAAGAATAAACAAGAATGAATTATATGAAGAAAACCATAAAGATTTGTTGAAAATAAAAAGTGAAATTATTGATTTAAAGAGTGATTTAAGTAATATACTCAAAGAAGTTGTTAATTACAGGCCTGCTTCAATATCAAATGCATCTCAGGCTATTATTAATAATAATTACACTGTGTCGAGCACTACATCAAGAATATTATCAGATTTTCTTAAAATCGATGGCAATTGTACAGTAACAGTATCAAACGAAAATTATAAATTTAGCGTATTCGCCTTTAAGGATGCCTCTGGAACCGGCGCGATACAGATTGGTGATGAATACCAAAACGCATGGGTTCCGGCAGGAATACAGTTAAAAGTTAATAGCAAGGAATATCCGTATATTAGATGGACTATTGCAAAAACATCCAACGCTTCGATAAGAATCGGCACTGACATATCGGAGGAAGACGCTATAAATCTTGTATCTGTAACGTCAAATGTTAGCCGTAGCGATTACGTCATTGATTCGGTTCAGAAAGATATAGCTGGGTTATCCGCATATACAGGAATAATACCAATGTCTGCTTTTAAAGATGGTAGACATAACAATTTTAATATGGAACCATCGAAAGTGGGTAGCGGTTTATATACATATTTTTTAGGCGATAGCGAAGAACTTCCTGATGATTATAAGGCTATAATATATAATTACGGCGGAACATATATAAAGTATGCAACAACGTATTATAACAGGGATGGTAGGGCTTGCTTCCAGAATTCGTGGAGAGATGCGAACGAATCTTCAATCCCTGGAATAGCGAGTAGAGATACTTTGATAAATACATTAGATAAACCAGATTATAAATATTTTGCAATATCATTTTCGTTCAGTGACACAGGCGATGTGGACGAAAACGGAAACTTCACAAATCCGATTAAAGTTCCTGACGACTTTGGCGTATATTTGAGGCCAACAAAGTCATCTAACAAAAAAAATATTACTACAACGGTTGCACAGGATGGCAGTGGAGATTATCTTACAGTAAGTGATGCTGTAAATGCAACATCTGATGGTGACACAATCCTTATTGGCCCAGGTGAATACAACGAAACTGTGCATATGTGGGGTAAAAATAGAAATCTTGTCGGTGTGTGTAAAGAATCTTGTATTATAATCACAAAAAAAGGTATATATGCAGAACCTCCTCTCGAAGCGAATATCGGTAGCTTAGAGAATTTAACACTTATAGCTGATACATCAGAAGCAACAATTAGACCCGAAGACAAAGACTCCAAAGCATACGCCATGCACGTGGAATATGGCAACTCAACACCTTATAGTCTTAACGTACGAAATTGTCGTTTCGTATCTAATTGGACTGCGGCTGTCGGCATGGGGATTCGACATAATCAAACTGTTACTTTTGATGGTTGTGAATTTATCAGCAATGCAGAAATGGTTTGGAGTAATTATCGTGGCGAATGGATAGAAATGGGAGCACTGTATTATCACAACGAAGCTGGCGTTACCGGAAAGGTAGGAGGTGTTCTTGAAGTAAGAAATAGTAAAATAAAAGGAAAATCTGCAGGCATGTATTTACAATCACTTGAAAATGGATGCACGCTCGAATCTGAATTTATTAATACCACCATTAGTTGTACAGACCACGGAGTTGGAACAGGGTGTATACTTAAGTATCCTACTACTACTTCAAGCGGAAAACTTTGTGGTACCGATTTTTCACTTGCCGAAACATCTCATGGTAATAATATTGCAGAACTTAATCACTAAAAGCAAACTTGAAAAGAAGGTGTGATATGAGATATAACGATTTACAAGACAAATGCAAAGAATGTGAGCACATGAAACCTTGGTCACTCGATATGAGTGGAAATCATGGCTGTATGTGCAAGAAGCATCAACTTGATTATTTCAACAAGCGAACTGATGAATGCAACGAATATAAGCATCTCGAAGAAGTGTAAAGCAAACTTTATAATAGGATGATGGTTTGAACGTCTATGTTACTTTTATAAAATTATGATATTTAAGGAGGAAGTATAATGTTTGATAGTCCGGTAGACAATGTGATACTGTTTTTTGGCCTTGTTATAGGAGTTGTATCGTTTCTAATAGGAGCAAAAATAATCATCGAAAAGGATAAAAAAAATTAAGTCAATTTCCTGGCTTGATGATAAGCTCCGCATATGCTATAATTAAATCACGAACTAAGGGCTTGACACTTATGGTTCGGACATATTGATTTTCAAAAACTACAGCAAAATCCTGATCAGCCGGAACTGAGCAGGATTTTGTTGTATCTGTACGAGAAAATAAACACATTTTAAATATCAGTCTATTAATTCAATATTATATTGATTTATGTCAGAAAAAGTATTAAAATGGATTTAAAAGGGGGAATATGAAAAATGGCTCATCAGATAGTATGGACGAAACGTATTTATGATGCATTTGTTGAGGAAGGAATACTGAACGAATTTGAATTAAAAGTTCTGAAAACAAGGGTAGTCGATGGAATGACGATAACCCAGCAGATGGCATACCTTAATTGCAGCAAGTCGACTGTGGACCGTACAATCGCAAAACTTAAAATACGCTATGATGAGGTCAGGAAACACCGGCCGGATCTGCCGGTAAGAACTACCTCAAAAACTGAAGAATACCTGGATACACATTAAACTCCGGACCTTCCGTAATTATTTTACGGAAGGTTCTTTTTTTATTCCTTCTGACACTTTTCTGATGTTTTTCTGAGACAAACACGGTGCAAAGATGGTGCTTTTTCAGACAAAATATATGATATAATACAATCAAGGAGATGATCCTCATGTATTCACAATTCCTATACAATCCCTATAACAGTAACACTCCTGCACAGGCTGGTAATCCATATCAGCCTGTAACAAAGCAGGAAATCATCAGAGTAAACGGGGAAAACGGTGCAAAAGCATATCAGATGCCGCCGAACAGTTCGGCTCTGCTCCTTGATGAGACTCAACCCTTGATCTGGCTGAAGCAAACCGACGGCGCAGGATATCCTACTGTAACGGCATACAAAATAGAACCATACACACCTGAAGCGACAGCATCAGTTCCGTCTGATCTGGAGCGAAGGGTTAAGAAGCTGGAGGAAATAATCAATGAATCCTATACTGTCAATGCTTCAGAATTCAAATCACGGAAATCTTCTGAGTCAGATCATGTCAATCAAAAACATGATGAGCGGACAGAACGCAGATGATATATTTAACGATATGATGAAAAACAATCCACAGTTCCGACAGTTTGTGGAGTCGAATAAAGGAAAATCTGTTGAACAGATTGCACGTGAGAATGGGATTGACCCGTCAATTTTGAAATAAATCCGGGCGCGCACGGATTTATATACCGGCATGAAGTAAGAATCATGTCGCTGACCTTTAAAAGTTTACAAGGAGGAAAAAGTATGGAAAACTACAACTACAGTATTTCAGACCTTGCAACAGTCGCTAACGGCGGAAGCGGATTCGGAAACAACAGCTTCTGGATTATCATTCTGTTCCTGCTCATTTTTAATAATGGCGGCTGGAACAGAGGCGGTTATGGTTATGGCACAGCTGGTGAACTCAGTGGTTATGCTTCTGCTGCATCTCAGCAGGACATACTCTTCTCGTCAAAGTTCCAGAACCTTGACAACAAGCTCGATAAAATCGGCTATGGTATCTGCGACAGCACTTATGCGCTTTCTCAGCAGCTTAACGGCGTCCAGACTACACTTGGCGGAGCAGTAGTAAACGAAGGCAGAGCTATTCAGACTCAGCTCGCTAACGCTACATTCGAGAACCAGAAGAACGTTGACTCTGTACGTTACGACATGGCGAACTTTGCAAATGCTATTAACAGCAATATCGACAACAAGTTCGCAACGCTGGAAAAGAACCAGATGCAGGCTCAGCTTGATGCACAGGCTCGTGAGATTAATCAGCTTTATATTTCACAGCAGATGTGCGGCGTCGTAAGATGGCCTCAGGGCATGACTTACATGGCAAACGGCTCACCGTTCTGTAACTACAACGGCGGTTGCGGTGGCTGCTGCAACTAATATACTTTAACAGTAATATGCTTTAACAGCACGATTCAGGGAACGCATAACTCGTGCGTTCCCTTTTTTAAAGGAGGAAAATAAAATGGGATGTTCATCAAATAAGCACAAGACTTGCAGAGATAAGTCTTGCCAGAGATATTATAATAATAATCCGCAGTCATTCGTAGCTGGACAGGTACTTAATTTACAGATTGCCGGTAATCGTGTGGTTGATACAGGAGTATCTATTGAAACACAGGGCCAGTCAATGACAACTCTGAAAACAGGGCTTTACCATATATCTGCCGATGTAGTTATCTCAGTAACTGCAGCAAGCACAGGAACGCTTCAGGTGTATATGGACGGAGTTCCACTTCCGTGTACTCTTAGAGACCTTACACTTGTTGCCGGAGCTAACCCTGTTCACGTTGAAACGGATTTACCGATTGAGGGTTGTTGCTGTGACGTATCTCACACATTTACATTCGTGTTTACATCCGGAACTGCAGTTGGAAGCGTTTTAGAGTTCTGCTGTGGAATCCTGAAGTTTGCGTGAGGTGACTTATGAGAAAGATAAAGAAATATGTAGACATGATTGACGAAGAGCTCGAGAGCGCAGAAGAATACTCAGAAAGCTATATCGAATACAAGGCTAACGGAGAAACACAGCTCAGCTCAAGATTCTACGACATGGCAAACGATGAGCTGAACCATGCCATCACTATTCATGATCTTGCAGTAAAGGAGATAGAAAAAATAAACACAGTTTTCAATGCTCCGCCTGAAATGCGCGAGAAGTGGGAAAAATGCCATACAGACTATATCGCCAGAATGTCCAGGATAAAATCAATGCTGGGCATGTGAAATAAATACATCCTCTATATTGTTGAGCCGTTCCTTCGGGAGCGGCTTTTCTCTGTGTTTCTGAGGTCCAAATACGACTATTTTTACGACAGAATACTTCAAATATCTTCAGATAACTTCGGACTATTATACGAACAAATCCCGCAAACATCGCATTTGCGTCGTGAATGGTATTTATCTAATTTTTTTTATATAAAAATAAACCCTACGTAAATGCGTCATCTCAGAAGCTGATACGACTTTTTTGCGACTTTTCAATTCAAAACTTGAAGGCCGCCTGTTCTCCGATGGGCGGCCGTTCTCCGTTTTAGACAGATAAGGGTTGATGATAGGAGAAAAGTGTGTTATTATATTATCAATCCCTATTAGAAGATATCCTAAAGATATTGTGAAAAAAGACAAGTACCAATGTTGGCCGTCTGCACTCCCCCGTGCAGGCGGTTTTTCCCGTCCGGGTTGATGATAGGATAAAAGTGTGGTATTATATATGCGTTGAACGTTTTCTATTTTTTCAGGATCAGGAAATGTTGTTGTTATTTAGTTTTTACCGAAGAAGTCCGTCTGCTTTGCAGGCGGTTTTTTCGTGGGGTTGATGATAGCGGAAAAGTGTGCTATTATAACAATGGCTTTACTAAATCGCGAGCCATATAATTTAATATTTCCCTTGGGAGCTCTGCATTAGTCACGTGCAGAGCTTTCATCTTTTTATTCGTCAATACGCAGCATACCTCTGATTCTGTTTATATCCGGATGGCCGTATACTTTTCGAAGCATTCCGAGGTCACTCCAGCCCATTTCCTCAGCTATGGCAAAGAGGTTTACATCCTGATTCACCCAGATGGATGCTCTTGTGTGTCTGAGCTCATGAGGATTCAGCACTTTGATATCAATATTCTGAGCGGCATAATACTCATGCATTTCCTTCATGAAATCCTGATATCTGGTCCGGAACGCTTTCGGAGTGGACGGCTTATCGTCTCCGTTGAAATTAATAATATATCCGGTGCTGTTTTTGTCCATGAATTTTTTAATGTGGCTGAGTGTTCTTTTTGATACAGCAATAGTTCTTATACGGTGGCTGTTCTTCGGAGCATCAACTTTCAGGCCGCCTTTGGAATAGGTCACACCGCGGCAAATACTGATTGTACTGTTTTCGAAATCAATATCCTTGTACATGATGCCCAGCGTTTCACTGATAGTTGTTCCGTAGGACAGCATGATATCAACAGCTATTCCGATTTTATCCTTATCATCAGCATATTTAATCACCAGATCTGTTTCCTCTTCGGAGTAAACAGATTTTTTTGTTTTCTCTTTTTTCGACTTGGTTCTGACTCCGGTGCATGGATTTTCTGAGATATACTTGTATTCGACTGCATACTTGAAAATTGTGTTGATTTTCGCCAGATAGGTTGTGATCGAGCCCTGTGTGTACTCATCAATAAGAGAATCGGCCCACATCTGTACAAGTTTACGGCTGATATTTCTGATTTTCATATCTTTTACGAATTCTGAAAATTTATTGCATGCCGCGTCGTAAGTAGCCATAGTAATCGAGCGGTTGACTACTGACTTGGATTTAATGCATTCCTCAGCAAGCTCACCGAAGGTCATGTCTCCGGACAGAGCTTCCTTCATCGCACTGTCAATCTTATACTGCTCAGCTTTTGCCCTGGCATCTCTTTTGCTTCTGCCGTAGAAAGATTTTCGGATAGGTTTTCCGAAGGCATCATGTCCGATGGTGACCTTAACTTCATATTTACTGTTGGTGCCGCCTTTATCCCTCATTGTTGTTCTCACCTTCGGAGAGCTCAGTTGCCAGCGCTATAACTTTAGCTTTGGATGATAATGATAATCCATTAAAGACATCAAAAAATTCGGATTCAATCCCATTCTGTGAACTTTTGCTCTGGACTGTATTCGCTGAACCAATAACATTATTGTTTCCAATGCTTGTATTACTTACTGTGAACTGTTCAGATGGATCAGGATTATACTCATCCATAGAAGCCTGAGAAATTAAATCAGAATGGCTTATTTCAAGAAAGTTACAGATGGGCATCACATATTTGATAGGCGGATCAGTTTGCCTTGTTTTCCAGTTTGAAAATGTGCTGGTGCTGATTCCGATAGCATCACAAAGCTCTTTTTGTGATACTCGTTTCTCATCCATAATTTTTAGTATTAAGTTTATAAGTTTCATAAAATATTCCCCTTTTTTGTATGCAAATACACAAATATCTAATTTGATACCAAAAATGGTTTGACAAATACTCATATTGGGATTATAATTAAGACATCGCACAAATAAAATTATTTACATAAGTTAATTATATCAGATTTGTGCGAACAATTCAACATAAAGGAGGGAAAAATAGTCATGACAAACGTAATTAGTGAATACCTTCAGCATGATGATGAGAAAATCGAAAATCTGATTAAGCAGTACCCTGCCAATATTCCGGTTAAGGCTGCAGCAGAGTTCCTTGATGTAGATGATGAATCAGTTCGTTCAGCCATTGAGTCAGGTTCATTCGGAATCTCATGGAAGAAAGCCGGAAAGCTCAACAGATCTTTTGCGCTTCCGACTGCTCACTTTCTGCGTTGGTATATGCACATTAGCTGATGGAATACAAAATCGAATTGATAAGGCTCGGTAAAACACAGGTTGATCTGGTGAAAGCCATTTCTGAAAGAGGAATCAGAGTTGATGCTTCTGAGCTCAGTCTTGCTCTTAGCGGTAAAGAAAGAGCAAAGTATGATTTACTCAGAGAAGAAGCCGGGAAAATCATCGAAGAGTGGAAGAAGGGCTGATATGACAGAGACTATTTTTTGTCTCGCTGTTATATTCGGAACAGCATATGCATTCAGGTCATCATTCAGAAACACAGGCGATAAAAAAGAGCCGGAACGTGAAGAAGAGCAGAGCTCAGACACGTACTCGGCATTATCTGAAAAAATAACAACACTGAATCAGATGAAGAACAGCATAGATACTGTGAACGATATGATAGCTGATATAATGAGCTGTGCTCCGGGAGAAGTCCAGAAGGCAGTCATTATAAAAATTCCGGAGTCCGGCCGTGAATACAGTTTTCTGATTGACGGAGAGGACAATGTATCGGAAAGACTGATTGACATTTTCGAGGGAGAGCGGGATAAGCTGTCCTCTTCCCTGCGGAAGGAAATCAGAAAAATATCCTGAGCGTTGCAACGCAATCGATGTGTTCGCCGAAAGCGTTTCACACGAAATCAAACGGTTTTAACGAAAGCGTTGCATACGAAATCCATTTTTTTAGTTGAGAGGGGAGGATACTATGCAGATACCACAGGTTAAGCGCTGTGAGAGATGTTACAAGATAATATCGGATTCCAGCTATTCAGACTGGTACAGCCACATCAGGATTAAGTACTGCGACACATGCAGGGAGATCGTAAAAAAGGAAAAGGCTGCTATCAGATTAGTGAGATGTAGGGAAAGGAAACGGGAAGCCGACAGGGCGCTCAAAGAAAAACTTAAAGCTTGCGAACTGCAGAATAAAATTCTGCGTGAGAAGATGGTGGCGCTCTGGGACGAATACAATGTCTGAGTTTAAATGCAAACCCGGAAGGGATTGTTTAAGATGTGCTTTTGATGACTGTATACTGACTTCCGTACATAGAGTATTTCCGGAGGAGTCTGAGATGATTCAGTGCGCTGAACTGCCTCAGCCTAAAAAGAAGAAGAACCGCCGGTGCGAGGGTACCGACGGTTCAGCTCAAATGAAAAAAGAAGTCCTTAAAACAAAGAAAGCATTTACTTAATCTACCTTCTAATTATACCACATCTCCGTTATTTTTTCAATAATAGGAGTGTTTTACATGGCAGAAAAGAAATTTGAATTAAGAAATGATAACTTCGTCACTTTATGTGGATGGATGATTAATGATCTTAATCTCACAGGAAACGAACTGATTGTATACGCAATTATATATCAGTTTAGCCAGGACAGAAATAGCTGGTGCTATGCAAGTCAGGATTATCTTGCTGAATGGATTGGTTCTTCAACAAGAACTGTAAGAACAATCATCAATAGCTTGATAGAGAAAAAGGTTTTACTCAAAAAATCCTCAAAAGATGAAAGCGGAAGCTTTAATATTTATAAAGCTTTCAGAGAGCCTCTCGAGGGTGCGGAAGAAATTTCCGCAGGGGGGTGCGGAAAAAATTGCAGGGGGGTGCGGAAAGTTTTTCCGGGGGGTGCGGAAAATTTTTCCCCGGATACTATATATGAAATAAAAGATAATAATAAAGATAATAATAAGGGGGATAAATCCCCTGCGTCCGCCCCTAAAAAGAAATTTGAGAAGCCGACTGTTGAAGAAGTAGCAGCATATATCAGAGAGAAGCATTACAATGTTGATGCTCAGAGATTTATCGACTACTACGATTCAAACGGATGGAAGGTTGGAAAGAATCCGATGAGGAACTGGAAGGCGGCTGTGAGTACATGGCAGCACAACGGATATTCCAATAATTCATCAACGAGAAATTCAACAGGATGTGGAAACAACAATCCGGACGGCTTCGACGAGATATTCGGATAAGGATGTGAGAAAATGATTGCTGATGTTATCACCGATGTAATAAATGCTATACCAGTGCCGGAGTATGATGGCATGGTTCTGAAGGACGGTTTGTATTACTGCGCTAAATGCAATACGCCGAAGCAGGCGAAAATAAAGATATTCGGCACCGAAAAAACGGTCTGGGTAATGTGCGACTGCGAGGCTCAGCATGAAGCTGATGAAAAGCTTAAGTTCAGAACCAACATGACCAATGAAGAAATTGAGAGGTCAAGACAGGTTGCTATGCTTAACCCTGATTTTAAAGATCATACATTTGCAAACGACCACGGCAGACAGCCGATGATGAAAAACTGCCGGAAGTATGCGAATGATTTCAGAAAGCACCTTGAAGCCGGAAGAGGTCTTCTCCTGTATGGATCATGCGGTACAGGAAAGACATATGCAGCGGAAGCGATAGCAAACAAGGTTATTGACCAGAACTATCCGGTACTGGTAACGAACTTCGGAAAGATAGCTGAGGCAGTCGGCACCTGCAACTTTGATGAAAGAGCGGCTTATTACAGCAGTCTTTCAAAATATCCTCTTCTGATTATCGATGACTTAGGCAGAGAACGAGAGACAGAATACATGATGGAGATTATCCAGAGAGTAATCGACGAGCGGGACCGTTCAGGAAAACCGATGATTATTTCGACAAACTTCGGAAACGATGATTTCAAAAATCCTCGTACTGACGCATGGGCGAGAGTATTCAGCAGGATATTCAGGACATGCTATCCGATTAAATTTGACGGAGCTGATAACCGCAAGGCAGATGCTCTGGATAACTTCAAGCAGATGAAAAAGTATTTTGAAGATACAGACAGCTAAAATAAAGGGGTATTTTGCCCCTTGTGAGCATATTAGTAATGAAACTACCCTGTGAAAATTAAAAGCGCGTCAGAATGGCGCACAGAATGCGACAGAGGTATTTACAGAAAAGAGATGAAATCAGATGACTAAAATTATCGTCAATCATGAAACCGGAGAAGTTACAACTGAATGCAAGCACGCAAACATCACGGAGCTTGGAGCGGTTGTATATCATGCAATACAAGCATATGCCGACATAAAAGGAGTATCATACGACGCTGCCAAGATAAAAATGATGGAGATTCTTGTGAAGGTTGAATCGAGAATTGAGCTTGAAAACAAGATTAAGGCTAAGTTCGGAGAGGAATTCGTGGAGGCATTTGCTGATTCTCTGAAGACTATGAGGGAGAAAAATGATAAAACTGAAGATTAACGGAACAAAGGTCGACAGAGAAGCGACCGGAACTGATGATGATATCAGAATTGATGCTGTGATGTGTGTGTATCAGCTGGGTGAAATCCTCGCCGGAACAATGCACTGCAGTATCAATGAAGGAATATCAGAGCTTCTGGCTATGGCTATCCATAGTCAGGAGGCATATGTTAAGGGAAGGACTAAGAAAAAATGAGCAGTATCAGAGCAAGAAACAGAGGAAGCTTCAACGATATACAGCAGTTTTATTTCGAGCGGGCTACTCACATGGTTGCTGTCTGTGTATGCACAATGACGGTGGC
Source organism: Lachnospiraceae bacterium (assembly GCA_045616865.1). Taxonomy (GTDB): domain Bacteria; phylum Bacillota; class Clostridia; order Lachnospirales; family Lachnospiraceae; genus Darwinimomas. The sequence goes on along the minus strand of JAZLHO010000003.1, from coordinate 12,246 downwards.
ACTTCATGAGGAATTCGGCTTCGGGAACGAGAGGTGTGCGAGATTACTTGAAAGATACAAGAAAATCAACCGCCACATGAATGATTACCAGGACGATGTGAAAAGTGAAGCTGAGCTCCGCGGAGCTATGGCACAGATTGGCCTTCAGGAATTCGCCGACCAGATCCTCAGCATGCATGAGATAGAACACTACCGGCAGGAAATCAAAAACATGAATAAGGTCAGCGTTAAGGAAGCGGCCGAGGCAAAACGACAGCTTGAAATGATGCAGGAGATTATGAAACAGCAGCAGAACAGGAAGATGAGTCTGAACTAAGAGGAAAAAACGGGGAGAATGAGAAAATGGATGTTTATTATGATGATGTTAAAACAGTAATGAATCAGCTAACCGACACTATTGACGGTTTTGGAAATGCAAAATTAAATATGCAGGAGAAGATAGCTCTCTCTGATGAGCTTGCAGAGTTCTGCCAGCTGGTAAGAAGCAGATATGAACTCACCTCCGGCTATTATGTGCAGTCCGAATACAAGGCGCTTAAGATGGTAAGCGATATAAAAGACTCAAAAACCATGCTCGACAGAATGAAAATCAGCCTGAGCGGCAATGCGGCGGCAGATTTTACAGCACAGTGGATAATAGACTGGAACGGGAATCTTGTGTGTTCCTCATGCAACCGGAAAAGCGGACTGACTAAGGGAATCACAAATTTCATTCCTGTTCCTTCTAATTTCTGTCCGAACTGCGGAAAGAGAATGATCAATGCAAATCTGAGGAAGTGAATTATGATGGATAGTGTTAAAGTCAGAAGGAGCATTTTCTGCAATGAGCCTATTCTGGGAAAGACCAGAACAATAATGCACAGGGAATGCGTTATTGATGATATCTATGAAACTCTTGCGAGCGGAAACAAGCTCACGCTGGAGCAGAAATGCAGAGCAAGGAACAAAAATGTCTCCGTTCTGGAGATAAGAGAAACAGTAATTGAAGATATGTCGAGAGGAAAGCTGAGATGAGCCGTGAAAAATATGATGCAGGACGTCTTGCAAGATGCAGAGCAAGATATAAACCTGTATACTGCCGGATATGCGGAAAGCAGATGATAAGGAATTTTGATATTCCTGGAGGAAACAGAGACAGAATGCACACAGAATGCATCCTGAAGCAGTGTGCGGAGATATACAGTAAGAACGGCAAGCTCGACAGGATGAACATTCAGAGACTGTATGCCAGAGGCTATGATATACCGATGCTCAGAGAGTTTATTGAAACCGGGGAGGTGTTCTGATATGGATTTCTGGACATTAATTTCTTACTGCGTACTCATGTCGCTGGCTTCGGTAACTGCTCTGCTGGGTATATATCTCATTGCAATGGATATAATCGACAAAGTTGATGAAGTAAGGAGGCTGAAGAATGGCGAAGAAAAAGAAGAGCTCTGACAAAATGGCACCTGTAAAGCTGAAGGAAGAACCGAGCTTTCAGCAGGTAATGGCAGATATCAGAGCAAGGAGGAAGGAAAAATGCAGAAAGAAAAAGAAGAGCTGATGCAGGAATACCGGGACACACTGCATAGGATTGCGATATCAACAGAACTGCTGGAGCTTGACACACATTACGGTGCAGCATATGAAACAATCCAGAATCTGAGTGCAATGAAGCTGATTAATCTTAAGGAAGAACAGGAAATGAAAACCACTGTTGATGTATTTCACTGGAAGACCGTCAACCGTATCGTGGAGGAAGCTGATGAGTAAATACGGAAACAGGAAATGCCAGTACAACGGCATTGTATTTGACAGCATGAGAGAAATGCACCGGTACAAGGAGCTTCTTCTTCTCGAGAAGGCCGGAGCTATCTCCGACCTTCAGCTTCAGGTGCCTTTTGAATTGATTCCGACACAGCGGGAGGACAGCACGGAGATTATCAGCAGAGGTCCGAACAAGGGAAAGACAAAGCCGGGAAAGGTCATTGAGCAGGCATGCATGTATTATGCAGATTTCTGCTACTACGAGAACGGAAAATATGTTGTTGAGGACTCAAAGGGAAAAAAGACCAAGGAATATCTGATTAAGCGCAAGCTTATGCTGCATGTTCACGGTCACAGAATAAGGGAGACATGAGATGGAATTTTACATAATGCTTGGAGTGTTCATTATGTTTGCAGTCGGAGCGGCTATTATCCTCACTGCAAATGCAGCAAGCGCAGTTAAGCATATGATTAACAGAAACATCAGAAGAAGTAAGAAGCTCAGAGACAATGCTTTCATGTACTGGACGACCTTCAGAGTATCAGAGCGGACAGATCTGCATTATTTATGCCCAGTCTGTTACAATGATGAGGATTTTCCGGGAAGATACTGTAAGCATTGCGGTACAAGACTTAAAATCAGAAAGGAATACGAATAATGAACAGATCATTTCAAATGACAGTCGATGAAATATTAGTAAGCTATCGCCAGAGCAAGAACAAAGGACAGCAGGTTGTGATTTTCTCACAGCTCAATTCCTGTGCAACATGGGAAATCGTCTGGGTTCTGGTCGAAAACGGAATAGACCCGAGAAGCTTCAATAAGGTCGCTACTCTCAGAAACGCATATGAAAAGGCAAAAGAAAAAGGCCTTCAGCTTCCAAAGAAGAGCGTTTCAGAAATTGTCGAGGAAATACAGCCTGAAGAAGCTCCGGTACAGGAAGAACAGCTGACCGAAGAGCATCCTGAGCCGGATCAGAGTGTGGAGGATTCAAGAATTGTAAATATTCCTGTAGATTCCTTTGCTTCAGAAGAACCGGAAGAAATTCAGATTCCGGAGGAAACAGTAATGCTCGAAAGCTATGAAAAAACAATAGAGACACTGAATAAGGAAATAGCGTACTTACAGGAAAAGAACAAAGAATACCTGGAAAAAATACAGGAACTGCATGAGAGTGCCAGAAGAAGCAAGGAGGAAGCTCTGGAACTCAGAGAAGAAGCTGACAGGCTCATAAGTGAAAATTCAGATCTGAAAAAATCCCTCGAGCATCACAAGGTATCAGATTTCAACGCAACAGCAGATTCCATGCAGATGGAACTCGAAGTCAAAAAGCTTAAGGAACACATCAGATTCCTCGAGGATGAAGCCGCCGGAGATAAACTCATAATCAATGAACAGATTGAAAAGGTCGCAAAGCTCTCAGACAAGCTTACAAGGTGCGAACAGTATATCCTCGACCTGATGGTATATGATTCATGAGCGGTTTTGAATTCTGCACGATGTACCGTACCTGCAAAAGGTGCGGTGCATACCATGATGACGGAACATGGGATTTGTGCATGGATTGTCTGGAAGCAGAGGAAAAGGCAACTGCTGCAGAAAATGAAACAACCACCGATGACGACCATAGCTGCGCCACATGCGAATGGTATACAGACGGAAGATGCTTAAAAGATTGCGAAAAGCACGAATGGTTTGATTACTGTTTAAACCATAAACCGAAAGCAGCAACCGCCAATGACCATTTTCGTGAGACCACGAAAAATTTAGTGAGGTGAGAAGATGCCGAAATATATTGAAGCAGTGAAAGCGGCTGAAATCATAGCAGAGCGGACAAAGTACAATATGGTCGATTTGGTGGACTGGTTCTGCGAGATAGCTTCAGAGGATGTTCAGCCTGTGAAGCACAGAAGATGGAATGAATTACAGTTCGGAGTGTGCTTTGAATGCTCTGAATGCGGAAATATGAGAAATATTCCGGAACCGTACTGCGACCAGTGCGGTTCCAAGATGGATTTAAGGTGATAAGATGGATGAAAATAGATTTGAAGTCGAAGAAGTAAAGGAAGCAATAAAGTTTGTTGCAGATTATTGCAGAGACTGTTATGACTGCGACGATTGCGATAATGAAATAAGAAAATGGTGCAATGGAATCAAGGATAATCCGCCGGAAGAATGGGATGAGGTGATAAGTTGAATAAGGAAAAAATAGAAAAGGTTTTCGAGGTGCTGGAAAGCTTTTGTCAGAATCAGAACAACTGCAATTACTGCCCTTTCCAGACACTCAGAGAAGACTGCAGTTTCTTGGATGCCGCCGGAGAGATTCCACCGACGATGTATTCACTGCTGGAGGATATGGAGGAATAATGAACTGGAGCAAGAAACACATCAAGAGTTATGCGTATATTATGCGTTGGTATATGAAAGGCACTGATGAAAGGTACATCGGCACCGTACAGGAATATTATAAACTTACGGTTAGGCGAATTAAAAAGATTTCTCAGCGTGACGTATGCTTCAGGAATCAGAAGAAAAGCAGGTGATGATAAGATGACAGAGAAAGATAAGAATTCAAATGGATTGCTTAGTACATACGGATTCAAAAGCATGGGATATTATATGGCAGAATCAGTAATTTGTTCAGTTTATATAATTTCTATTGTATTTGCTTCAATTCATTTTAATTGTCCAAAACTTTTATGGGCATTAATCGGTGTGCTTATTTTATAGAAAATAAATTTGAGGTGATAAGATGAAATACATTGTTACTGTAAAAGCAGAAATAGACTTAGAAATAGAAGCAGAGAGCGAAAACAAAGCAAAGATAAAAGCACTTAGTGAAGTGGATACAGACGATTTTGATACTGTAATAACATATGTTACAGAAGCTGAGGATGAGGAGTGATGAAATGCGTGACTTATGGGATTGTGACAGTTGCTCTCATATGGCAGTGATTAACGTTGATGGCGAAGAACGTATGTATTGTAATCTGCATGAGCAGTATTGCTCAGATGCCGCAGAAGAATGTGAATAAAAAAATAAATTTTGAGGAGCTGAATAATAATGATTGAAATAATTGAAAGACATGATCCTAAAGAATTTGAACCGAAATATAAGTTTACTTGCAGTAAGTGTCATTCTGTCGCGATAATTACAGAGGATGAAATCGAGCTTAGTTCTCAGTACAATGAGGTATATGCACATTTCCAGTGTCCTGTTTGTTCAACATGCTATTCATACTATACCAGAGGTGATAGGCGAGATATATTATACCGTGCAGAGTTTGAAGAGCATCTTGTGAGGTGATTTCATGTTTGAGACTGTTGAGGAAATATTAGAAAGAATTAAGGATTTGTTTGATAAGGAAATCAGGCACAGAACAATGGTAACGAGTCTTCAGCTTCTCTGGGATATATCTGATATTGCAGCTGAAAGAAGAATGATTAGAATTTATTCGGTTCCGATGAGGGGCACGATGGATAAGCCGTTGTTTATAAAGCCTGATTTTGAGGATGGAAGCAAATACAGCCTGTGGGAATTGTACCAGGCGTTTATTTTCAGAGAAGTAAGGCTTTCAGATTGCAAATATCAGATTAAGGATAATTATCTGGATGCAGAAATAACAAGAATACCATGGGTGCCGCTGAGAGATGAAAAAGGAGGATTTATATTTTGAAGGAATTCAAAGTATTATTCGAGAGCGATGAGGTTGATGATGTTGATGTGATGGATGCTCTGAGCGCTATTCATTGCAGGAGCAGAGTCTTCGATAATAATGCGAGATGGATTGAGCGGAATACTAAAATTTTAGGACAGGACAGAACAGCCCTTATGTGTTCGCGATGCCGGTTTTTAAACTTCAATTTGACTCGTGACGATTTCTGCAGGCACTGCGGTGCAAGGATGGATGATGCAAAAAATGCAGCAATCACAAAGAAGCTGGAACTGGTGGAGGAATAATGAAGAAAAGAGAAGACTGGTTTGCATGTACCAAGGAAAGAAGCTCCGTGTGCTTAGTGGGACTGTTCAGCACAGCGAGGAACTGTGATTTCTGTAATTATTACGGAAAATGCACCTACTGCGCAAGGGAGAACACTCAGACATGCAGGAAATGTATATTTGTGGAGGGAAATGAGGATGAAGTCAAGATTAAGGCCGAGCAGAAAAGAAGTAGAAAGAGTTGAGCAGGAAGTATTCGATGCTACTGTTGAAGCATGCCAGGATAACAATGCGTTCTTTCTGCTGGCGCTGAATGCTGAATTCGGGTTCGGAGCAGAACGTCTGGAACGTATAATTAAGAAATACAATGAAATATCCGATTACTATGCTCAGCAGAGAGTGGACGGCATGACGTACGAAGATACCAATATACGAATACGTGAAGCGCTGGCATCAATCGGAGTTGATCCTGATGCGGTATATACCGGAAAATATGGCTTCTATGAGGTGACCAGAAGAAAACGTATGAATGAAAAAGGACACGTGCCTACTTTCAGAGAAGCCGTCGAAGCAAAAGCTCAGCTTGAGGCTATGCAGAAATTCCTTGCAGAGAATGCTGCAAACAACCAGTACCTTAGGACAAACGTGATAGGTAAAGAGCTTAATTGACAAAACAGCAGGAGATTCTGCGGGATAAGCTTAAGCAGGGCGGAGATATATTTAAACATGTAGAAGCTCTTCGCAGCTATATTAAGGAAAATGAGAAAATTCAGGAAGGAATACACGATCCTCGAATTAAGGAACTTATCACTGAGCAGAACAGGGAACTTGAATCAGAATACAAGACGCTGATTGAAGTGCGCCTGAAAATCGACAAGTGTATTAATACAATTAAGGATAATGAGCTGAGAGATATTATGATGATGCGATATCTCGGACACAAAAACACTCTGTATATCGCAGAGCGTATGCATTACGGCCGCAATAGCATCAACAGAAAGCACAAGGCGGCGCTGAATATCATTATTTCCTCCGGAGCGGATAAGTATCTGGATTATTAGGGTTGATGATAACAGGCGAGTGTGCTATAATAACAAAGCCGGAGCAATAAGGGCAGTTTTGTTCCGGCGTTTTGACATTTAGTTTGTATCAAAATTATATCCAGCAGAACAAGAGCAGCACCGTCGAGAACCTGTGCTGCTCTTGTTTTTTTATGATAATTCTGTGATAATTATTGACAGCATATAATCTATAGGCTATAATGGTACTAAAAGATAGTACTAAGATGCAGTACTGAAGATAAACACCCAAGGGAGTGATTATTTTTGAGCAGAGCTCAGAAGTTAAGAGAAAAACTAAACAGGCGTCCTAAAGATATGACATTTGATGAAGTTGAAACATTGATGAAGTCATATGGATTTACGTTAAGCAATAAAGGGAAAACATCCGGTTCAAGAGTTGCTTTTTCATGTCCGGGAAAGCCGAATCATTATATGCATATCCCACATCCAGAAAAAACACTCAAAATGTATGCAATAGATAATTTAATAAAATTCTTAGAAGAAAATGAAATAGAGTGAGGTGATCAGCTATGGCATAACATGGAGTATTCGGTAAAAAGGAGTAAACGGAGGGTTATAAAAATGGCAGTAAATATAATTGAGTATAAGGGCTATCAGGCTGAATTGATTTTTAGCCAGGAGGATAGTTGTTTTTATGGCAAGGTACTGGATGTTGAAGACAGTATAATTTTTGAAATCGATGACGCAAGTAAGACATATGAGATATTCAAAGATGCAATCGATGATTATATCGAATTCTGCAAAGAAACTAATCAGGAACCTTGCAAACCATACAGTGGCAAATTTAATACAAGGATTTCACCGGATTTGCATAAAAAAGCGGTTCAGAAAGCCAGAGCTGAAGGCGAAACATTAAATACTTTTGTTGAGAAAGCAATAGAAAACCGTGTTAATGGAACAAAAAATGAAATACACAATGTAAATATTTACATATCTCAGAATCAGGACAAAAAGCAAGAATACAATGAATATGATTTTGATTGTACTAAGAATTATAATTATAATTCTGTAAAATATCATCCTAACTATAGCTGATGAAAGAGGTATAAAAATGAAAGATTTATTAGAATATTTTGAAGATCAAAAATATATAAAATTGAAGGAAGTAAGTTATTGTGCTGTTTCAAGTGAATCAAAAAGGAAACTGAATACAAAAGATTATTTTGATGTTACTGAATCTGATAACGATATATATGTTTTAGTTCAAAGACAGCTCGGATTTAATTCCGAATCTTCTTTTGTTATCGTTATCAAAGCTGCTTATGAAGTCAGATATATAATTAAAAGTGATTTGCTTGAAGAATTCAAAAGCAGAAAATTTGATTTGAAAAAAGAATTTGCTTCTGATCCTAATAAGTATATCATAGATGAAATGGACAGAATTTCTCTTATTATCTCTCAAATTACAGATTCATTTGAAGGCAGACCTTTAGTAACTCGTCCGTTCTTCAAATTTGAAGAATCAGAAGAATAACAATCAGGAATTTTGTGATAATACCGGGTTGATGGTAGCAGAATAATGTGTTAATATAAGAACACGAGGATCTGCAACAAGATATTCTCAGGGTGAAATAATTTATATTCTCAACAGGAAAAAGCGGTCGGTGTCATGCCCGGCCGCTTCTTCTTTTATACCACCTCTGTAAAATGAGGGATTTATTTTATATGAAATTGTGTGCATATTATTTATCTGATACGTTGTAACAGTCATATTCGTTGAAATATCCTCCGCGCCAGTCCTCCGGAACAGGAGACCATTCAGCAAGCTTAAGAACTTCTCTGGTGTCGTTATCTTCGATAAAATACTGCTTGAAATCAATCAGATCCTGCTCACTTGCAGCGCTTTTGTGATTAATCTTAATGCTGAGATAATCCTGAAGCGCTTTTTCTGCATCTTTGAGAGTATCAAAATACTTTTCTCTGACGTAAAGCTCATACTCAATTGCGTCGTTCAGCTCATCGGCGTGAAATAAAGATTCAGGAACTTCTCCGCATGTACTCGAAATACAATAAGGAAGGCGTTCTTCTTCCGGCTTCTGAACCGGCTTTTCATTTTCGTCTGTGATTTCAAAGCAATCGCTTTTGAAAGTGTAGCCCGGCGGGCAGTCAAAACAATCCCGGATAGTTTCTTCAGCTCTCCAGTAATCGTTGAATCCTGGCATTATGAGAGTGCCTGATATTTTGTTGCGAATGAAATATGTCATAAATATTCCCCTTTTCAGCTTTAAAAGTTACTTATCATTTTATCATTCCGAACACATTCTGTCAATCATAACTCATGAGCGGCAAGGGGAATAAATACCCCCTGCCGGAAATCATGATTTAATTTGTACTGTCTTTTACAGCCTTAAGAAGCACATCCGGATTGAATCCGAAATAATTATATCCTGTAAGGCATGTTCTGAAATATCTTTCAGTCGGCGCTCCCAGCTCATGGCCGTTCATGATGTAAGCGAATGCATCAGAAATCACTCCGTCCTCAGTTTCTACCGGCAGAGTTTCCTTCCTGTAGAATCTCGGCCACCCTTCGTACATATCAAGGTTGTGTTCGCATCTCTCTGTTACCTCCCAGAGTACCACCGGAACCTCTGCTCCCTCGCAGGGTTCAATAGTGAGATAATTTCCGGTCTTGCTTCCTTTGAAAAGTAATCTGTAATCTTTGATTACTCCCTTGCATAAAATCGTTGATTCAGGGCATCTGTATTTCATCTGCTCAACATTGAGATTGCTTCCGTAAGCTATGTATTTTCTTTTCATGGTTTGCTCCTCCCGCCGTTTATTTGGCATAATTGGTTTGATTTCTGGTTACATTATACCGTTCAACTTCAGTAAAATCAACTGTTGTTTTTCGGTATTATTTTTTGCTCTGAAAGCTGCATTAACCCCATCTCTGAAATCAGGGATTATTTATTATGAACACATCAGGGGCAAAGCCCGCGGGCGAATTACTCCGCTGAGCTCTGCCGGCTGTGTGTATCATGCTCCTATTGATTCAAGGAATTTTCCGCGGTACTGATGGCTAATCATGCGGCGCGCCGTTTTCAGGTCTATTGCTTTCATTGAATACTCATGAATCATCATAGCGCAGATTTCTGCCTGCTGAAATTCAGCTCTGTATGCATCATCAAACGCCTGCTCGGCCTCTTCGCTCTCTGGGTTCTGCTCCCATTCTGAGTCGCAGGCATTTGCCAGCTCCTCGAGCATTTCAAGCTTTCTGATTGAATCAATAATCTGATTTGGTGTGTACATCATAGTAATACCCCCTGTGAAAAATAGAATTTAATTATATTTCCGGATTTCCGGAGATAAGGCCGGCAGGGGTTGAACCCTGCTTTCGCCATCCGCGGCCCTGTGTTTATTTTCAGAGCTTTTCTGTTATTGCTCTTTCCAGTTCTTCGACCTCATCCCATGTCATGCCGTACTCTTTTACCAGTATTTCGGCTACCTCATCAGCCCCGTTGGCTGCATCAATTGTGTGATTAATTGAAAAGTAGAATAGTCTGAGCTCGAAAAGGTCCATGTATGCGCGCTTGTTATCATTGAATTCTTTCATAGTAATACCCCCTGTAAAAATTGAGATTTAATTATATAATCCGCTGAGCGGAAAAGGGGCGGCGGGAAATTGAATCCCGCTGTACGCCATCCGCGCCCCTGTATTATTCAGGTCTTCCGTATCTGAAAGCGGCATCACCTGAGAGCTTGCGGCGGTAGATTTCGTGAGCTGTTTTGAATTCTTCGCCTATCATGCCCATTCTGTTCATCCATGTTCTCATGGCGAATTTTTCGTTCTCCATCTGTACCGGAGAAGCTGAAATGCTTCTCTTTTCCTTTGCTTCCTGACTCATTACTAAGCAAAGCTGTACATATGCTTTCATCATGCCTGCATGGAGGCCGTTTTTCTTTTCTGCTGTTGGATTATCGAATTGAAACATTCTGAATTCTACTGTACCCTTCTGAATGCTGTGGAAATTAAGCATTCTGTATCTGCTTTTGTGGTAATGCGCTGTTCTGTCGCTTCGGTCATCAGAAGTTCCATACCAAATATCTAATACCTCATCAATTGTTTCCGGCTTCTTGCTGTTGAGCTGCTCGAGGAATGGGCGGTGTACTCGCTGGCACCATGGCTGATGGTTTACATATTCTACACGGTCTCTGCTGATGCCTATTGATTTGATTAAAAGGTCTTCATGAGATGCCATCAGATTTACAAGGTTGCGGAGGCTCTTTGCTGTATGGCCATCTTTGCCTATATGGATATGTACGCCGCAACCGTTTGCTGTATTGCTTACTGCTCCGGCGCTTCTGAGCTTGCGGATAAGCTCCTGAAATGTTTCCATATCATCGTCATATCTGAGTATTGGGGTTACCATCTCGCACTGCTGATTTCTGCTTCCTGAGATGCTTGCATCAGTCATGAATTGCCATTTGCGGCCCTTTGAATCGTAAGCGGCCCATGTATCGTAGTATGTGCCTACATATTCTACGCGGCCAGTTCCGAAGAATGAAGCGGCGAGCTTAGCGGCCTGCTCTCTTCCGATGTGGTTCATTTCTACTTCTACGCCAAAAGTCTGTAATTTTGCTAATTCCCATTTCATATTGATTTCCACCTTTCATTGATTGAAAAAATTTGATATTCGATTGAAGGGAGCTATTGCCCCCGCCCCTTCGGGCACTCACATAATACCGTTTGTCAAGCCCAAAGTCAACCAAAAATGCTAAAAATAACTAACAAATACAACAGCAATTGTTTGTCTGAAACTGACAATGGCATCTTGAAAGCCTCGGTTCTATGGGCTTTGAGAGCATCAGAAATCATAAACCAAAAAGAACATCAGTATTTTGTCTATAACCAACAATGATATCTCGCAAGCCTCGGTTCTATCGGCCTGAAGCATGTGTGCGCCAATCTGAAGCAGGCCGCCGCTATCATGTATACACATTATATAGCGAAAAAAGAAGCAAAGCAGAGCAGAGCATCTGAAGAGAAGCAGGAGCAGAGGAGAAGAGCAAAGCATCTGAAGCAGGAGAAGAGCAGAGGAGAAGCAGAGGAGAAGAGAAGAGGAGCAGAGCATCTGAAGAGGAGCAGGAGCAGAGGAGAAGAGCAAAGCATCTGAAGCAGGAGAAGAAGAGCAGAGGAGAAGCAGAGGAGCAGAGAAGAGGAGCAAAGCATCTGAAGCGGCCGGAGCTCCGGAGCATCTCCGGCAGAGCTCCGGAACTCTTCCGGCTTCTGCTCTTGGGAGCTTCAGAAGGTGTGTGCGAAGCAGAGCAAAGCAATAAAAAATCTGATTTAATCGGCGCTTGGTTTCTGCTGCTGAGATGCAGCCGAAAGCCCAGGGAAATCGCGTAACTGCTTTGATCTCGCGGGAATGTAACAAATAGTGACGTAATGACGTACCCCGTATTAAAAAAACGAACTTTTTTGGAAATGCTGTACGCAAGTCGGAGGCCAAGCGGTCTTAGGAAGACAAATTAAA
>JAZLHO010000002.1:0-10133 GCA_045616865.1 Lachnospiraceae bacterium | reverse complement strand
GGCAAACCATCTCATAACTCCCTCCACTGTCAGCGCATGTCTGATGTGGAACGGATCTGAATTGTATTTCTTTAAAAGCTCAAGTGCCTGCTCTCTTGTAAGCGGGCTTGTCATCGCTTCTCCTTTTTTCTCTTCTTTCTTTGCAGTCTTTGCATTTCCCGTCGCCCCTGTTTGTCGCATGGTCGGAAAGAGTAAAACCTCCCGAATCGCTGCAGAGTCGGTCATAATCATGCACAGTCTGTCGATGCCGTATCCTATACCACCTGTCGGCGGCATACCGATCATAAGTGCATTCAGGAAATCTTCATCTGTATGCTGAGCTTCGTCATCTCCCTGTGCTGCAAGTGCATCCTGAGCAGCAAATCTTTCTCTCTGATCGATCGGATCATTGAGCTCTGAGTAAGCATTTGCCATCTCCCATCCGTTCATGTAGAACTCAAAACGCTCTACATAGCGCGGGTCTGAAGGTTTCTTCTTCGTAAGCGGCGATATCTCTATCGGATGATCGATCACGAATGTCGGCTGGATCATATGATTTTCGCAGAACTCCTCAAAGAAGAGGTTGATGATGTCGCCTCTCTGATGACGCTCTTCAAATTCCACACCCTTTTCCTTTGCGATTGCTCTTGCTTCCTCGAGTGTATCGATCTGATCGAAGTCAACGCCTGCATACTGCCTGATGGCATCGATCATTCTTACTCTTGCAAACGGCTTTCCGAGATCCATCTCGATGCCGTTGTAAACGATAGTAGTTGAACCGGTCACTTCCTTTGCGATGGTTCTGTACATCTCCTCTGTGAGATCCATCATGCCGTTATAATCCGTGTATGCCTGATAGAGCTCCATGAGTGTGAACTCAGGATTGTGTCTTGTGTCGAGTCCTTCATTTCTGAATACGCGGCCGATTTCATATACTCTCTCAAGTCCTCCTACGATGAGTCTCTTGAGGTAAAGCTCGAGACTGATACGCAGCTTCAGGTCTTCGTCCAGTGCATTGAAATGTGTCTCGAACGGTCTTGCTGCGGCACCGCCTGCATTTGATACAAGCATAGGAGTCTCGACCTCGATAAAGCCTTTGGCATCAAGGAATCTTCTGATCGTTGCTATGATTTTTGATCTCTTGATAAATGTATCCTTGACCTCAGGGTTCATGATGAGATCGACATACCGCTGACGGTATCTGAGCTCTGTATCTGTGAGTCCGTGGAATTTCTCAGGCAGTGGCTTGAGAGATTTTGAAAGAAGTGATAATTCCTTCGCATGGATGGACTTCTCGCCTGTCTTGGTTTCAAATACGAATCCCCTGACACCTACGATATCTCCGATATCCATCTTTTTGAATTCCTTGTATGCATCCTCACCCAGATCATCGCGTGTTACGTAGATCTGGAGATTACCGCTGCGGTCCATCACATTGGCAAATGATGCCTTGCCCATGACACGTTTGCTCATGAGTCTTCCTGCGATAGATACATCCTTGCCTTCAAGCTCTGCGAAGTTGTCTGCCACATCCTTTGTGTGATGTGTGGCATCATACTTTGTGATTACAAACGGATCCCTGCCTGCTTCGCGAAGCTCACTGAGCTTGTCGAGACGCACCTTCATGAGCTGGTCTATGTCCTGCTCCTGTGCGTTCATTCCCTGATTATCAGCCATAACTGTTCTCCCGTATTTTTTGTCATGTTGTCAGATAGAACCGTCCGATGACAATGTTGTCATATAGAACCGTCCCTGATGACAACCTTTAGTCTTCCTTGGTGATCTTTAATATCTTGTATTTGAATTTTTCTCCGCCTACCTCAACTGTCACTGTCTGTCCCTCGGTATGACCCATAAGTGCCTTGCCGACCGGGCTTTCGTTGCTTATGTAACCCTTCAGTGATGATGCTTCCGTAGAACCGGCGATCTTGTACTCTAAATCTTCTTTTTCCGTCATGTCACGAATCCTGACCTTGCAGCCGATGCTTACTGCATCTGTGCTTGCTTCGTCTTCATCTATTACTTCTGCCTTTTTAAGAAGTGCTTCGAGCTCCTCAATACGTGCCTCGATATCTCTCTGCTCATCCTTGGCTGCATCGTATTCAGCGTTCTCTGAGAGATCACCCTGCTCACGTGCCTCCTTGATTTTAAGTGCGATATCATGGCGCTTGTTTACCTTGAGGTCCTGCAGTTCATCTTCATATTTCTTGAGTCCTGCATAGGTTAAGATTATTTTGCCCTCTTCCATTTTTTGCTACCTCCTAAATAATACATGACAACATATTTCTGCATGTCTCCGGGGCCGCAGTTTTCGAACCTGTCATCCCGAAATGCATCTTACTATGCCGTGCGTTCCGCACGATTATACTAACTGATTTTCCTCATGTCAATCGTTTTAGGTAAATATCAGTGAATATCGGCCTGTTCTGTGATTTTTTTCTCGATTTCCTCTGCTTCGGCAAGCGTCTTGGCTCCGATGCCGATATAAAGCTTAAGCTTCGGTTCTGTTCCTGACGGACGGAGTACTGCCATGCCGTTGTCCTCGAGCACATACTTGATGACATTGGATGCCGGGATGCCCTTGTATCCGTGAATGTAATCCTGAGTCTCTACTACCTTAATACCTGCGAAGTCGGTAGCATTGCCACGTCGATAGCTTTCCATGATGTCTTTCATTCTGTCAAAACCGCTTGCACCCGGGAATTCATATGAGTGTGTCGTGTTGATATAGTATCCGAATTCCTGATAAATGCTGTCGAGAACTTCAAGAAGGCTCAGTCCCTTACCTTTATAATATGCAAACATCTCTGCAGCCATGAGTGATGCGGAAACTGCGCATTTGTCTCTTACATGGGTTCCGAGCATGTAGCCGTAGCTCTCCTCATAGCCGAAGATATATCTCTCTTCCTCGCCCTGTTCGCAGAGCTTTGTAACTACAGGAGCGATGTTCTTAAAGCCCGTGAGCACATCGATGACCTCGACTCCGTACTTGCCGGCAATCTTGTAGATCATGTCTGTACTTACGATTGATTTGACACACAGCGGGTTCATCGGCATTTTGCCTGTCTCGATGCGGCGTTTGCATATCCAGTCGAGAAGAAGCATGCCTGTCTGGTTTCCGTTGATCAGTTTGAAATCGTCGCCGTCTCTTACTGCGATGCCCATGCGGTCTGCATCGGGGTCTGTCGCGATGAGGATGTCTGCGCCTTTTTCTTTTGCGACGCGAAGTCCCACCTCCATCGCCTCGCGGATCTCCGGATTCGGATACGGGCAGGTCGGGAAGTCACCGTCCGGCTGTGCCTGTTTGTCTACTAAAACGATGTTTGTAAATCCTTTTCTTTCAAGTGCCGTGGTCACACATTTAAGTCCTGTTCCATAGAGCGGTGTGTACGCGATCTTCACGGATTTGTCGATGTCATCGCCGCAGAGTGACCAGGCGGATGCTGCATCGATGAACTCATCCCTGACTGAATCCGGTATGTATTCGATGCGTCCTTCGGCAAGTCCCTGTTCGAATGTGTAGTTATCTTCAGTCTGGAACATCGGTTCCTCTTCG
Organism: Lachnospiraceae bacterium; assembly: GCA_045616865.1. GTDB lineage: Bacteria > Bacillota > Clostridia > Lachnospirales > Lachnospiraceae > Darwinimomas. The sequence goes on along the minus strand of JAZLHO010000002.1, from coordinate 6,598 downwards.
ATATATTCAAGCACTGCGTCCGCTGCCTTCTCGTCGATCTGGCAGCCGGTCGGGTCGTATGCTTTGTAGCCGTTGTATCTGGACGGGTTGTGGCTGGCTGTGATGACTACTCCGCCGTCACATCCGTAGTATCGAACCGCAAATGAAAGCGCCGGTGTAGGCATAAGCTCAGGCCAGATATATACATGCACTCCGGCTGATGCCATGATACGTGCGGTCTCCTTTGCGAAGACATCGGATTTATGACGGCTGTCATATGCGATTGCCATAGCCGGGTCATCGCTGAGTGTGCCGAGGTATCTCGCATATCCTCTTGTCGCACGGGCTACGGTGTAGATATTCATTCTGTTTGTTCCTGCGCCGAGTATGCCGCGAAGACCCGCTGTGCCGAACTCAAGATCCTTATAGAACCGGTCGAAGATTTCGTCTTCATCACCCTTCACTGATTTCAGGTCTGCTGTGAGATCTGCATCCGCAAGCTGTACCTGTGTCCACTGCTTATATAAAGCCGTAACTTTCTCATCCATTATATTGCCTCCTTGATAGTCTTTGCCATGTACTCTATCTTCTCAGCTGTCATTCCCGGATATACTCCGATCCAGAATGTGTCCCTCATGATGCGGTCTGTGACGGACAGATCGGAAATGATTCTGTATCCGCTGCCGCGTTTTCTCAGCTGGTCAAAGCACGGATGCTTCGTTAAGTTTCCTGCGAAGAGTCTTCTGGTCTGTACTCCTGCTGCTTCGATATCCGCTACAAGCTTTGCTGCATCCACACCCTCCCTGCAGGTGATCATAAATCCGAACCAGCTCGGTTCTGAGTCTGCCAGCGGCTCCGGAAGGATCAGATGTCCTGCTGTCACCGGATCTGCGGCAAGCAGGTCGTGGAGCTTATTCCAGTTTGCTTTTCTTGCCTTCACGAACTCCGGGAATTTGTCAAGCTGTGCGCAACCGATGGCAGCCTGCATATCCGTAGCCTTCAGATTGTATCCGAAGTGTGAGTAGACATATTTATGATCATAGCCGAGAGGAAGCTCTCCGTACTGTCTGTCGAAGCGGTGTCCGCAGTAATTATCCTGTCCCGGTGGGCATACGCAGTCACGGCCCCAGTCTCTCATTGACCTGATTATCTTATGAAGAAGTGCGTTGTCTGTATATACTGCTCCGCCTTCGCCCATGGTAAGGTGATGCGGCGGGTAGAAGCTGCTTGTGCCGATGTCGCCGATGGTTCCGGTGAAGCTTCCGCCGACTTTGCTTCCGAGTGCGTCACAGTTATCCTCGATGAGCCAGAGATCGTATTTATCGCAGAATGCCTTGACGGCTTTGATGTCAAACGGGTTGCCGAGTGTATGTGCTATCATCACTGCTTTTGTTTTCGGTGACAATGCCTCCTCGAGCTGAGTGACATCTATGTTGTACTGCGGGATGGTCACATCGCAGAATACCGGTACTGCTCCGTACTGAAGCATCGGTGTCACTGTCGTCGGAAATCCGCATGCAACTGTGATGATCTCATCTCCCGGAAGTATCTGCCTCTCACCTAAAAGCGGTGAAGTAAGTGTCATGAATGCAAGAAGGTTTGCGCTTGATCCTGAATTGACCAGTGATACGAACCTGATTCCGAGATACTCTCCGAGCTTTTTCTCGAATTCATCTGCATAATGTCCCGCAGTCAGCCAGAAATCCAGCGCACTGTCAACCAGATTGACCATCTCGCGTTCATCATACACGCGTCCCGCATAGCCTATGCGCTCTCCCGGTGTGTAGCTCTTATCCTGATTATGAAACTCCCTGCAGTACTCCGCTACCTCTTTAAGTATCTGCTGCCTCTTTTCCTGTTCTGTCATAGTTGACTCCGTTGTGTAATATTTATTCTTTCGTATGCACTATATTCCCGCACCCATCGGCACGAATATGCATATACTGTAATCCGTCAGTCCGTATTTCGTCCGAAGACCTTCCTCCTCAGGACACGCCGGAGGCGAATCGTCCTTCAGAGGAAGTCTTCGTACTCAATACTGTATGATGCAGCACCCGGAGACACAATATGTCTTCGCAAGTGCCTTGGGAGACGTCGGTACTTAGCGAGCCTTCATGGCGAGCTTAGTACCCCGAAGGGGGAACCGCTACCTCGGACATGGAGGCGCGAGCCATCACTTGAGAAGACATATTCGTGTCGATGGGTGCGTATTAAGTGTTGTGCCGACGGGTGCGGCGTATATCAAATCTGCCGCTCCATCACTGCGACGATATCCTCACCTGCGGCATACGCCTTAGCCCATTCAACGGTCCTTGCGATCGCCGTCCTAATATCATACTTAGGCTTCCATCCGAGCTCATTCTTTATCTTTGAGCAGTCAAGCCGCAGAAGTCCTGCCTCGTGAGGGCCTCCCGCATCATGCGCTTCCCACTTCGCTCCGTCGCCCCACTCCCTGCAGAAAAAATCTGCAAGCGCAGCGACCTCGATACAGTCACTGTCATCAGGCCCCACATTGTAGTAACCTGCGAGATTCTTATCCTCGTACTGCTTCTGCACTATCATAAGATATGCATACAGAGGATCAAGCACGAGCTGAAACGGTCTGACTGAATGAGGATTTCTCACGATGATAGTCTCACCTGCCATGGCTGAACGTACACAGTCCGGAATGATACGATCCTTCGAGAAATCTCCGCCCCCGATCACATTGCCCGCTCTTGCAGTAGAAACCGGAATACCGGCCGCGTCAAAAAATGATCTCTTGTATGAATGCGTCACAAGCTCCGAACATGACTTTGAATTAGAATAAGGATCATAGCCGTCGAGCTTATCGCTCTCGATAAAGCCGCGGCCCGTCTCCACATTTTCATACACCTTGTCTGTCGTCACATTCAGCACTGATGCGCTGCAGTCGTTGGCACGGACACATTCAAGGATGTTCACGGTTCCCATCACATTGGTCTCGTATGTGTAACGCGGCATCTTGTATGAATCGCGCACGAGCGGCTGGGCTGCCATGTGAATGACGATCTCCGGCTTGCACTCCTTAAATGCTTTCATCAACGCATCATAGTCTCTCACATCTCCGATGATGGAATTCATATGCTCGGCTGCGCGTGAAAGTGTGAACAGATTCTCTTCTCCTGCCGGAGCAAGTGAGTATCCTGTCACATCAGCGCCCGCCATGATAAGCATTTTGGAAAGCCAGCTTCCCTTAAAGCCCGTATGCCCGGTTATAAATACTTTTTTGTTTTTGTAGAAATCAAGCATATGTTTTCTCCGTTTACCAGATCTTCCACGGTGCCTCGCCGTTCTGCCACATTTTCTCAAGCAGCTGCTTCTCGCGGAATGTGTCCATGCACTGCCAGAAGCCTTCGTGTCGGTAGCTCATCAGCTGTCCGTCACGTGCCATGTTCTGGATCGGGTCTTTCTCGAATACGCAGCTGTCGCCGTCGAGATAATCAAACACCTCGGGATTCATGACCATATATCCGCCGTTGATGATGTCGCCGTCCTGGTCTTCCTTCTCTCTGAATGCAAGCACCCTGCCGTCTGCATCTGTGTCGAGGGTTCCCTTGCTCTGTCCGAAATTGATGGCTGTGAGTGTTCCGATCTTCCCGTGGCTCTTATGGAAATCGATGAGCTTGTTCAGGTCTACATCACACACTCCGTCGCCGTATGTCAGAAGGAATGGCTCATCGCCCACGTACTTCTGTATGCGTTTGATTCTACCGCCTGTCATCGTGCTGAGTCCTGTATCGACAAGTGTCACCTTCCACGGCTCGACGTGATTATCGAGGACCTTCATCGTGTTGGACTTGAGGTCGAATTCGACATCGTTGTTGTGCAGGTAGTAATCTGCGAAATACTCTTTCACCACATACTGCATGTATCCGAGGCAGATGATGAATTCGTTGAAGCCAAAGCTCGAATAATATTTCATGATGTGCCAGAGTATCGGCTTGTCTCCGATCTCTACCATCGGCTTCGGACGAAGGTCACTGCCCTCGCTAATCCTGCTGCCAAAACCACCTGCTAATATTACGACTTTCATGTTGATCCTCCATAAATTAACATACTGAGTATACTTATCGTATCCTTTTTCCGGTTCTGAGTGATCACCTCTCCGGATCAGTACTGAACATAATCTGTTTCCTTTGATTCGTAGATGATTTCCGAGCCTTTATCTGTAAATGATACCGGTATATAAAGCAGATCCTTCATCTCCGCTGCGACCTTCTCCCGTGCATCCTCCGGTACATAGAATACGAGGAAGCCGCCTCCGCCTGCACCGAGAAGCTTGCCTCCGAGTGCCCCGGCCTTCATCGCCTTTTCGTAGTATTCATCTATCTTGCCTGTTGAGACATTGGCACCGGTCTGCCGCTTGAGCTTCCAGGTCGTATCCAGCAGTCTTCCGAAATCATCGGTCTCACCGGTCTTTAGTATGGCTTCGGCATCGTCGACGAGCGAAAGCATTTGCCTTAATTCTTTTTCTTTTTCTGCGATTGGTTTTGATTCCTTCTGAACCAGTGATGATATGCGTGTAAATCCGGTAAAGAACATCATCAGGCTTTCGCTCAGCTTCTGTCTGCGCTCCGGTGCGATATCCATCGGGATGACTTCGTAATCATCATCGTGGAAATTGATGCGGTTGAACCCGCCGTATGCCGCTGCGATCTGATCCTGCCAGCCGCCTGCCTCGCTGCAGAGTACTCTCTCGATGTATATCGCTTCGTCCGCAAGTCTGCGCGGTTCCGCGTTTTTTCCTTTCAGCCTGTGAAATGCGTTCAGCATGCCTACTGCAAATGATGAGCTGGTGCCGAGTCCGCTTCTGGCCGGAAGGTCTGCTTCGTATGTCAGTCGTATATCTCTGATATCGAGATACTTCATAGCATTGCGTACGAGCGGGTGCTCGAGATCGGCTGATTCTGCCACTCTTTCTATCTTTGAGTATGCGATCTCATTGTGGTATTCAAAGAACGGTGGAAGGTGGCGCACCGTCGAATAGCAGTACTTGTCAAATGAGGTGGAAATGACACTACCGCCGAATTTATCAAAAAACTCCGGCATATCTGTTCCGCCTCCGAAGAAGCTCATTCTAAATGGTGTTTTTGCTATGATCATTTATTCTCTCCGTGCTTTCTGAAAACCCATATTCTGCTGAACACATAGTTTAGTATGACTACGACGATTCCTGATACGATCTTCATGAGAAGTCCGTTGAAGTGCAGTATGTCAACTCCGAGTCCCATGATCGCTTCATCGATGAGAAATGTCAGTACGCGGGCTCCTCCGAATTTGATGACCTCCGGTATCACTATGGCCACCGTCCATGTCTTCGATCCGAATACCCATATCTTGCTGGTTACAAATGATACCGCAACCGCCAGAAGCCACGCGATAAAATTGCTGATAAGATTCGGGATGTGCAGGATGTCGTAGCACAGCCAGTATGTTCCGACATTGACCACAGTGGTAAGCGCACCGAATATCAGATAGTAGATTATATGTTTGTATTTGATGAATATGGTTTTAAGCCACCCATCCTTTTTCTGCATTACTTAATTGATTCCTTTTTCCTTTACTTCACCCTGTGTTCTTTAAGAGTGTGTCTTTTAAATGCCGCGAAGCTTTTATCGCTGATGACATGTTCTATCTTGCAGGCATCCTCGGCAGCTGTCTTTTCATCCACACCGATGCTCATGAGATGCCGTGTTATAGTCGTATGACGGTCATAGATTTTTTCTGCAATTTCACGTCCCGGTTTTGTGAGCGTGATATTGCCGTCTTTATCTACCTCGATGAATCCGTCGTTCTTCAACAGACCCACTGCCCTGCTGACACTCGGTTTTGAAAATCCCATGTATTTACTTATCTCTACCGCCCGGACAGTACCGCTTTCAGACAATAATAAAATCGTCTCCAGGTACATCTCTCCGGACTCCTGCAGATTATTCATAACACATTACCTCAAGTATATGATACCACTAAACTATCTGATATGCTATCATATATCCATGAACATTTATCTTGACTTATTCTTAACATTTGCCAAAATCGGTGTCATGACCTTCGGCGGAGGCATGGCTATGCTTCCTATGCTTGAGCGCGAAATTGTTGAGAATAAAGGATGGTGCACCGAGGAGGAGCTTATAGATTATTTTGCCATAGGCCAGTGTACTCCCGGCATCATTGCGGTGAATACGGCGACTTTTGTCGGTAAGAAAATGGGAAACGGACGCGGCATAACCGGCGGTATCGTCGCGACGCTCGGAATGGTATTTCCTTCTGTCGTAATCATCACGATTCTTTCGGCTATTATTTCCCGAATTGAGAATGCTGAGTGGGTCGGCCGGGCATTTGCCGGAATACGTGTCTGTGTCTGTGTTCTGATTTTGAACGCAGCGATAAAGCTCGGGCGAAAAGCGCTGATCAGCGTACCGACGATTATTATTTTTATTCTTGTTTTTGCAGGTGCGGTTTTCACTGATATCTCTCCTGTAATCTTTGTTTTGTTGGCGGCTGTTGCCGGCATAATTTTGCAGGTGAAGAAATCATGACGGTACTGTTCATAAAACTTTTCTGGGAATTTTTCAAGGCGGGGCTTTTCGCTGTAGGC
>JAZLHO010000001.1:0-4218 GCA_045616865.1 Lachnospiraceae bacterium | reverse complement strand
TTTTCCAATCATTTGAATATTATTGATATTGTTTGGCGGTGCAGGGCCCGGTGATGCACGCCCTTGCAAAAGGAACTTATCTTTCATGAACTCGCATTCACCGTCCTTTCATCCATTGTTTTCTCTTAAATGGGCATAGTTACACTGATACACATAAATTCTATTCTATTTCTCAAAATCATGCATCACCCAAAAGGGTGAAAGCGAATTCTTTATTATGGTTATTTCTCTAATAGCAAAAAAACACACCCGATTGCAAAATCAGGTGTGTTGAAATGCTCTATTTCATTCAAAAGCCGTTTACGATCAGCTTCTTGCTGGTGACAACGGCAGCCAGCTTGGTTTTGGATTGAAAGCCTGTCTTGGACAGCATGCTTTTTACCTGGGTTTTCACCGTGTCGGGCGAAACACCAAGCTCAGATGCCATCTGTGCATAGGTCATGCCCTCTACCAGAAGGCGAAGGACCCGAACCTCCGCATCGGTAAAGTCGCAGCTTTTTGTTTCTCCCACAGACACCTCCGGCATCCTGTCCGGGAACACCGACTCACCGTTCACAGTGCGATCGACCACTGCCATCAGTTCCTCGCGGCTGGCATCCTTGAACCAGATGCTGTCAGCTCCAACCTTTCGCGCAGTCTTTATACAGTCATAGTCCAGTAGTGATGTAACAATGATCACCTTAATGTGAGGAAAACGGGCCTTGATTTTTTCTGTGGCGGCAAATCCGCTGGCATTGTCTTCCGTACAGATATCCATCAAAATCAGATCGATGGGTGACCCGGCGCAGCAGGCTTCTGCGTAAGAAGCGTTTGCAACAGACGCTGCGAGACAATAGTTCTCACTCTGCCGAATATAGTATTCCATAGTTTCGCGCATCATGCGCTGATCCTCTACGATCAAAACATTTACCATAGTATATCCTCCTCCGGCTGCCAAAGCCGTATGCTCAGCTCAAATTCCGGAACCCACCGGATGCTCATCTTACCGCCCGCTTTTTCTATGCGGGTTCGGAGTGAGCCAAGACCGCCTCCCTCTTTGATCTCGCCCTGCGGAATCTGACCGTTGTTGGTAACGGACAAAGTATAAAACGTTCCTTCTGTTTCCACCTTTGCGTACAGCTCGTCGGCTCCTGCATGGCGAACAGCGTTATTGGCACATTCTCTAAGGGCAATGATCATCAGCGCACCCATTTTTGTGTTTTCAGGTAACCGCCCCATAATATGGACACGTATCCCGATGGCCTTTGCAGAATCCATGAGCTGTTCCAGAGCAGTCTTATCCGGCGTGTTCTCAACATCGTACTTTAGGATTTGCAGGGCATCTTCCCAGACACTCATATCAAACTCCGCCATCGGTCTGCCCGAGAGCAGGTACTGCCTTGCAGCAATGATTCCGCGTCCGATATTGTCATGGACTCTCATCTTTGTGTCCAAGATCTCTTCCTCGCGGGTGGCGGCCTGAATATTGGCTGACAGCCTGCGCAGACGATATCCGTATTCTTCCAGTATCCGATTTCCTTCCTCAAGTTCAAGACGCTTAATGTAGAGTTCGGTGACATCAGCCGCAATGAACTGGATAAAGCTCTCACCGTAGCTGTCTTCAACTTTGCATTCCGAAAACTGCCATGCTCTTCCATCAGAAAGAATGAACAGATTTCCGTCTCTACGTGCCGTAGAGTTCCGGGGAAGTTCCTTTAAGGTCTTACGCATTTCACTCAATGTCTGAATATCACGTCCGGCGAGCAAAAATCCCAACTGATACATAGTGTGATTGCACAGCACCATGAGTCCGGTGGAATCAAAAACGCAGATACCATTTGGTAAGTCATCAATGGCCTCTTTTATAGTTCTTCTGAGGCGACCGCCAGATCTCATGCTTCCTCACCTCCCGTTATCATGGTCAGGGTCCATTCATCATCATCGTCCTGAAGGATCGTTCGATCCGCTCCGGCAAGGAAACTTAAATCCGCGTTCGAATCTGTGGTGATCGTGATGAAACGCCCCTGCTTTCCGTGGCCTATGACCACCTGCATCGCAGACATCGTATCCAGTGAGGCTTCTACGACCTCCTCAAAGAAATCGTACATGTGCATAATCTCATCAGCAGGCAGACTGCCTGTCAGTACATTTGAAAATCCACACTCTACCCCGTAGAGCTGAAGATTCTTCACCGACTCGAGGAAAGAAAGTTCCAGCTCTTTTATGTTCGGATACGGCTCCTTGTCAGATATAAAAATCAGATTGTTGCGGCGCTTCAGATATGCTCCAACCACCACGATTTTCCCCAGCAGTCGGCGTTTTTCTTTCTCTGTCTTCGCCTGCTCAAAAGCTGTAGTAAGATCGTTCATCAAAGAGATCTGTCCCGCGGTCTGACGCTGCATTTCGTCGTAGAGTCTGTTCTGCTCTTCAATGTGCGCTCTGCGAGTGCGCAGTTCGATTTCTTCTGCAAGCAGGTCATTTTCCTCGGACCGGGTCTCCCGCACTTCCTGAAGACTATTCAGAATACCGGACAATTCAGATACATCATCCTGCCACAGCACACGTCCGCCACGTATAGAAGCCAAAGAGAGGCGGACTGCTCCGTCAAGAACAACCGGATCACCCTCTGCTTTTCGCATATCGTCAACAGCAACGCCACTGTAGGCAGCGGTAGCTACCATCTCTTTATATGCCTGATCTACGATAACGGCAGGCAGTTCCAGGCAGCGAAACAGTTCTACATAATGGGAGTTGCTTTGAATCATTCTCAGTTTCAGCAGACTTTCAAAAAATGCTGTCAGACATAAGCAGCAGACTACGTTGAAGTCGGCAAAAAATCGGCTGATAAATGGTGGATAGAGTGCATAAAAGACTAAATATATCCCCATCAGTAAAAGGCAGCCAGCCGGAATCCAGATACGCGTTTTCTTTTGCATCATGCGATTCTTGGCAAAGATGATTATAAAGGCAACCGTATAACACAGGCCCACACATGCGACGATAATAAAATATACCGCACCATAGCCATAGGTTCCCGTGGTGGGATTCATCTGCTGATCCAGTGGGAGAATAAACACCAGACCGTGCAGATCGTTTGTGAGAACCAGCAGTACCAGGATCACTGCCGGAATCATAAGGAGCTTCCATATTGTCGGCAGCCGATACTCCTCACTGCAACAGATAGAGCGGGCAACAAACAACGTAAGCAAGGGAATCAGAATAATCGCCACATAGTAAAAGTACCAGATCCAATGCAGCAGCAGTGCGTCGTTAATGAAATCGTATTTTAATGTTCGAAGCACGATCCAGAACACCATCAGTGCTCCTGTATAATACAGATATCTGCGCACCTCTTTCTGTATCACACGTCCCATCAAGGAAACCGTCCATGCGCTGAAGATAAAAATGTAGATTGCATCGCGAATATAGGCAAATAAAAGCCAGTGCGGAAGATGATAAACACCCGGTAAACGGCAACACCATGCTATGAATACCAGCAAACCTACGATTATATACTGTCTGATTTCTTTATTTCTTTTAGCAACCGTATCACCGCACCTCCCATCGTTATAAAATCCATCTCGATTATTGCATGATCAATACAGACGAAGAACAAGCCGAATATTCTCATAGACCGCTTCCGTACACTCACAGTGTACATTTCTTACCAGAATCGGGTTGTTTCAGGTTACGGAGATCAATGGGTTTTTCTGCATTCTCAGGAATAACCCATGATCTGCCGAATCTTTCTAAATCGGGGATACGCCCCTGCTGACAGAGCTTATGTACACGACTTTCTGATACTCCCCACTTGTAGGACGCTTCACGAGCTGAGATATAACCTTTCATCGACATGCCTCCAATTAATACACTTATACAAAATATATTATGTCCGAATATCAGGATAATTGCAATAGTTTTCACGAAAAAGCACAATGAAGCGGTATGGTAAAAGCCCCACTTGTAAGTCAAAATTCTTGGCTTCGAGCAGGGCTTTCTTATAACATATAAATCGACATTATGCCGACAAAAACAGCGATAAAAAATACAGAGTAACGTGGACTTTGTGGTTCACATTACTCTGTATCTCATTTGTTGGCCAATCCGATAGCAACAGTGCTCATTTTCAGTGTTACTGTTTTACGAACACTGCGCTTATCTCCTGCGTTTTTTATTCCGGGAATACGAATTCCGTAACAGAGGCGTTCTTAACACCAAATGCCGCATATTCATCATTGG